>JAPLNJ010001001.1 GCA_026692885.1 Planctomycetota bacterium | reverse complement strand
GGAGGAAATCCTGCCGGAGGTCGGCAAGCGATACAAGCTGACCGAGGACCCCGAGTGCCGGGCGATCTGCGGGATTTCCTCGGGCGGCATCTGTGCGTTCACGGTAGCTTGGCAGCGACCCGATGCCTTCCGCAAGGTGCTCAGCCACGTGGGCAGCTTTACGAACATTCTCGAGTATGATCTTCCTGGATTGCTCGGGGCGGCCGGGCAGCAGACATGCAAGCTACATCGAAACCACTGGGGACGAGATGGGGAGAACTGAGGGCTATATGCACCGAGCATCGCGAGATCCCGTGCGGATGGCAATCATGTTGACCGCAATGGCGATGGGGGCAATCCTCGAACTGCCTGTCCGGGGCGACGAGTGGAGCGGTCCCCTGGAGGGCTGGGCCGACGCCAAGCGGGACTTCCAGGCAGTCGGCGACGGCAAAGCCGACGACAGTGTGGCGTTGCAGAAGGCCCTCGACTCGCTGCGGGATGAGAAAGGCCAGACCCGAGCCGTCTACCTGCCCGCAGGCGTGTACCGAATCACGCGCACGCTTACGCTGCCCCGCAAGGGCGGGCGCGAGGCCATCGGGCTGAACATCCAAGGCGAGAGCCCAGACACGACGAGTGTCGTGTGGGACGGCCCGGTGGACGGCGTGATGTTCGACTATGGTGCCTGGTACAGCAAGCTGGGCCGCATCACCTTTGACGGCCGGGGCAAGGCCAAGACGGCCGTCCGCCATGGGCCGGAATTCGTCACGGCCAACGAGATGGCCGACATGGTATTTCGCGACGCGGGCTTCGGCATCGAGGCGGGCGATCCGGCCAGGGCGGGCATCGCCGAAACCTCTGTCCAGCGGTGCCGCTTCCTCCGCTGCTCCAAGGCGGGGGTGAGCATCCAGAACTTCAACTCGCTGGACTGGTGGATGTGGCACTGCTTGTTCGAGGATTGTCGCGTGGGTGCGACGAACAGCTATGGAGCGGGCAATTTCCATGTTTACAAGAGCGTTTTCCGCCGCTCGACCGAGGCCGACATCACCATCGGCAACACGGGCTACTTCAGTTTCCGCCACAACACCTCGGTGGGGTCTAAGGCGTTCTTCGTCGCTGCCGGGATCGGCGCGGGGGCGCAACTGACGTTTCAAGACAATCAGATTATCGACCCAGCCGACACGCAAGCCATCCGCGTGGGCAACCTCGGTCCCGTCTTCCTGTTGGACAATACGATCGCCAGCCGGGGCGAGGTCACCGAGGGGCCGGTAGCTGTCGGCCAGAACTCGCACGTGATTTCGGTCGGGAACACGTTCACGGTGGCGAAGCCGATTAGCTTTAGGACCGGTTCGATCGCGATAGCCGACCGGACCGCCAGTCGTGAGAAGTTGCCACTCGCGATCCCCACGCTGCCCGGCACACCCCCGCGATTGTCCAGGAAGGTCCTCGCGGTGCGTCCGGGATCGGATGCCGCCGCCATCCAGGCGATCATCGACGCCGCTGCGAAACTCACGGGCCAGCGACCCATCATCCACTTTGCCGCGGGCCAATATTCGATCAATCATACGCTGACCATCCCGGTCGGTTGCGACGTCCAGTTGGTCGGCGAGGGCATCCCCTACAACACGCAGTTGCAGTGGACGGGCGAAGGCCGTGGACCGATTGTGAGGCTGGCTGGCCCCAGCCGCGCCACGCTTCGGGATCTGGTGTTGGTCGGCTCGGGGAAGGCCGATGCCCTGGCGATCCAGCAGTACGATCAGCCAGGCGGCCGGGTGTTCTTCGACCAGGTGCAAGTGGATGGCGCGATGGAGGTGGGCTACCTGGTCAACGGCGCGGAACGGGCACAGGTGCAACTGCGGGATTGCGGACACGGGGGAAACAAGATCGGCGTGAGGGTCGTGGGCGGTCCACGGCTCCGGCAAGGGCAGCCCACCGAAGGTCGCGTCGTCATCCTCAGTGGCGCTTCCAGCAACAACGACTTGAGCTACGACATTTCGGACGGCGGACGGTTGTTGGCCCGCGACATCTGGTACGAGACCGGCAGCCAGCCACGGTTCCTGCATTTCACCGGCCACGGTGAGTTCACGTTGCACGGTTCCAACGTGGCCCATCCCCGCAAACGCGGCGAGCCGGGCCTGGAAATCGACGGTTTCCGTGGTCGGGTGAGTTTCCTGGGCGTCTGCTTCACGCAGGTCGGAGGCGATGAAGGAATCCCTGCTCTGGTCGTCAAGGGGGGAGACCCTCAGACCAAGGTGCTGGCGCTGGGCTGCCATGGCAACGGCGAGTATTTCGCCAATCAATCGTCCAACGCCCGCGCCGCTCGTCTGGACAGCGTTCAGTACACGCCGGGGGGCGGGGCGAAGCCCATCGCCGACGTGGGGCAGGGCGACGACGCCTTCCTGACGGAGATGTTGGCTCAGACCCGCGAGCTGCGATTTGCCAACAGGGAAGATGTTGCCGCCGGACTGACCGACGTGCGCCTGCATCGCGTGTTTGTCAGGAACCCGATGATCGGTATTTCGCTGACGCCGGGCCAGTAGCTCGCTCAGGCTGACATATCATCTGTCTGGATTAAGGGACCGACGGATCGGCCGAGATCGACGGCTACTTGGCGGACGTTCGCCTGGAGTCGATCGAGCGGTTCGGCTTCTGGGACACGTATCGGCTGAAGCCCGTTCCCCCGGCCCTGGAGAAAGTGCGGGGCGTCCATCCAAGGATTTACCTGACGAGCCAACGGATTGCGGAACTCCGCGAGGCGATCAAGACCACGCATGCCGGAATGTGGCAGAAGCTCCGGGAGCAGGCCGATCAAGCCGTCCGGCGCGGGCCGCCAGCCTACATCCTCGACGACGGCCATAGCGGCGACGAGCAGCTCTGGCAGCGCGAGGTTGGTAACACCCTGCCCGTGCTGGCAATGGCCTATGTCCTGACCGGCGACAAGCAGTACCTGACCGCCACACGCCAATGGGCGCTGGCCTCCTGTAGCTATAAGACCTGGGGCTTGAAACGCATCGACGGCATGGACTTGGCCACCGGTCACCAGCTTTTCGGATTGGGGCTGGTCTACGACTGGTGCTACCAGGATCTGGATGAATCAGCAAAGCGTCAGATTCGCGAGACCCTGGTCAAACGCACCTCGACAATGTTCGAGGCAGCGGCTAGTGGCAAGGCCTGGTGGCACCGCGCGTATCTGCAAAACCACCTCTGGGTCAATGTCTCGGGCATGGCCGTCGCCGGGCTGGCACTGTTCGACGAGGTGGATGACGGTGTGTGTTGGATCGGCCTGCCATTGGAGAAGTTTCGGCGGACCATGGCGGCGCTCGGGCCAGACGGAGCGAGCCACGAGGGCGTGGGGTACTGGGAGTACGGCGTCGAGTACATGCTCAAGTTCATGGATCTGGCCAAGACCTACCTCGACGTGGACATCTACGATGGCCCCTGGTGGCGCAACACGGCGTTGTACGCCCAGTACCTATCATTGCCTCGCAACACCTGGAAATCGGGAAACTGCATCGTGGATCTCGCGGACTGCCCGCGTGGTCATTGGTATGGGCCGGATTACCTGCTGCGCGGCTTGGCCCGCCGTTTTCAGGACGGCCATGCCCAGTGGCTGGCCCAGCAGATCGACGAGGCCAACGTCGCCGCCCGGGCGGCCTCCTGGCTGAACCTGGTCTGGCTGGACGCTGCGTTGCACCCGCAGCCACCGGACGACCTGCCCACGTTGCACCACTTCCCGGACATGGGGATCGTCGCGGCGCGCACGGGCTGGTCGGGAGACGAATCGTTGCTGGTCTTCAAGTGCGGGCCCTTCCTCGGCCACGAGGCCCTGGATCGTTTCGCGTACGATCCGGGCGGCGGTCATGTACATCCCGACGCGAACCATTTCGTGCTCTTCGGCGGTGGCCAGTGGCTCCTGCGTGACGATGGCTATCATCCCAAGTGGACAGGACAGCACAACACGTTGCTCGTCAACGGGCGCGGGCAACTCGGCGAAGGGGCGGAGTGGTTCCGAGGCAGCGAAGCCTTGGCGCAGAAATCGATGCCCAAGGTGCTGCGGGCCGTGTCTACGCCTACGATCGACCAGATCATCGGCGATGCGACCGATGCCTATCCCAAAGAACTGGGCCTGAAACGATTCGTGCGGCACCTGATCTTCGTGAAACCCGATGTGCTGATCGTCGCCGACGAGATCCTGTTAGACAAGGAATCGTCCTTGGAGCTGCGGTTTCACCCGGAACAGCAGGCCGAGCGTCAGGAAAACACGTTCCTGGTCAAGGGCAAGCAAATCGCACTACAAATCGAGCCGTTGACGACCGAGGGGGTGCAGGTCTCCGGCGAGGCATTACCCCTACCCGGCAGGCACAGCGGAAAGGAATTGAGCCTGTTCACGGTTCGTCTGAGAACCCAGCAAGAGAAGTGGCATGATGCCGTGGCCCTGTCCTGGTCTCGGATTGGGGAGAAGCCGGCGCGAGTCTCGCTACGGACCGAAGGGCAGCGTTGGACGTTTGGGGTCAGAGATCGTAAGCTGGTGCTTGATTGGGAGGCGCGACAAGTCGAGTGACCGTCTGGGGCGATCCATCCATCGGAAGGGCTCGCTCAGTTCGTTACGTCACAGACCACAGCGTCACGGTGAGCATGCGGTACGCAGGCTACGTGCTCGCGGAGAGGCCAGTGTTGGGTCAGTTCGCAGATTGAAAGGAGACACCGGTGACAACGAAACGCTGCTTGGTCCGACATTACGTCCCTGTCAGAGCCAGTCTCGTCGCTGCCCTTGGCATGGTACTGCTTTGGTCGGTAGTTGGCCGATGTGAGGAAGCAAAGAACGGAAGCCATCCGGCTAAGGCGAGCACTTACGCCAAATGGCAAAACGGGCCGAGCCAGGGCGCCGATTACTTCCCCATCGCCGTTTGGCTGCAAGATCCCCGGAACGCCCCGAAGTATCAGAAGCTGGGCATCAATCTGTACGTAGCACTCTGGGAAGGCCCAACCGAGCAACAAATCGCCGATCTGAAGCGGCACGGCATGCAGGTCATTTGTGAGCAGAACGCCTATGCGCTCGCACACCTGGACGAGGAGATCCTCGTCGGCTGGATGCACGGCGACGAACCGGACAACGCCCAGTCGCTGGGTAAGGGCAAGGGCTACGGCCCCCCGATCCCGCCGGAGAAGATTATCGAAGATTGCCGGAAGATCCGAGCGAAAGATCCCTCCCGGCCGGTGATGCTCAATCTGGGCCAAGGCGTCGCCTGGGACGGATGGCATGGCCGGGGCGTGCGGACGGGCCACGCGGAAGACTACCCCACGTACGTGCAAGGAGGCGACATCGTCTCTTTCGACATCTACCCGGCTGTCCATGACAAACCCGCTGTCGCCGGGAAGCTGTGGTACGTGGCCCGTGGTGTCCAGCGATTGCGCAGTTGGTCGGGCAGCGACCGGATCACCTGGAACTGCGTCGAGTGTACGCGAATCAGCAACACGACGACCAAGCCCACACGGCAACAGGTGAAGGCCGAGGCGTGGATGTCGATCATCCACGGCTCGCAGGGGCTGATCTACTTCTGCCACCAGTTCCA
>JAPLNJ010001000.1 GCA_026692885.1 Planctomycetota bacterium | reverse complement strand
GGCATTTCCTCGCTGACGCGTCGGGTTGCGATGATCCGCTGCTAGCGTTTTGCGCAACTTTATGACCAAGGCCCCTTGGGGCCTTGATCATAAGGTTGCGCACGGCTGTTGGTGCTGGCAAACGGGCCGGGTGGCTGGCGGCTGAGCCTAAGCGAAGCCCCAGTACCCGGGTTCTGGGGCATCGCTGCACTCTGCCTCCAGCCACCCTGACCCCCTGCTGCTAGCGTTTTGCGCCACCTTATGATCAAGGCCGTTCCTTGGTCGCCGGTGGTAGCCCTTCTTACGCCGTGCGTCGCGGAAGAACTAATCCTCCGTGACGCACGGCTGTTTATTTCAGAGCGTCCAACCTTCGCGGTACTTCCTGCGGACATAGGCGTTGGCCGCGGCGTCATTGGAAATCTCCTGCTTCTCGCCGTTCCAAAGCAGACGCCGATCCGGGAACCGCACAGCCAGGTTGCCCATCAACACCATTTCCGACAGCGGCCCGGAATAGTCGAAGTTACAACTGGCGGGCGGACCACCCTTGCACGCTCGGACCCAATCCTGCTCGTGTCCATCCATGCCGTTCGGGATGCGTTCGAGCGTCTGGGGCGGCCGCTGGAACTCCTTCATCTTCGCTTCGGGGATCAGACGTGGGCCCTTGCCGTAGCAACCGCACAGCAACTTGCCCTTGTCGCCGACGAACAGCACGCCCCCGTCGGAGTCGCCCATCTGCCGGCCTTCCTCCAACTCTGCGGGCCGAGCCGGCATCAAGCCGCCGTCCCACCACGTCAGGTCCAGTGCGGGCATCTCGCCGCGGGCCGGGAATTTATACCGTGCAATGGTGGACCGCGGGTACATCTCGTTCTTCGGTTCCGTCTTCTGCCAGAACCCGCCCCAGTACGTGGAAATATTAGCCTCGACGCTGACCGGATACTGCAGCTTCATCGCCCAGAACACGGGGTCGAGGATGTGGCAGCCCAGGTCGCCTAGCGAGCCGGTGCCGAAATCCCACCAGGCACGCCAGCTTTGCGGCAAGTAGGCCGGGTGATACGGCCGGGACGGCGCCGGACCCAGCCACAGGTCCCAGTCCAGCGTCGACGGCACCGGCGGCGTGTCCTTCGGCCGCTCGACCTCGATGCCTTGCGGCCAGACCGGACGATTGGTCCAAGCATGCACTTCCTGCACCGCGCCGATAGCCCCGCTCCAGATCCACTCGCAGACCAGCCGGATGCCGTCCCCGGAGTGTCCCTGATTGCCCATCTGCGTGGCAACCTTGTGCTGGCGGGCGGCCTCGGTCAATACGCGCGCCTCATAGGCCGAGTGGGCCATCGGCTTCTGGACATAGACGTGTTTCCCCGACTTGATCGCGGCCAAGGCGATCACGGCATGGGTGTGATCCGGCGTGGCGACGATAACCGCGTCGATATCTTTCTGCTTGTCCAGCAGCTCGCGAAAGTCGCGATAGATCTTGGCCTGCGGGTATGCCTTGAAGGTATTGGCGGCGTAAACCTGATCGACATCGCACAAGGCGACAATGTTTTCCGCGCTGCATTGTTTGAGGTTGTGACTTCCCATTCCACCGACGCCAACGCCGGCGATGTTGAGCCGTTCGCTGGGCGATTTCTGACCATCCCGGCCGAGCACAGAGCCCGGCAACACGGTGAAGGTGGCGATGGTCGCAGCGCTACGGCAGAGGAAGTCTCGGCGGCTGATACCTGGCAGGGCGGCGGGCGATTCGTCGGGCTTGGTCTGCATGCAGTATCTCCGGATTAGGGGACTCGCGAAAATAGAGTAGCAACGGTCTGTGATTAGGCTAACGTTGCGGACGGTCCAGGAACAGAGGCAGTCCTCCGTTCTTTAAGGCATCGAGATACCGCAGCTGGGTTCTTTCCAGTGGTCCGGCCCGCTGGATGTCGCTCACCGGCACAAGCGGCGTCAAGGACTTGGGCAAGCTGGAGGGTCCCTGCATGAATGACTGCGGCCTTGATCATAACGTTGCGAAATGCTCGCAGTGACGGCATTTCGCAGTGTTACGAGCAACGCCACGACTGCGCAGCCACCGGTCTGTTCGGGCCACGCGTCGCGGTGGTATGCTGGGACACCAAGGAGCCACTGCCATGATGAACCACTCCCGCAACTTGCTACATCCCCGCGACGAAATCATGCACATGATGGAGCGAATTTACCGCTACCGCATGACGACGACTTCCGGCGGGAATCTTTCGATTCGTGACCAAGACGGTGGAATCTGGATCACGCCGGCGCGCGTCGACAAGGGCAGCCTTCGCCGGGAAGACATCGTTTGTGTGCGACCGGACGGTTCGGTGGACGGTCGGCACCCGCCCTCGTCGGAGTATCCTTTCCACCAAGCGATCTACGCGGCGAGGCCCGATCTCCGCGGGATCGTGCACGCCCACAGCGTGGCGTTGGTCGCATTCAGTATCAGCGACCGGGTGCCGGACACACGACTGTTCCACCAGACGCGGGAGGTCTGTGGCGAGGCGGGACTGGCTCGCTACGCTTTACCTGGCAGCCAGGCCCTAGCCGCCAACATTGTCGCCACGTTCGCGCAAGGCTTCCATTGCGTACTGCTCGAGAATCACGGCGTGGTGGTCGGCGGCGAAAGCCTGCAGAATGCCTTCCAGCGGTTCGAGACGCTCGAGTTCACAGCCAAGACGATCATCAAAGCCGGTGTGCTGGGCGAGGTCCGCTACCTGACCGACGACCAGTTGACGCTGGCGCAGCGCGTGACGTCGCCGCTGCCGCAGTTCAGGCCAGCCCCGCCGAGCAGTGCGGAGAAGGAACTCCGCCGTCAGTTGTGCACCTTCCTACGCCGCGGCTACCGCAATCGGCTGATCATCAGTACCGAAGGCAGCTTTTCGGCTCGAGTCGACGCGGATTCGTTCGTCATTACGTCGCACGAGTTAGACCGCCACACGGTGGACCTGGAAGACATCGTCTTGGTTCGCGACGGTGCGTGCGAAGCTGGCCAGACGCCGAGCCATGCGGCCCGACTCCATCAGGCGATCTACACGCAGCATCCGGAAGTCGGCGCCATTGTCAACGCCTACACAGTCAATGCTACCGCATTCAGTGTCACCGCAGCGCCGTTGGCCTCCCGGACGATTCCCGAAAGCTACCTCTTGTTGCGCGACGTGCAGCGAGTGCCCTTCGGCTTGCAGTTCTCGGCTCCCGAACAACTGGCTCGGCGAGTTTCTATGGAGCAGCCCGTGGCGATTCTGGAAAACGACGGCGTGCTGGTCTGCGGGACGAACACCCTGGACGCCTTCGATCGGCTGGAGGTTCTCGAATCGACCGCCGAAACCCTGATCAACGGCCGCCTGTTGGGCAACACGACCCCCATGTCGGATGCCGTCATCGCCGAATTGACCGCGGCGTTCTTGTAGCCTGGGGGCAGGCGCGCGGCGGAATCGCCACGTGCCGCCCCAAGCCGTCTCTCGTCCCGACGATTAGTTCTTCATCTGGTTGGCCTTGGGCGCGACCTGATCGATGTTCGGAGTCACGTCGGCGTCGATGTTGCGCAGGGCCCAGGCGATGCCGCCGAGCACCACGTCTTGGACCTTAGGGTTCGTCCAGATATCTTCACGATGACCGAAGGACGTGTAGAAGACGCGGCCCTTGTCGTGCATCCTCGCATAGGTCGCGGGGAACGGGGGCCGCTGGTACTGGGCGTCCACCATGCCCTCAGTCTCCTGCACCAAAATCACGTGCAGATCCTTGGCGAACTTCGACAAAGCGTACCACTCTTCGTTCAGCGACAGCGTCTCCGCGCCGGGGAACTTGGGCGAAGTGGCCGTGACCTTGGCGACCTGTTGTCGGCCGTGGCTGACAAACTCGCTGCCAATCATGGCGATGTACGGATCAATGCCCCCGCTGCGGAACGAATCGGTCGCGGCATGGAAGCCGACGAATCCTTTGCCCGCCGCGATGGCGTCCAACAGCTTCTGCTTACCGTCCGCCGACATGGGGCTGCCTGGGTCTTTGCCCCGTTCGGTGACCAAATTGCCCGATGTGTAGAACGCGAGCAAGTCATACTTGCCCAGATCGCCATCGAAGACCGCCCCGTCCTTGGTGCATTCGACATCGAAACCGCGGACGTTGCCCAGTTCGATGAGAACCCGTTCGGCGTGTCCGAGGTTCGCCCCGTCGCGTTTGATCGCGCTGTGTTCGAAACCGGCGCTGCGGGTGAAGAACAGCACTTTCTGCTTCTTCTTACCCTCGGCCGCCGCAGCCCAACGCCTGGGAAACATCGAGGCCCCCAGCAGTGCCGTCCCAGTGGTGAGCAACATTTCACGCCGTTTCATGGTGGTTTCTCCAGTGAGGGGAAAGCGGAGCAAAGTGAACACGGCGCTAATTATAGCGAGAGATTCCCGGCCTGCGTTTACCCTCCCTGCGATTTTTTCCCGTAGGTCAGGTTTTCCAGCCTGACGCCCGACCCGCGGCTGTCGCCAGGATTTCCCGCCGCGCACACGGCCTGTGAACCCCTTGACAGGCAACGGACAAATCTGTCACATAGACGTCGTTGTCCGTCATGGTTTCCCGATATCTCCTGGGAACATAGCCGGCGCAACGAGGGCGCTTAGCTCAGTTGGTTAGAGCACTAGCTCGACAAGCTAGGGGTCGCTGGTTCGAGTCCAGTAGCGCCCACTCAGTAGAGCCTTACGCAGTAACGACTTGCGTAAGGCTTTCTCTTTTTATGGCGGGTGCAATCTAAGAAGAAGATTCCGCTGTCATGGTCGGCGGGTACAAATCTCGTTTGTACCGGTGTACCGCCTCTTCCATTGCTGGTCAATTCATCCTGTTACGAATTTCCGCCGTGGGTATTCACGCTGACCTACGTGCTGTTCGGCCTGGTCGTGCTGGCGACATACGCACTTGCCCCGCCATGATGGAACACGGGGCCGAAAGCATCCTGAGTCGCAGCCCAGCACACCGCCAAGAAACGCGAAGGCCCGCAACCATCAGCCCGAATTATTCATACTCTGATTTCTTCACCGCCATGGAAGCAGCGAGAGCGAGACAGAGGAGCGGGAGATGACGCTAGCGCAAACCTTCCCCC
>JAPLNJ010000999.1 GCA_026692885.1 Planctomycetota bacterium | reverse complement strand
CTGGTTACCAAACCTTTTCTCCACCGGGGCGAGCCCGGGTGGGGGAACTGCCGGAATGACAATGGCTTACGCTTAACCTCGTGCCATTCGAGGCCAGCTCGGCGGGGGCGGGAGCCCCTGTCCAAGGGTACGTCCCTATGTTTAACTGCCGATCGATGCCGTCTCCGTTCCCTGGCATGGATCCCTACCTGGAAGATCCGGCGGGTTGGCCGAACTTCCATTCGGACTTAATCGCGGAAATCAAGACGGAACTCAATCGCCAACTCCGGCCGAAGTACTACGCCCGGTCCGAAGAGCGGGTCTACGTCTCCGACCAGGACGATCCGGGGCGACGGGTGATCATTCCCGACGTGCGGGTCGTGTCGCACGAGAACTGGCCGTTGGAACCGTGGACACCCGCCTACGCCGATTGGGCTCATCGCTTACTGCAGGACAGACGAGGCAACTAAACGAGATAGGTCTTTCCTGAGTTGGTAGCCGGTGGCGACGATTTGCTGCCGCACGACAAACCGGCAGACTCTTGGCCGTGTAGGCGTGACGTCTGTAGGTCTTTCGGGTCTGAGCCCGCCCGGCAGAGGTGCGCCTTGGTCAGCTTCTCACAGGCCAAATCACCGATGAATCCTGCGAGCTAGCACATGAACTTGGGGAAAGCAGGGGTGAGTCTGCGGCTAGACCGATCCGATATCAAGACGGTCTTTCCGCCGAACCGATGTAGGTTTGCAGACCCGCTGACTCTGCGCTATCTCGCTAGCACGACCTCCTGGGTCGTACCCTGCGATTGGCGCATTACTGAACATGCCACCGAAGCTGACGACTCCGCATGCGCTATCAACCTGCTGATCGCCGTCGCACCTCGCTGTCCAGCGCGGTGGCCTCTTGTGTAACCTTAACCCTGCTGTGCGGCCTGGCCGCCCTCGCTGCCGCGGCCTCGCCCGAGCGTCAGACGGCCATCGTACGGGCGGTCGAGAAAGCCCGGCTCTCGGTCGTCAATATCCAAGGCCGCCGCACCGTGCGGACGGAGCCGACCGAGTCCGGCGCCGGCGAGCCCTTCCGGCAGGTCAACGGGATGGGTACTGGGATCGTCGTCGACCAGCGCGGCTACGTCCTCACCAACTTCCATGTCGTGGAAAATGTGGAGACGATCCAGGTGACGCTGGCGGACAAGCGGGCCTACGTGGCCCGCTTGGTCTCGAATGATCCCGTGACCGATCTGGCCGTGATCAAGCTCGATGCGGAGAGCCCGCTACAGGTGATCGACACCGGTATTTCCAGTGACCTGATGACGGGTGAATCGGTGATCGCGATCGGCAACGCTTTCGGCTACGAACACACCGTGACCCGCGGCATCATCAGTGCCCTGCATCGCGAAGTCCAGGTCAGCGCGACCCAGCAGTACCGCAACCTGATTCAGACCGACGCCAGCATCAATCCCGGCAACTCCGGTGGTCCGTTACTGAACATTGATGGCGAAATGATCGGCATCAACGTCGCCGTTCGCGTTGGGGCACAGGGTATCGGCTTTGCGATTCCCGTGGACGAAGCGATGGAGGCCGCCGCACGGCTGCTGAGTATCGAGAAGATCCAGCGCATGTCGCATGGCATCGTCGGCGAATCGAAGGCCGACGATCGCGAGCGGACGTTTGTCGTGACCAAGGTCCGGGAACAAAGCGCGGCGGAGAAATGTGGCTTGCAGTCCGGGGATGTGATCGTGTCGGTGGACGGCACTCGGGTGACGCGCGCCCTGGATTTCGAACGGGCTTTACTGGGCCGCACCCAGGGCCAGCCGGTTCCGCTGTCGATTTTGCGTAAAGGCCAAGCCGAAACGCTGGAGTTGGCCCTGGGCGCTGCCAACAAGGACAGCTTCGAGGACCGGACCTGGAACGAACTCGGACTGCGGCTCACGCCGATTTCTCAAGAGGATTTCCAGAAGCAGTACGCCCGGTATCGCGGCGGCATGCAGGTCCAGGCCGTGCGTGCCGAAGGGCCAGCGGTCAGCCAAGGAATTCGCGTGGGTGACGTGCTGGTGGGGATGCACGTGTGGGAGACCATTTCCCAAGAGAATATGCTGTACGTCTTGAATCACGCGGACTTCGAGAAATTCCAGCCCGTCAAGTTCTACATTCTGCGCGGCAAAGACACGCTCTACGGGCACCTTCGCGTGGAGCGGAGTAATGTGCTACAGGTCTCGCAACGCGGCGCAGCAAGTCGGTAGCGGGCCTCCGCTTCTGGGAGGGCGACGCTCCCGCGGAGCCGGGGACGGCCATCACGGCCCCCGGCTCGGCAGGAGCCTCGCCCTCCCGATGCCGGTGCTAGTCGAGCCGGAGTCCGCTACAATCGGAGGCATGGAAACCGAATTCATCCGTTGGCTGCGTACGCAACTGCCCCCACATCCGAACTTGCTGGTCGGACCGGGCGATGACGCGGCCGTGCTGCAATTGGCCCAACACGGTCAGTGCGTTGCGACCAGCGATATGCTGAGCGACGGCGTGGATTTCGTGCTGAACGGTGGCGACCCGCGACTGGTGGGCCGCAAAGCCCTGGCCGTGAATCTCAGCGATTTGGCCGCTATGGCCGCCCGGCCGGTGGCAGCGATCGTCTCGTTGATGCTGCCACGGCCTGAGGCGTTGTCGCTGGCGCAGGACCTGTATGCAGGTCTGTTGCCGCTGGCCGCGGAGTTCGGCGTGGCAATCGCCGGTGGCGACACCAACACGTGGGACGGCGGGCTCGTGATCAGCGTGACCGCGCTGGGAGAGACAACCGGCGGCGGCGTGCTCCTGCGCAGCGGTGCCCAACCCGGTGACCAGATCCTGGTGACCGGTCGCTTCGGCGGCAGCCTGCTGGGGAAGCATTTCCAATTCACCCCGCGTGTGCGTGAAGCATTGCACTTGCACGCGACCTACCGGATTCATGCGGCTACCGATGTCAGCGACGGGCTGTCCTTGGATCTGTCGCATATCCTGGAAGAGAGCCGGTGCGGCGCAGTACTGGAGCCGGACACGATTCCCCTGGCCGACGACGCCCATCGTCTGGCGGAGCAGGATCGAACCTCGGCGCTGGAGCACGCGTTGTCGGATGGCGAGGATTTCGAGCTGATTCTGGCGGTGCCGCCGGACGAGGCGGAGCGGATGCTCCGCGATCAGCCGCTGGAAGTTCCGCTGACCCGCATCGGTGCGTGCATCGTTGAGCCAGGGCTGTGGAGTCTGGCTGCCCACGGCGCTCGCGCAGCCCTCACGCCGCGCGGCTATCGGCATTAGCGCCCCACAGTATCTTGGCCCTTGCGCGTGAAGAATGAGACTTAACGGTTCAGCCTGGACGGGGCGCGAGACAAGGGGTCAGACGTACAGATTTCAGTTTTCGCGGGCAGAAGGCTTTCCACATGGTTGGGCACACGACCGCGAAAACTGAAATCTGTACGTCTGACCCCAGCCAGCGGTCCTTCTATGCCAACCAGTAAAACCTGATTTTTGACACCGACAACCCAGAAAACCGTTTGGTGCTAGCGGCCCGGTACCTTCGGCTGCGAGGTCCGGTCGGGTTCCGCGGGCGACCGATCGGGCTGGGCCGGCAAAGTCTTCGCCTCCGGTCCGACAGGTCCGAGGAGGGCGGCCAACTGCCGATCGAGTTCGGCGCCGCGCACGTGGATTTCTTTGACTTTCCCGCTGGGGTCGACCAGCACCATGAACGGGATGTCGTCGATCCCGCACTGAACCGCCAACGGCAACTTGAGCCCGCGGGCGGCCGGGTCGGCACCTAAGACCATCGGCCAAGGCAAGGGCTGCGGTTCCAAGAACTGTTCCACGGCCTTGGGATCCTGGTCCAAGCAGACGCCCACCACCTCGAAGCCCTTGTCATGATACCGGGTGAACACGCGGTGCAGGTTGGAAATTTCGGCCAGACACGCTTCGGAGCTGGTGGCCCAGAAGTTGACCAACACCACCTTGCCGCGATACCTGCTCCAATCGAACGGGGTGCCATCCAGTTGCACGCCTGTGACGGTAAACGGCTGGCCCACCAACGCCGCGCGGCGCCGGCCGCGTTCGGCACTCGCGGTGGCCTCGTCGGCCAGTTTCTTGTCCGGGCTGTTCTTGAACGTGGCTTCGACTAAAGCATAGGCCTGCGCGGCGGTTTCATACTGCCGAGCCATTTCGATGAAGCGGACCGCCTTCCCCATGAAGTCCAGCAGGGCGGCGTCGGGCTGCTCGCTCGACAGCAGCGATTTCAAGGCGTCCAGGACCGGGGCCACGCTGTTTGGTTCGCCCTTCATCATGGCATTCACCTTGGCATACAGATCCACGTCAAACACCTTGACCTGGAGCAACAACTCACGGGCGCGGACCTGTACTTCCGGATCCTGGCTGTCTTGGTACGTGGTGCCGAGCAGTTGGAAGGCCTCCTTGGCCAAGTCCTTGTGTCCGAGTTGCTGCATCACCATGGCCGCTTGGCTGGCCACCAGAAACACGCCTGGATCCTTGGCACTGTCCGCCACCAGCGACTTCAATTCGTCGAAGATCGGTGCGACCTCGACGCCCTTCTGCTGGACCAAGTCGTCCACGGCCAAGCTGAACAGCACCAGGCGTCCTAACCTCGCGATATCTGCGTCCTTGTCTTTCAGCAGCACGCGGCAATAACCGTGCAGTTCCTTCTGGTACTCCGGGCCGAGTTGCGAGAGTTCCCGCAAAGCTTCCACCTTGGACATCGCGGCGGCCAAGCGATCCTGCTTTTCAGCGGACAGCGAGGCCAGTTTGTCGGCGGCGGCAATCCGGACCCCCTGGATCTTGCGGAAGTCGTCCAACAGTTGCGTCTGGTTGGTACCCTGGGGGCGACGCGTGCGGAGTTCCTGCAGAAATGTCAACAGGGCTGCTTTGGTCGTCGGCACCGCATACGAGTCATTGTTCGGGCCGGGCAGGCCTGGCGATGTTCGCGGCGGATTGACGCCCGGGCCGCCGGGCAGGCTCGGATCTGCCGGTTGTCCCGACGTGGGCACGGGTTCCCCTCTCCGCGTTGCCGGCCTCGAACCGGATCCATTCGGCGGATCATTGAGGTTTGTGGACACGGAGGCATACGGATCAGCTGCCGGGATGGCGGAACCGGCCGGGGGCGCCGTAGCGGCCCGGGCAGCGGCTTTGCTCTCCGGCGATCCCTCATCCACCTGATAGGCGCTGGATTCCGCGGTGACCGGCCCCTTCGGTTGACTCTTGCCGCAGCCGGCCAGACCGCTCAGCGGCCCCAGGCAGCAGGTCAGGACGGCCGACCAGCGGCAGGCAGCAGAGGAGAGACGTGGGGAAGCCTGGGACATAACACGATTCCTTTCGGGGGTTGGCGGACGCCTGGAGCATTCACGTTGGCCTGGTGGGCGGCGTTTCCTGGAAAGCGGCATTTTAGGCAAGCCGACAGAAATAGTCTACCCATCACGGCCACGTGGTCGCGTCTCTCCGAGACGCGAAACCCGGTCTCGGAGAGACCGGTCCACGTGCAGCGGGTAGCCTAGCCGCCCGTTTTTGTCGCGGCCTTGGCTTCGCCGAACTGTTCTATCAACAGTCGCGCGAGTTCATCACCGCGAGCATGCGTGGAGAGCACCTTACCGTCGCGGCCCACGAGAAACATGCTGGGAATCCCCAGAATACCATAACGTCGTGTGGCGGGATTTTCGCCGTTCTGATCCTGCTCGTGAAGCGTGATCCACGGCACCTTCTCTTCTGCGACGAACTGCTCAAGCGTCTTCCGCTCGCGATCCACACTGATCCCGACCACTTCGAAGCCGAGCGGGTGGTAGCGCTGGTAGGCCTGCTTGACATGCGGGACTTCGTCGCGACAAGGACCGCACCAAGTGGCCCAGAAGTCGACCAAGACCACCTTCCCCTTCAAGTCGGACAGCGCGAACTTGGTCCCATCCAGCTTGGTGCCGGCCAACTCCATCGGCTGACCCACCAATTGGAGCCGCCGGGCGGAACCCGCGCACAACTCGCCGAAGGACACCAATCGCGGATTCTGGCTGGCGGCGAACAGGCTGCCGAACACCTGGAAAGCCTCGGTCGCCAGTTTCTCGGCCCCGGCCTGTTCCAGCCCATTGGCGACCAGCATCGCCAAACCCACATCCTCCCGTGCCGACTCCTTGCCGGCCAAGTAAGCCCGCGCTTCGTCGAGCAGCTGGCGTTGCTCGTCGGGACTGGCCCGCTCGATGGTCATCACCCGCAACTGCAGCAAGCAGCCCCGGGCCTGCTGGTTGGCGGGCGATTTCTGATCCTTGTCGAGTTCCAGAATCTTCTCCGCTGCCGCCCTTAAGGCCACCGGCGCCTTCTCGCGGTACTCGACGATTTCCGCCGTGTGGCTGGGCCGGAACATCTGCAACTGATCGAGGAATTTCGCCAAAGCGTTCGCGTCGCCGACGGGCAGCGTATAACGATCCTCCTCTGGCGTGCTGGGGGCCTCCGTCTTCTCCTCCGCGGGCTGCACGGCTGCCGACTTCTGCTCTGGCTCGGCAGCGAGCGAGGCGAAACAGATGCCCAGACCGCCAGCGAAGCAGGCCATCACGAGCGGGATCAGTGGGGATCGATGCGACGGCATGAAAGACTCCTCGGGAATGGAAGCTAAGCAAACAGTCCCTAGACTAACGGACCTGCGCAGGTCCAGCAAGACGTAGGCCGTCGGGCAACGCGGCAAGTGGCCGTCTAGGCCTCGGCCGCGCCAAAGTTGATCTTGCAGGGCAAACGTGATCGGTGAGGTATTGTTTACGCTGACTTAG
>JAPLNJ010000998.1 GCA_026692885.1 Planctomycetota bacterium | reverse complement strand
GCGATCTCTCGCTTACAAGACTTCTCTCACCGTCCAGGCGAGCTGGACGGAGTCGTTTTCGAAACTAAGACAGTCGAATTTGATTTCTTGACGAAGCGATGCTCCAGTCCCTGAATTTTGGGGCATTGCTGCGTTCTGCATCAGCCACCCTGACCTCCTGCTGCTAGCGTTTTGCGCAACATTCCGATCAAGGCCGAGCTTCCAGATCTTCCCACCGCTGGTACGCGGCGACGACTTGCTCTTCTAACTGACGGAGCGTCGCGGTTTCGCGGGCGATGGCCGGGCCGGGCCGTTTGTAGAATTCAGGGGCGGACATCGCTTGTTGCCGATCCGCGATCTCCGCCTCCAGCCGCTCGATCGTCTTGGGCAGGGCGGCCAGTTCCTGCTTTTCCTTGTACGTCAAGCGGCGGTCGCGACTCGACGGGCTGCCGTCGCCCAGAACACCGGCTTGTGCGACGTTGGCGACGAGTTCCGGCCCACGCGCGGAGACCTTGTCCGCCGGGCTGCGAGCTGGGGCCGCCGGTCGCTGATGCAGCCAGTCGTCGTAGCCGCCGGCGTATTCCTTGACTTGGTCGCAAGCGAAGACGAGTGTGCCGGTGACCACGTTGTTCAAGAACGCCCGGTCGTGACTGACCAGCAGCACGGTTCCGTCATACTCAACCAACAGATCTTCCAGCAGTTCCAGCGTTTCGGCGTCCAGGTCGTTGGTCGGTTCGTCCAAGACCACCACGTTCGCCGGTTTGGCGAACAGTCGCGCCAGCAGCAATCGATTGCGTTCACCGCCGGACAGGAAGCGGACCAGGCTGCGCGCCCGTTCCGGCGTGAACAGAAAATCCTGCAAGTAGCCGATCACATGCTGCGTTTTTCCGCCCACCTGCACGGTGTCGTAACCGTCGGCCACGTTCTCCTGAACCGTTTTTTCCTCGTCCAATTGAGCCCGCAACTGGTCGAAGTAGGCGATCTGTAGATTCGTGCCCAGCCGGAGGTTGCCTTGGGTCGGCGTAAGTTGCCCCAGCAACACACGGAGCAGGGTGGTCTTGCCGGCCCCGTTCGGCCCGATGATCCCGATCTTATCGCCGCGCAGGATAGTGGTCGACAGATCGCGAAAGACCGGGCTTTCGCCGTAGGCGAACGCGACGTTCTCGGCCCGCACGATCAGGTTGCCGCTACGCAGCTCCTGTTGCAGTTCCATGCGCACTGTGCCAGGAGCCGTCCGTCGCTCCTGGCGTTCGTGCCGCAGCTGTTCCAACGCCCGCACGCGGCCTTCGTTGCGAGTCCGCCGAGCCCGAATGCCCGTGCGGATCCAGACCTCTTCTTCGGCCAGCTTTTTGTCGAACAACTCGTGCTGTTTTTCTTCGGCGGCCAGCGAGGCCTCTTTCCGTTTCAGGAACGTGTCGTAGTCGCAGGACCAATCAAACAACTGGCCGCGGTCCAGTTCCAGGATGCGACCGGCCAGTTTACGCAGGAACATGCGGTCGTGGGTCACGAACATCAAGGTGGTGCCCCAACGGTCCAGCGTCTGCTCAAGCCATTCGATGGCCTCGATATCCAAGTGGTTGGTTGGTTCGTCCAACAGCAGCAGGTCGGGTTCCGCGACCAGGGCCCGCGCCAGCAGCACGCGGCGTTTCATCCCGGTGGACAGGATTTCGAAGGCGGCCTGGCCGTTCAATTCCATGCGCGACAGGATCCGCTCCACCCGCTGCACATCCCGCCAGGCCGATTCGTGCTCGTCCTCCGCGGCCGGCAGACCACTGGCGATCACCTCGCCGACAAGGCCGTGCAGGTCTTGCGGCACATCCTGCGGGAGCAGCGACACATGGGCACCGGAGGCCAGGCTGACCTCGCCGTGATCCGCTTCGACCTGCCCGCAGAGGATGCGCAGCAAGGTCGACTTGCCCGCACCGTTGCGGCCCAGGAGACCGATCCTTTGGCCGCGTTCGATCTGACAATTGATGCCGTCCAACAAGGGCGGACCACGGAAACGGATGCTGAGTTCATGGATGGTGACCAGTGCCATGCGGGCATCTTAGCCGGGAAGGCAGGTGGACCGCCATAGGCCCGGCGTCGGTCTCTGGGATGTGTTGTGCGAGCAAAACGTGTATGATGCTCTCGGTCGAGGGTCACGCACTCAGGACGGAACTTAGGACCAGCTCTCCGCCGCATTGATTTCCTCGCGTCATCCACGGCGGGCCTGCCCAGCGAAGCGGCCCATGTCCTGCCCTGTTCACGGCAACCGAACATGACGGAATCACAACCAGAGACCGGGAACGAATACGAACGCGAGCCGGTCCCAGAGCACGCGCTGTTGGGACTCAAGAGTTACGTCGGGCAGTACGTGGGGGAACATGTGGCGGGGACCGAGTTGATGATCGGCCCGCTGTTCGTGGTCCACGGGGTAAGTGCCTTCGACTTGGTGTTTGGCTTACTGGTCGGCAACCTGCTGGCCGTGCTCAGTTGGACCTTGTTCACGGCGCCGATCGCGACGCGCGTGCGGCTGACGCTGTATTACCAGCTGGAAAAAATCTGCGGCCGCCAACTGGTCAGTCTCTATAACTTGGCCAACGGCGTGATGTTCACGCTGCTGGCCGGAGCCATGATCACGGTCTCCACCACCGCCCTGGGCATCTGGTTTAACGTCGACATGCCGGGACTGAAAGACCGGTATCCCAACAGCGTCGGCTGGGTGCTGGCCGTGCTGATTGTCGGTGCCTTGTTCTCGATCGTGGCGGCTGGCGGCTATCGGTTCGTGGCCCGCTTCGCCAATCTCGCGGCTCCCTGGATGATTCTGGTGTTCGTGGCCTTCGGGATCGTCGGTTTGCGGCAGCTGGGCGTGAGCTCGCCGAGCGAGTTCTGGTCGGTGGCCCAGACCACCATCTGGAAAGGCGGCGAGCCGCTGGCCGGGAACGTGAAATTCACGTTCTGGCACGTGATGTTCTTTGCCTGGTTCTGCAACATGGCCTGGCACATCGGCATGGCCGACCTGTCGCTGTTCCGCTTTGCCCGCAAGTCCTGGTACGGTTTGGCTTCGGCCGCGGGCATGTACGTCGGCCATTTCATGGCTTGGCTGTCGGCCTCCATCTTGTACTCGCTGCAGATCCATCTCGATCCGGCGAATACGGATGTCGTGCCGGGTCCGATGGCGTATCGCGCTTGCGGCTTGGCCGGTCTGCTGTGCGTCATCGCTGCGGGCTGGACGACCGCGAATCCCACAATCTACCGCGCCGGACTGGCATTTCAGGGGATTGTGCCCAACGTGTCGCGGTTCACGATGACCCTGCTCACCGGCTTGGCAGCGACGCTGGCCGGGGTGTTTCCCGGTGTGGTGATGATGTTGCTCGAATTCGTCGCGATGTGGGGCCTGATCCTGATGCCGATGGGCGCCGTGATTTTTGTGGATTTCTGGTTGTTGTCCAGAGTCGGGCTGCACAGCAACTGGGCGAATCACTCGGGAGCCAAGTTCAACTGGGCCGCCGGCCTGACGTGGTTGGCTACCGTGGCGGTGTGCGGGGGCCTGGTCTGGCGGTTCGGCCAGGAGGCCATCTTCTTTGTCGGCCTGCCGGGCTGGTTCGTCGCGGCGTTGCTGTATCTGGTGCTGAGCAAGCTTCTGCAAGACAACCATCGTAAGCAAGGAGCGGCGGACAATGCCGGGTGACATGCTGCGACGTGTTCTGCAAACCATCTCGTGGCTGGCCTGTATCGGCACCGTGGTGCCCGCGGTCCTGTTCTTCCTGGACCGGATCTCGTTGGATCAAGTGAAAACGTCGATGCTGGTGGTGGCCGTGGTCTGGTTCGTCGTTACGCCCTTGTGGATGGGGCGTGAACAGAAGAAGCGGATGGCGTAGTCGCACTTGGCGTGGCGAGTTGAGATCATTTAACCGCGACCGGGAGAGCGCGTCCCTCGACGACGGCTCGCCGTGCGCGCTCCCCGTTGGAGGCTGCTGAATTAGTCGTGGGGTAAGCTTCCAGCTTGCCAAATGCGTAGCCGAGGAAGACGAGGAAACGGAGAATACGGAAGATTGGCAAGCTGGAAGCTTGCTTTCCGCTACTTTTTCAGCAGGCTCCGTTGGGTCGCGGTTAAACGAATCCGATCCCTTATCCACGATTGCAGAACCGCTCGAACACCGGGTCCAGAACGGCTTGCACCGCCCGGACCGAAAGGCTGTTGCCGACCAGCGGCCACGCTTGCCGCGGTGTCAACTGGGCCGG
>JAPLNJ010000997.1 GCA_026692885.1 Planctomycetota bacterium | reverse complement strand
TGATCCCCTTGCGCGCTTCGGTCGCGGGCTTGCGGGCGACCTTGATTTGCAGCAAGCCAGGAATGGCAAAGGTGCCAGGGCCAGCATCGCCCAGATTCTTGCCGATCAACTTGGCAAGTTCATCGAACAGCCCCGCGACTTGCTGTTTCGTAAGGCCCGTCGTTTCGCTCAGGGCAGCGAGGATTTCCGTCTTATTCATGGGTTTCTTGGCGGCTTGATTCTCTTCCATAGCTTCTCCTGTTACGAAAATGGCCCCGCCGATGTGTGAGTCATCGGCGGGGCTGGTTCTTGAGGCAGCGTACGTCCTGTGAACTGCACCAACGGGTCGGCGCTGGCAGACTCCATTCTGCCAAGGCGGGAATCCTACAACAAATCGCTGCGGTGATAAAGACGCAATTTGTGCAGGTGTGCTAGCACCAAACGATATTTTGGCCCCTGCGCGCAAAGAATGAGACTTAACGGTTCAGCAGAGACGGGGCGTGAGACAAGGGGTCAGACGTACAGATTTCAGTTTTCGCGGGCAGAGGACTTTTCCTAAGCTTGGGCACACTACCGCGAAATCTGAAATATGTACGTCTGACCCCAGCTGGCGTTCCGTCTCTGCGAAACCGCAAAACCCCATGCTTGACACCGACAACCCCGAAAACCGTTTGGTGCTAGCAGTACTAGCTTGCGGGAAGCCTCTCAATGGGCAATCCCTTGATCTTGGCCAACGACGGGAATTCCGCAGTGAATTCTTCCACCAGCAGATTTACGTGGAACGTTCGATTCGGAACAGCAGAACACAGCGGTCCCAGCGCACGGCGTGCCGCCGCCTCCGTTTCCTTGGTTATCTCCCGTTCAATCCTTCTCCAGCCCAGCCAACGCCGCCGTCCCTGCGAAATCCTTCAAGCCGGCTGTCGCCCCTAACGCCGTGACACAACAGGCACCCATCGCCGCCGCCAGGCGGCCGGCCGCGTCCACACTTAGACCACGTAATAGACCGGTCAACAGGCCGGCGTAAAACGCATCGCCAGCGCCTGTGGTGTCCACCACCGGTCCGGGCGGCGGCACGGCGGGGATCGGCAGGAAGACGCCACGCTCGGGACTTAACAGCGCACCCTGCGCGCCGAGCTTCACCCCCAGCAATCCCGTCGCACCGCAGTCACGAAACGTCGCCAGGATGCGCCGTGGTTCCGTCTCGCCCGTCTGGTGCGACGCCTCGGAGTAGCTCGGACAGTACACGTCCAGGTGTGGCAAGCTGCGGTCCAGTGGCTGCAAGTCCCCGCCGTTACCGGCCGCATCCAACGCCGTTCGACAGCCGACCTCGCGCAGCCGGGCCAGCACTTCCGGGAGATCCGCCTGCAGGTTTGGCAGCAACGGATAGTAGCCCAGCAGCAGCATGCGACTGCGGGCGAACAGTTCCAAGTGGCGGAGGAACGCCTCGCCATCCAGCAGCTTCGGAGCACCTTGCGAATGGGCGAAACTGCGTTCGCCGTCGGCAGCGACGAGTACCGCCGAGACGCTGGTGGGCGCGGTCGGATGCGTCAGCAGTTGGCTCGCGTCGACGCCCTCGGCGTGCAGCTTCCGCCGCACCAAGCACCCCCAGTCGTCGTCGCCCAGGTACGTGAACCCGGCGGCCCGCAGACCCAACCTGGCCATCGCGATCGACGAGTTGCAGACGATGCCGCCGGTGGTCGCTCGAATCGGCTCGACCCGCACCAGCTGACCGCTGCCCACCGGACGATCCAAGGGAAACGGCCGTACTAGCACGTCCACCGTACACGAGCCGCAGACGACACAATCAATGGTCTTGTCCATGTCTCCTAGAGTGTACGCAACTAACCAGCCAGATCAACCAGCCATGAGAGATGCACCCAGGGGCCTATGAAGGGGTGGGGAGGGCGACGCTCCTGCGGAGCCGTGGGATTTGGGGGCAAGCGGCACTCGACCCCTTCGCTGCCCCCTCGCTCACGGCGACAACTAGACGAACCCCCGTCTTTTCGCATATCATGCTCAGCGTTGCCAGCGAGATTACGGATGTCGTGCGGCTTCCTGGCCGTCCGCTTGGGTGGGCCGAAGCCCGCACTTGGAATTTACTAGACTTTCATCGCAAAGGAGCACTCTCATGGCGGCCGAATATCGCTTTTCCTTTGGTCCCTGGAACATTCACGAGGGCGCGGACCCGTTCGGCCCGCCGGTGCGTCCGTCGGTGAAATTCGCCAAGAAGCTGAAGCTGTACAAGGAACTCGGGTTTGCCGGCGTGCAGTTCCACGACGACGATGCGGTGCCGGACCTGGAAGCGAAGCCGGCGGCCAAGATCAAGAAAGAAGCCGCCGCCATGAAGAAGACGCTCGACGGCGAAGGCTTGATCGCCGAGTTCGTCGCGCCGCGACTCTGGGAGCATCCCAAGGGCGTCGATGGC
>JAPLNJ010000996.1 GCA_026692885.1 Planctomycetota bacterium | reverse complement strand
GTATCGCGACGATGGGATCATTCACGTCATCGTCACGGGCGTCAGCCCTGTGGGAGACGATGTGTTCTGGGTCTCCTCCTACTTTGGCACCTGCCGCTACGACGGCCGCCACTGGCGCGGCTTCTACGACCACGAGACCGGCCTGCCGAGCAATTTCACAAATAACGTCAAGGCCCGCAGCGCCGATGAGTGCTACTTTGCCATGGACAAGGGCCTGGGCGTCGTGGCCGATTTTCCCACGGAGAGTGTCGTGAGCTATACCCGCGACTCGGACACACTACGTGGCAAGGCGCAGGTCTACCGGGCCGGAAAACTGCTGCACACGGTCGACATGGACCAGGGCGTCCCTCACAGTTTTACCATCGCCTTGGATGTCGATGGCAACGACACCTGGGTGGGGACCGCCAAGGGCTTGGGATGGGCGATCGGCACCGGGTACTATGCCGGTCTGAAAGAGAATCCCGACTGGGTCAAGGACGTCAAAGTCAGCGTGCCTGAGGCGAGCGAAGCCAAGAAGTGACAAGACAATTGATGTAGGGGAGACCTAACATGCGACACATCATGCCCGCGTTGTTTTCGATGATCCTGATAATTGGGGTAGCGTTCGGGCAACCCGGCTCTCTGTCCGGGTCTGACGGCGCCCCAGCCTCCGCGGCAGCGGCCAAGGACGCTGCCGCCCCGGCGGCGCCCACGAGTCCGGCTGGGGCAGCGAGTGCGGTCGATCCGGCGGAAGTCGAAGCCGCCGCGATTCTCAAGGAGATCAACTCGCTGAACGCCTACCAATCGCCGAAACTGCCGTTGAAGAAAGACGTCGAGTACGGCCACATTCCGCCGGAGTACGAACCGCTCCGCTACGTAACACCGGAGAAACGTCATTTCCTCGAACAGTTGCCGTATCCCGGTGCCGGCCGCACGATTCCCGAGCCCGAGACCCTGACGACCGTGAAGATCGGCTTCATCGGCCCCATCTCGCCCACCGTCTCCGTGGCCACAGGGGGTAAGAGCCACGAGGAGAACTTGGGCAACAAGATGCACCATTGGGCAACAAGATGCACCAGGGCTGCCAGTTGGCGATCGAGGAAGCCAACGCCAGGGGCGGCTACCTGAAACGGCACATTCCGTTTGAACTGGTGACCGCCAATGACAACGGCCTGTGGGGTTCCTCGGGCAACGAGATCATCAAACTGGCCTACCAGCAGAATGTCTGGGCGATCCTCGGCACGATCGACGGTGCGAACAGCCACATCGCCATCCGTGTCGCCTTGAAGGCCGAGATCCCGATGATGAACAGCGGCGACACCGACCCGACGTTTATCGAGACCAACATCCCCTGGGTCTTCCGCTGCATCGGTGACGACCGCCAAATGAACTACATGCTGGACGATTACCTGTGGCGGCGTAAGGATGCTAAGCCATTCGAAAGGGTCGGGATTATCCGCGCCAGCAACCGCTATGGCCGGTTTGGCATCCGCAAGATCAAGGACGCCAGCCGCCGGGTGCAGCATCCGATCATTGCCGAGATGACATACAAGGTGGGCACCGAGGATTTCACTCCGCAGTTGAACTACTTTCAACAGCTCAACTTGGATGCGGTCATCCACTGGGGCGACGCCGCGGAAGGCGCCAGGATCCTGAATGGGATGCGGGCTCGGGGAATGAAGCAGCCGTACTTCGCCTGTGACCGTTGCGCCTCCGACGAGTTCGTGAAGCTCGCGGGCCAGAACGCCGAGGGCGTCATCTGCACGTACCCTTGGGATCCGACCCGCAAGGACCCTAAACTCGATCATCTCCGCGAGGCGTTCCGCCAGCGATTCCCCGACGCCCTGGAGGTCGAGACTTACGCCGCCCATTCCTACGACGGGATGAACATGCTGATCTGGGCGATCCAGGAGGCGGGGCTGAACCGCGCCAAGATCCGCGACCTGCTGGCCTATCGCAACGTCCCCTGGCAGGGAGTGACGGGTGAGATCACGTTCAGCCCGGCGATGGACGACATCGGCGAGGTCTACATGGCCAAGTACGAGAACGGTCAATGGCACTACCTATCACGGGATCAGCTCGGCATTTCCCGGGCTGAGATCCGCGAACGCAGCAAACAAGAAAAACCATAGCGATGGCGACTAACCACGATCCCGAAATCGCAATCGCGAGTTCCCTGCTGCGTCCCGAACTGCATCCTCGCTGGGCGCTCTCGCCGTGGCACCTCGCCATCGTTCCCTTCTGGTGTGCCCTATACTACTTGGTCAATCTGTTCCCTTTGCGGGAGACCGATCTGTGGGGACACGTGGCCTACGGAAACTGGATTCTCGAACACGGGGCACTCCCGCTTGAAGACCCCTTTGTGTCTTTGATGCAAGGCATGAAAGTCATCGACGCCGCCTGGTTATCCCAGGTGATCTACGCGTTGGTCGAACGCGTGAGAGGCGGTGAGGGTTTGTCTGGCCTCTTCGCACTCACTACGTTGGCGACCTACCTGCTGATCGGACGCACGTTTTATCTGCAGAGTCGCAATCTGGTGGTCACTCATCTGGCCGTGGTCCTGGTCTTCCTGCTCGGCTGGAGCCGCGTCTCGACCATGCGACCTGAGAATTTTGGCGTGCTCTGTTTTGCGATCTTGCTGTGGCTGACGGCGGAGGTGGCCCCCTCGGGGAGCGCCGCGGCCTCGGCGCAGGTGGGGCGTCGGAACTCACGGTTGCGTTTGTGGATCGGTGTGCCTCTCCTGATGGTGGCCTGGTCCAATCTGCACGGCTCCTTCGTGTGCGGGCTGCTGATGCTGGCTTGTTTCCTGGGGGGCGCGGTGATCGAGGTGGCGTGTCGTACGCGGAGCCCGGGCCAGGTGCTGGCGGACCCTGAGGTGTGCCGTTGGCTGCTGCTGTTCGAACTCGCCGTGGCGGCCACGTTGGTGAATCCGTACGGGATGGATCTGCTGCTCAACACGCTGTGGTTCGCGAAGAACGAAAACCTCCACGAGATTACCGAATGGCAACCGATGGCCATTCTCGAGGCGGGTGGCCGTGAGTTTGCGGTGTCGGTGGTCCTCATGCTGTTTGTGTTTCGGCACGGTCGATGGCGGGTGCCGGTGGCCCATGTCTTGCTGTTGGCGGTGTTCGGTGCCTCGGTGCTGCGCGGAATCCGGATGATTTGGTGGTATGCCGCGCTGGTGGGCCTGGCCGTCACGCCACAACTGGCGGACATCTGGGAACGCGGCCGGCCGCTCTGGTCTCGAAAGCCCGTGGCTCACGTCTCACGACGCGGTTGGTTCGGCCTGCCGCGCGAGCGTTCCTGGAGTTACTCGTGGGTGGCCTTACTCCTGATGGGGATGACGTTCGCCGTGTCACCAAGCGGTCGTTCGCTGTTGACGCACTCGTCCCGAGTACCGGAAGAACTGTACACCGCCTCGACGCCGTGGAAACTGACAGAGTTCCTGCGGGGACATCCGCCGCAAGGTCAGGTGATGAATCCGCAGTGGTGGGGCGATTGGCTGCTGTGGGACGGTCCTGCGGACATCCAGTTGTTCATGACCACCAACTTGCATCTAGCGCCGCGGCAAGTCTGGAAAGACTACCGTGTGGTCCGCGAAACCCGTTCTGGTTGGCAAAACGTGCTGGGGCGGTACTGCGTGCAGACCGTGGTTCTGGACAAGGCACTGCAGACCACACTACTGCGGTATTTGCGTGCCTCCGGCGAGTGGCGGATCGTGTACGAAGACGCGATCGGTATGATCTTTCAGAATGTGCGTGGCGACGCCATGGTACGCAGGAAAAAGGCGGAGCCGGTTCCGAACATTGATGACAAGTCCTGGTAGGATGACACGACCCGTGACGACAACCACCGACTCCCCAGCTGCCGAAGGACGCCCCACTCGCTACTACCTGGGCGGGCAAGTGCTCCTTCTGGGCCTGCTGTTCGGCCTGGGAGCTTACCGAGTGCGGGCGCTCCTGGACGACCAGCGACTCCCGCCGCTACGCGAGCAACCGCTAGCCATCGAACCCCTGTACGACGACGAAGCCGTGGTCTCGGATGAACAGTTGGAGCGCGTGCTGCTGCGACTGCGCCCGCGACTGAAGGGTGATAAGACCAACCTCAACTACTTGGATCATGCGTTGCGATTCTGGACCCCAGCCGCGGAGTTCCACGAACCGGAGTTCGTTTCCGGGGACGATTTGCGACGCCTGCTCTTGGATCACGGCCGGTTCGCGGCGTTGTACGGTCCCGATCGACCCTCACTGCTGATAGACAAAGGCGGCGGCGTGGCCGTGCGGACCCAGGAAGGCGAAGTCTCCTCCTGGCACCCGGACCATCTGGTGGCCTGTCTGGCGGAGGTGGGTACGCCCCTGTCTCACCCGGTCATCACGCCTTCTTGTACCACGACCTTCCGGGCGATCGTGGAGCAGTCCTTGCGGGAATTCAGTCTGAATCAGCCCGAATACGAATGGTCGGCACTGACCTACGCACTGTTTCTCCCGCCGACCCTGGGTTGGCGTGCTACCGAAGGGCAGGAACTCAGCTTCGCTCGCCTCGCCGAGCGGATCATGCGGGAACCCTGGCCTAATGGGGTCTGCCTAGGAACGCATCGAATCTTCACGTTGAACGTCTTCTTGCGGGTGGACGATCAGCTGCGGATCCTTTCGCCGGCCACTCGGACGGCAATCCTGCAGTTCCTGCAGGATGTGACCCAGCGACTGATCGAACACCAGCATCCGGATGGCTTTTGGAATGGCCAGTGGGCCTCCGCGAAGCCGAGCGACCCGCAACCCAGTGATCGCGAGGGCGACGGACTTAGCGAGCGGCTGATCGTCACCGGACACGTCCTCGAATGGTGGGCGTTGTCTCCGGCGGAACTGCATCCGCCGCGTTCCGTCATCATTTCCGCCGGCCAATGGATGGTCCGAGCGGTGGATCAACTATCGGACGAGGAAATCCAGAGCAGCCAAGTCTTCCTGACCCACGTGGGACGTGGTTTGGCCTTGTGGCGCCGCCGCTCGCCGATGGACGTGGTCAGCGCGGCGGAGGGCCAGGTCGCAGCCGCAGCCCCCAAGACCAAGTCGGAGACGAAGGACGAAGGCGTTAGGATCGAACGCGAACGCAGCCAGCAAGATGAACCCGCGGCGCCTGGCCAGCGGCAGGCTCATTCTCCGACCTCACCGACTGGCCCTCGGGAAAGTTCCCGCTGAGCCAGCGGGAGGAGTTTACCTCCCACTGTGTTTCTGGTCCTTGGAGAGCAATTGGTTGGAATCGAGATTGATTATGTTGCAGGGCGTGTCGTTCCTCCAAAGAATCTGTACGACGTCGGCGTGTTGCGGCCTTCACGAACTGGACGTCAGGAGGGAACCCATGCTAGAATGCCGCGCCGCGTCGGCTCGGACCGGCTCCTGCGGACGGCAAGTCCGCGTCCGGAAATCGCCCGACACAAAAGTGCGGCTGACACCCGTATCGCAAGCACCATAGACTCAGCAGAGAACAAGAAGACCCATGAAAATCGCGCTACCGTCAGACGGCACGGAGGTCGATCAGCACTTCGGCCACTGCCAAAGTTTCACCATCCTCGGTATTGATGACGAGAACAAGATCGTATCGGAAGAGGTTTTGACTCCCCCGCCCGGCTGCGGATGCAAGTCGAATATCGTCCCGCAACTGGCCCGCATGGGTGTCTCCGTGATGTTGGCGGGGAATATGGGCGGCGGGGCGGTGAACGTCCTGGCCAGCAACGGCATCACGGCTATTCGAGGCTGCTCCGGCAACGTGCATGAAGTAGCCCGGGCGTGGTTGGCAGGGAGGGTGGATGATTCAGGGACCAGTTGCCAGTCCCATGCCTCGGGCGGTTGCCCGGAACATTCGTAAGTGCATCCTGCACGCTCGAAGGTGTGACCGTGAAGAAGATATCCAGAAAAGCCTTTCTTGTTGGTGGGGCAACTGCGGTCGCCGCAGTCGCGGCGAGTGCCTGCCTATGTACGAAAAAAGGCTGGGCGACTATATCTGGAGTGGGCGCTACTCCGAGTATTGCGGCTGATGCCTATGGCATTGAGAAAGACAACCGCATTAGGATACGCCTTGACATGGTCCCAGAACTCTCCATGGTCGGAGGGGCCGTCAAGATCCAGGATGCGAGTATCCCGGATGCCTTGATTGTTGTTCGGGAAACCGAGGATATCTTCGTGGCGGCATCCATCAAATGCACGCATCGCGGTGTTGAGGTTGAGTATCGGGCGGAAGACATGTGCTTCGAGTGCGCTAGCCTCGGAGGAAGCCGATTCAGGACCAATGGCGAGAAGGTTTCTGGGTTTGCGAAAGGTCCCCTGAAGACGTACGCCATCTCTCGTGAGGACAACACTTTGGTAATTCGCCTGTCTTAGTGTTTCACGAGAATCACCGCTCTGCTCAGGCGAACGTGAGGCTCCTTTTGTCGCCGAAGGCGTTTTTCTCGACAAGGGAGAGCATGGCCTGAAAGTCATCGCTTTCACGTGTCCAATCGGTTCGACCACCATGCGTCTCCCCTCTGGCCGAAGACTGCTGTGGATTTCGCCGAGCAACTGGCGCAAGTCCGAGCCCACGGCCGCCGGCCGATCTACATTCCCCTGTGTTTCTGGTCCTTGGAGAGCAACTGGTTGGACTCGGGATTGATCGTGTTGCACGGCGTGCTGTTCGTCCAAAGAATCCGTACCACATCGGCGTGCGAGTAGGCACCCAAACCAAAGTGCGATGTGGATCTGGCCACCAGTTGCCGCTGGCAAAGGGGACCGACTTTCACCTCCAGCAGACTCCCGATGCCGTGCATGTTGACCGCCAAGTCGGGATACTGGCTGGGATGGGGATCCGCTCGCAACGCGACGTCAAGCCAATGATTTCCGTTGCCTCCCTCATTCGCGTACCACACCAGCCGCTCCGGCTCCACGACCAGCAGATCCCAATCTCCGTCACCATCCAGATCGCCGACCGCACAGACTTCGACACGTGTCGGCGGACCTTCCACGAGTCCCAACGCCGGGTGAAACTGGCCATCGGATCCACCACGGTAGATCACCAGTCTGCCCTGGCCCCACGCTAGTAGGTCCAGGTGGCCATCGTTGTCGTAATCCCACGTTGTCATTCCGCCCACAGCTTCCGTGCCGAGATCGCTCGACTTGAGGCATCGCACCGGCCCGGACTCTGATGTCGCAGTTTGCATCAGCGTGACGCCGCGTTCTCCGCCAGCAATCAGATCCCACGAGCGGTTTCCGTCCACATCGGCGAGGCACAATGCCTTGGCCCCGCTTAACCCGTGGTAGTCCGCCGAGAACGGTTCCCAGCGAAAACGCCCATGCCGAAGGTTCGCCAGACAGCCAGCGGTTTTCGACGAGGGACCCGCCAGCAACACATCCACGTCCCCGTCACGATTCCAATCGACCGGCACGATGGCGGTCGCGTGGAAATCCGCGGGTGGGAGGCTGGCTCGATCGCTGATATCCTCGAAAGTCACATCGCCCCGATTCAACCACAGCGAGATACCTGCGCTCAACGACACGACCAAGTCCAGATTCCCGTCATGATCCAGATCGACCACGGCCACCGCCAGCACATTTCGGAGTTGTTCGAACGCGGCAGCCTGTCGCACTATTGGCAGCGAACGGTGGCCCGTTTTCTCGTCCAGCTTGTTCTCCAGAACCAACAGGCCGCCGGGACCGTAGGCGACCAGATCCAAATCGGCGTTCGGGCATCTGCCACCTACCCCGCCCGCCGCGGTGGAATCAAAATCGCGATCGAGGTCAGCCGCCACCACGCCTTGCAACTCCTTGGGCGACTCGAAGGCGGAGAGCAATTTCCAATCGTCGCCCGTCTTTCCTCGACTGTACACCTCGACCGTCTGTTCACGGACGGCCACGACATCCAGTCGCCCGTCCAGATCAAAATCGACGAGTTCCACGCCGCGTACTCTCGGCAGCGGGGGCAGTTGTCTTGCTTTGGGCAGCGGGACAAATTTCACGGATCTCGGCGGCCCAAGTTCCTTGGAGACCGGAGAGGCAGTGGTCAAGGCAGACTCACTGAAGTCATGTATGACAAAGGCCAACTCGCCCGGGTCGGCAGCGTCTTGGCGATCGATCCGACGACGATCGATCCGGGTCGCATGGTCGGCGCTGAGCACATTCGTTAGCGGCCTCACCTTGGCGAGCACCGTGTTCCACTTCCCTTCCCCGTCCAGGGATTGGTTCGAAGCGATGGCGATCGTCTGGTCGAGCATGCTCAACAGATTCAATTTCCGCCACGTCGGGGAACTCTCGACCAAAGGTTCAATCGTCGTGCGGGCATTCCTAAGCGTTTCGGTGATCGCAGGATCCTGGTCCACGGCTTGCTGGAGCAGACATTCTCGGACAACGGAGAGATTGTCAGGCCACAGCTCGTGCGTGCGTTTCAATCCCTCCCTTGCCCGTGCCTTGATCTCCGCATCCTCCGAATATCGTCCGGCTTGAAACATCTCGTACCAGAGGATCGGATCGTCGGGCGTCAGGTCCACGGATCGGTTCAGTTCTTCCAGGGAGCGGCGTTCGTCGGGCACCAAACGAGCGACTTTGGAAGCCAACAGATGACTCGTGGCAGAGTCGCCAGCAACCTGCAGCAAGTGACTAACGGCTTCCTCTGCCTTTTCGACGGCCCGCCGATAGACCGAGTTTGCAGACTGCACGCTGAAGGTCGGCGATTTCAAGAGCAGGATGTAGGCGACCACAAGGTCGGTATGGACCAGCGGCTCGGCCGGAAGCTCCTCCGCAAGTTTTTCGAATAGAGCGATGCTCGCCTCGAATTTCTCGCTCTCCAATTCTGCAATGGCTTGGTTCTTCTGTTGAATCAAACGCCGGACTTCCTCCGCCGCGCGAGGTGCCTCCTTGACGGAGGGCAGTGCCTGCGGGGGCCTATCGGAAGTCCGCGGCTTACGGCACCCGGGAAGAACAGTTAGTGCCAGGACGATCGCGAGTAGGCCCGTCGTGCGCGGGACAAGCAGAATCGGCATGGAAGTCTCAGTTCGGATTAAAGGACGATGCACCCCACAGTGCGGAGTCTATCTGCCGCTCAACGACTTGCGAAGGCCAAGTGCCAGCGGCTAAAGACGAACCGAATACTCGATTCCGTCACCGAGCGGGAGTGTGACGGAGACGAATCCGTGAGCGGGATTTCGGACATACTCCAAATAGGGCGCGAGTTCTTCGGGGAAGAGACAAACGTCGTCCGCCAAGACGACCGAACCCCGCCGAAGGCAAGGCGACGCCAGACTCAGCACATCAAGGTAGAGATCCTTCCAGCCGTCCAGAAACAGCAAATCGATCGTACCACCGGGATCTCGCAAGGTCTGGAGCGCATCGCCCGCGCGAATCTCAACGAACTTGGAGAGCCCCGCTTCCTCAAGATGTTGCTTCGCCTTGGCGACCTTGCTGGCCTCCAACTCAGAGCTAACCACCAGTCCGCCTCCGAGATCGCGGAGCGCGGCGGCGAAATAGATGGTGGAAACACCCCAAGACGTGCCGAACTCCACGATGCGTTTCGCAGCTATGGAACGTGCCACCGCGTAGAGGAAGTGACCGCCGCTTCTGGGAATCGGCAGCAACGCGTCCCGAAGCAGCGTCGCCTTTTGTTCAGAACTGGCAGATTTCCAGGTCGAACCATCGCCTCGCACCTGCTGAATGATCGCATCATCATGGGCGTCGGCTAAGGTGTGTAGCCGGTCGAGGACGCCCTGTACTTCGGGAAGCCATAACGCCGAATTCGAAACCGTCGAGTCCATCCGATAGATTCCTTTGAGAATCCAGGCCGGGATGATGGAAGCGTCCCCAGGATACCCCAATCGCCGGCGCCGCGAAAGCCCGTTCCCGACGACACCGTTCCCGACGACACCGTTCCCGATGAGCCGGAGTATGGTCTCGACGACGTTACGCCAGAGCTGCCGCATGAATCCCGGTAAAGACGACAGGCCGAGACGGGGGAACTTCCTGCGCGGCATGGGGTTTCATGTTTGCAGGGATCGTCTGCCAGAAACATGGGTTAAGGGCGTATCGCGGCCGCATTTCTGGGAATCACGAAATCACGGAAAGGGCACCCATGCCTACGAGCATGAATGTGTGCCTGCTGGGTTTGTGTCTGCTGGCCTGCGCCGCGCTGCCGGCTCAAGAGAGGGTGCGAACCGGTGAGCAGTTCCATGTGGCGGTGCCCGGTTGCGATCCGCTTGTCGTTTCTGCCGCATCGGCGGTTCCGCCCAGCGACCTCACGGTTCGGGATCCGGCGCGAAGTCGCGACATCCCGTTGCGGGTCTACCTCCCCGCGGCGAAGGACCCCGCGCCCGTCGTGCTATTCAGCCACGGGTTGGGCGGCTCTCGCGAAGGCTGCGGCTACCTGGGACATCACTGGTCCGCGCGCGGCTATGTGGTCGTCTTTCTCCAACACCCCGGCAGCGATAACTCGGTGTGAAAAAACCAGCCCGTCGCGCGGCGTATGGCCACGATGAATCAGGCCGCCTCGTCGCAGAATTTTCTGCTCCGCGTCCAGGATTTGCGGGCGGTGCTCGACCAACTGAAGGCGTGGAACAAGGAGCAGGGCACCAGCCCCGCACAGTACTCCGTATCGCCCCAGGTCCGTTCCTTCCACACGATCACCATCGCGATACACCGCGCCTGGGGCCGATCAAGATCAGCCCGGCCATGCAATCGGGATATCCTGCTGCGGCGTCTATGTCAGATCGAAATCCGTTCGACGATATTCCGTGTTACCCGCCGCTGTCGACGGTCGTAAAGCCGCGTTGTCCGCGGGTCCGAGTGGCCGGCCAAGTGCTGCACGTCCTCCAGCGGGACACCTTGGGCGAGCAGATCGGTGACTGTTGTGACCCGGAACGAATGCGCCGAAAGACGGCGGGGCAATCCGGCGTCACGCATGCGGCGTTTGACCATGCGACCGATGTCGTCCGCGGTCATGCCGAGATCCGTTAGCTCCTTCGTCCGGCGAATCGCTGACCGGAACAGCGGCGACTCGCTGGGCGCGTCGCACAGATCCGCCGTCGTGAGGTACTCGAACAGAAAGCCCTGCAGGTCGTGGCGGACGGGGATCTCGCGGGACTTACCGCCCTTGTCGAGAAACCGGAGGCAGTACTGGTCCCCGGTCTCAAACAAGTCTTGCAGACGCAGTCTAGCCACGGCCCCGATCCTGGCCGCCGTGTAGATCAGCATCGCGATGATCGCCCGGTCGCGAAGCCCTACGACGTGGCTGGTGTCAACGGTGGATAGCAACCGGCGGGCTTGCTCGATGGGGATTTCCGGCGTCTTACCTTCGACGACCAGGTAACGCTCGGCGCGGACCGAGGCGGCCGAATTGAGCGCCACGGCATGCCGCAGGACCAGGGTGTCGAACAGGTGCCGGATGGCAGCCAGATAGACCTTCTTGGACGAGACAGCATCAGGCAGGCCATCGAGGAAATGGCCGACGTGGGCCGGCGCAATCGTGTGCAAGGCCAGGCCACGTTCCTCGCACCACCGCAGAAACCGACTCGCCGCTCGGTGGTACGAGCGGCGCGTGTGCGGATTCCGCAGTCGCCCGTAAAGGAACTCTTCCCAACCGAACCTGGCGCCGGCACCGGCTGCAGCAACCAACCTCGGCATAGGGGCAGGGGCAGTCAACGCCACCGGCGTCAGCGTCGGCGTCGCGGCGGTTGGCAGGCCTGATTGTTGATCGTTCTCATTCATTTGTGTTCACTCGACTATCCTCGCTTGCGGGTGGCGCTGTAGCAAGCGTGTCCAAGACACAAGTCACCGCGGATGTCAACTCGGCAGTTGCTGTGCCAGGCAAGCGACGACTCGGCAGGGCGAACGGTAGCTGCCGCCGCCGTCCATCGCTTCGGTGGATAGCGGACTTGCTTGCGATGCCCCACCGTTGGTTTGCTCATCGTCCGGCTGCCGGAATATTCACCGGTGAGTTTTTCGGCCTCGCCGATGCCGCTCGTGGTAACGCCTGATAATGTCCTTTATCAGTCGCTACGTATCACACGACGTGGAACCGGACAACGACTTTCTGAACGGCTGCGGAATCGTCAAATCCACACGGGGATTAGCGGTTTACAAGGTGGGGAGTGTTACGCGGTATGCCGGGCGTTGTGCGGCAGGTGTCGTGTCGCTGGAGTTGTCATCTGCAAGAAGCACGAGTCGGGGGTGCATCTTCGTGGGCTTCGGCAGCCGGACGGGAGCTGACACGGCATCTGTTTGCGCGGCCAGGGGGACGCAGAGTTTCGTGCGGCACCGGCGGCCCACTTCATTGCGGCCGAGTCGCGTCAGGAGGCAGTTTGCAGTAGATCGTCGTCCGCCAACGGTAGCAGAATCGTTCCGAGATGGACGGCCCGGGTGTTGAGCTGGTCCAGGGCTTCCTGGAATCGCCGAAAACCGACGTGGTGCGTCACGTCACGTGCCGTCCTGTCGTCGAGAACTGCCCAACAGGCGATCGCTTCACCACCAGGGTATCGCTCCACTCGCCGATACAGGAACCGGGCGGCATGCTCGGTTTCGAGAACAAGGGTTTCCAGCCCCCGTGGGGTGATGATGCAGAGGTACGAGTTTGTCATGCGGATCCGAATACCACGTCTGCCGCAAGAAGTAAACCACCGCCCGGTCTTTCCGGTAGTATTTGGTCAGGCGGGTACGGTAGGGTGTCAGCCATGGCATGGCAACTGCCCTGCCTAAAGGTCGTCGTGTGCTTGCTCGCTTCGGCCAAGTTACCACAGGTGACTTGACCGCATCGAGCCATCGCTGACGGACACCTTTCAGACGGTCGGCACACCCGGTAAACCTGCC
>JAPLNJ010000995.1 GCA_026692885.1 Planctomycetota bacterium | reverse complement strand
CCGCCCATCCCCACTGGGCTTGCCCCAGTGGACAAGAGGTTTGAAAACCAAGGCCGCGTACCGCAACCACACCCCGTCCCCTTCGCCGCATTCACCGCCGCCGCAGGCGGCGGTGAATACGGCGAAGGGGATTAGAGGCGGTGGGGGCCGCTTAGTGACCAAACCCGTCTTCCACTGGGGCAAGCCCTGTGGGGAAAGTGGCTGAATGACAACGACTTATGCTTAACCTCGTACCATTCGGGCTTGCCCCGGTGGAATTGGGTTTCGTACACTACGTCGGCAAACGCCAGTTGTGCTGTCTTCCGCCGCCTCCCGCCCGCCGCCGAAGGCGACGGGCGGGAGGCGGCGGAAGAAATGAGGCGGTTGAGGACCCGTGGCGTGGTCCAGAAACCTCGCTCCACCGGGGCAAGCCCGGATGGGGGCGGAACGAAAACAGGACCATCCGTTTGACGCCCGACTCCCCAATTCTGCGCAGCCCAGCCTCGGAGTGTCGTACCACGCTCCACATGAGGACACTGCCAGGGATTGCAGCAGCAGTATCAACTACCTAGCCTTCGGCCCCGAACGCGGAGCCGAAGTGCCAATCCGTCCTACGGTCCATCGACAAACTTGTTCTTTGACAGCCACTTACTCCACACGCCATTCCAGGATGCCGCCGGAGAAATCCGGCTGCAGTTCGACCTCCAGACGCACGGCCGCGGTGGTCACGGCCTCGAACGTGACTTTATTGAAGTGGTCCTTGGCCACGCCGCACTCGCCGGTGGCCTTGACCGGCTGCCACTGGTCGCCTTCGCGAACCACGACGCGCCAGGACTTCGGCACGCGGCATTGCCCCACCCCCGTGTCGTCGAACCAGTAGACCTCGACCTGGGACAGCTTCCGCGGCTTCTCGAAATCGTATTGCACCCATTCGGCCGTGCCGCGGTGGTCCCACCAGGTGTGCCGCGGGATGCTGCCGTCGCTCGAACTACTGGGCAGCAAAGCATCGTGCAACGCCTCGACCGCATCGCTGTCCCAGCAATGCGACGCGGTGGCCTTATAGGGCAGCGGTGGTGGCGACGCGGGCCAAGCGTGAGCCTCCGGCCCCTGGCCCATCACCGGGAAGGACGCGATCCGCAAGCGGGCCGCGCCCATCGGAATCAGCGTCACGGTCTCGACCGGCTCGGCGGACTTGACCGGACTGGGTTGCAGCTTGCCCACCAGTCCCAGACGGTCCGCCTGCCAGTCCGGAATTCGCTGGGCTTTCGCCTTCAATTCGAGCGGCGTGCCCTCGTGCGTGAACGGCATGTCCGAGTTCGGCCACGGGCGCCGGACAACCTCGAACGATGCGGCCGAGTTCTGGGCGTCGAGTACCAGCCCGTAGTTCCACGGCGTGGTCGGATAGATTTCCCACGCTGGCCAGTCTTTCGTCCCACCTTGGGACACGTACTTCTCGCCAATCTTCAGCGAATAGGTCAGCGGCCCGCGATCGACCGACACGCTGTTCTGGTTCCGCTCCCAGGTCCGCAGGGTGACCTTCGCGTTCAGCAGGAGGTCGACGATGTCCCCCGTGCGCCACTGCCGGTCGACCTGGATGAACGTGTCCGGCTTGGCGGCCACCTCCAGCACTTGCTGGTTGATCTTCAGGTCCACCTTGTCACACCAGCCGGGCACACGGAGGTACAGAGGGAACCGTACGGGCTTCGCCGCCTCGATGGTCAGCATCACGTGTTCCTCGAAGGGATAGCGCGTCGACTGCTCGATCGTGACCGCGGTGCCTTCCGCGCCGACCTTGGCCTTGACTTCGTTTTCCGCATAGAACACCGCGGCCAGACCGCTGTCGGGAGTGGCGAACCAGAGATTTTCGGCCAAGTACGGCCAGCCGTGGCCCCAGTTGTGCTGGCAGCAGCGGTGGTCGTGCGGATTCATCTGCAGCATCGGCCCGCCGTTCTGCAGGCCGGGGCTCTTGTTCTTGCGATCCGACAGCACCAAGTTGGGCGAGGTCAGGTAACGCAGGGCTTTCATGTCGGGCGTCAGCGCTGCCGGCAGCGTGTTGAAGGCTGCGTCTTCGCAGCGATCCGCCCAGACCAGATCGCCGGTGATTGAGACCAGTCGCTCGGTCGACAGCATCATCTCCACGATGCCGCAGGTCTCGATCGCTTGCCGCGGATCCGTGAATCCCGGCCGGCAATTCTCGTCGCCGCCGAACAGTCCGCCGGGGACCTGGCCGTACATTCCACGGAGCTTGTCGTAGTTGCGATAGGAAGCCTGCAGGTGCTTCGCGTCTTGCGACTGCAGATAGTATGTGGTCGGCTGGCCGAAACCTTGCGACAGGTTGACGTTGTGCCAGTTGATTACGTCGCCGGTCCAGTCGGCCGTGCGGCGATGCACCTTGTGTGCCAATTCCAGCAGGAACTCATCGCCCGTCCGGTTGTACAACCAGTAGACGCTGAACAGCAAATCGCCGCCACGCATCTTCGGCCAGTAGCCCAGCAGGAACTTGTCCTCCGGCACGCCTTGCAGATAGCGGAAGTACTTGGTCATCAGTTCGATCACGCGCTGGTCGCCTGTGTACTCGCAGTAGTCCTGCAGGCAGAACAGCATGATCATGTTGGGCCACAGGTCGTCGCGGCCCTTGAGGTCCGTGGCCACGCCGCTACGGCCCTTGTCCGGGCCAAACCAGCCGTCCGGCTGCTGGCTGCGGATCGCCCCTTCCAGCCAGACCTGAGCCTGCTCGATCAATTTCTTGTCGCCGAGTAAGAAGGCCGCGTTGCAGAAGCCCTTGAGCCAATAGGGCGGCTCCTCCCAGCCGTGATCGCCCAGGCCTTCTTGATCCAGCCAGGCATTCTTGTCTCTCCGCAGGAACTCGCTGATTTCTTCCAAGTGACCGTGGAAGCCGGAGGTCTGCAGTTCCAATTGTTTGCGGAGCCAGCCTTCGGGCTTGATCGCTCCGACCGGCAGCTTGATTAACGGCATGGGCAGCAGCGGCGCTCGACTGGACGCGTAGTGGCGATTGGTGGCGTCGGTGCTGGGATGCGGCACCACGCGCACAACCGACTCGGCGGCGTGCGTCAGCGAAACGCTGAGCGCGATCATCAAGGCAGCGATCACAGAACTTTGCATCGTTGGTGGTCCTTACGTAGGGTCCGCGACGGATGGCTGGGCGCCAGCGACGTCTCGGACCGGGAAGCATGCTCTCCCCTCGCCCCGGTACTCCAGGGTGAGGGGCGGGGGTGAGGAGCCTGGGGCCCACTGCTGTGAACATCTTCACGCCTCTCTCGTTCCCACGCTCCGCGTGGGAACGCCAGTGTCTTGACGCTCTGCGTCGTCTGCCCAAGGACGCAGAGCGTCCGTGGCTTACGTTCCGACGCAGAGCGTCGGAACGAGAACGAATCGAGGACTTGGACAACCGCAAGATGTTCACAGCAGTGGGCCAGGGGCCTCGCGGTCGCTCCGCCCCAGACACCTCGTCGCCGCATTATTCTTGTTGCGACCGCGTTCCGCAAGCGGTGGTCCGTCCGCCGATTGCTTTCTGCTCGCGGCGCGGGTATCGTAGCAGGGCATTTTGCGAGACTAACCTGTTTTCCCCCCCCGAGTTTTCTGCAAGGAGTTCTCACCGATGAAAGTACGATGTCTCTTTCTGCTTGCCCTGACAGCCGCCGCCGGGCTGCTGTCGCCGTGCGCCCAGGCGGCCGTCAAGTTGCCGGCCATCTTCGGCGATCACATGGTGCTCCAGCGCGAGCAACCGTTACCCGTGTGGGGCTGGGACGAACCAGGCAAGGAAGTCACCGTGACCTTGGGCGACGCGAAAGCCACGGCCAAGACCGATGCCAGCGGCAAGTGGCTGGTCAAGCTGCCCGCGCTGAAAGCCGGTGGTCCGCTGACTTTGACCGTCGTCGGCACCAGCCAGGAAATCCGCAACGACATCCTGGTTGGCGAGGTGTGGATCTGCTCCGGCCAGTCGAATATGGAAATGGACGTCAACAGTTCGAACAATGCCGCCGAGGAAAAGGCCGCCGCCAATCATCCCCAGATTCGCCACATCAAGATCACGCGTGTGCCCGCCGCCACGCCGCAAACGGACGTGGCCGCGGGCGGCTGGCAGGTCTGCACGCCCCAGACGGTGGGCGGTTTCACCGCGGCCGGCTACTTCTTCGGGCGTCAGCTGCAGCAGACCCTGAACGTGCCCATCGGCCTGATCGGCTCCAACTGGGGCGGTACCCGCATCGAGCCGTGGACCCCGCCGGCAGGCTTCCAGCAGGTGCCGGCGTTGAAGGACATCGCCGACAAGCTGGACACGTTCCCGTCCAAGGACGCCAACGGCAACGTCAACCACCAATCGCCGTTGGCTCTGTATAACAGCATGATCCATCCGTTGGTGCCCTATGCCATCCGCGGCGCGATCTGGTATCAGGGCGAATCGAACAATGGCGAAGGGATGCTGTACTTCGAAAAGATGAAGGCTCTGATTGGCGGTTGGCGCACGGTATGGTGCAACCCGGAATTGGCATTCCATTTTGTCCAGTTGGCCCCGTTCCGTTACGGCGGCGACCCGACGAAACTGGCCGGGATCTGGGAAGCCCAAACGGCCACGCTGTCCGTCCCGCACACCGGCATGGCCGTGACAGTGGACATTAGCAATCTCACAGACATTCACCCGAAGAACAAGCAGGACGTGGGCAAACGTCTGGCGCTGTGGGCCTTGGCCCAGGATTACTGCAAGACCGACCTGGTGTATTCCGGCCCGCTCTACAAGTCGATGCAAGTCGATGGTAACAAGATTCGTCTCAGCTTCGACCACGTCGGCGGCGGATTGGTGTCGCGTGACGGCCAGCCGCTGACCCGCTTTGCCATTGCGGGTGAGGACCAGAAGTTTGTCGAGGCCAAGGCCGAAATCGACGGCAAGACGGTGGTCGTCCAGGCCGACGCCGTGGCGAAGCCCGTCGCCGTTCGCTTCGGCTGGCACCAGGAATCCGAGCCGAACTTGTCAAACAAGGAAGGCCTGCCCGCTTCACCGTTCCGCACCGACAAGTGGTAGGGTGGGCTGCGAAATGGTAGGGTGGGCTGTGCCCACCAGCGCTGTCCCTATCTGGTTCCCACGCTCTGCCTGGGAACCCGCGTTTTCGGACCCTCTGCGTCGCCCAGACGGGACGCGGAGCGTCCGGACCAGCGCTCCCACGCAGAGAGGCTGTGAAAAAATCGTAGGGTGGGCCAAGTACTCGCGGCCCACCAGCGAAAGAAAGGCCATTTTCTTAGAATTGGTGGGCCGCGAGTACTTGGCCCACCGTACCGTGAATCGTGTTTGCACATTTTTTCACAGCCTCAGAGCGTGGAAACGAGGAAGGGTGTTCGTGCGGGAGCGAGGAGTGGTGCAACAGCAGTAACCGTGCGGATCGTGGCCAAGCGGCGACGCTCACAGCAAGGCACGTCAACGACGTGGTGTTGCAGACGTAGGGCATGTTGCGGCTCCGGCAGTTTCCCGCGAGAATCGGGGCCGTGTCCGGAACATGTCCCCACGATCTTCGAGGAGTGCCCCGATGTCTGGTCTTCTATCAGGCGTGATCCACCACGGCTTTTTGCTGACCATCACGATATCGGTGCTGGTTCCGAACGCGCCTGCGGCGGAGGACGCATCGGCGTCGGCGACCGCTGCGACGCAGGCCGACGAGCTCGTATACCGCACGGACCAAGGCGTGACGTTTCAGATCACTGCGGAAGGTTTGTCTCTGATCCAGGTCGGTCAGCGAGAACTGGCCCGTGGCGGTTGGACGGTGTTTAATGCGGAGCCGTGGTTCAAGGACTCCGGCTCAGGGCGAGTGGACGCCAAACCGTGGCGTGAGAAGTCGATCGCCGTCTTGGGACAGCGGCAGGCCCGAGTTCGCCACGTCCAAGGCGACATCGTCTGCCTGACGGACTACACGTTCGCCGGAGAAGACCTGCTGATCTCCGCCCGCGTCGAGAATAATCACTTGGACGAACCGCTTAACGTCGTCGGCTTTTCAGGCTTGGAGTTCAAGTTCGACCGGCCTCCCACCGGCCTGATGATGGTCCAGCACATCAGCTATTTCCAGGCCCATGGTGCTGGGCTTTGCCACCCCGGACATTGGTCCAGAATCGGCGGTAGCTACGCGGTGGACGATTCGATTGGCGTGGGACTCTCGCCCTGGAAGACGGGCTGGAACCGCACGCTGCTGCTGTGGGACTACGCCGACTGGAACCCCGGCAAGCGGGAGAATCTGCCCCAGCGGCGGCTGATGTACTTCGTTGTCGCCCCGGTCCCGGCCCGCGGAGCACTGACCGTCGAGATGAAGCTGCGTGTCAGCCCTGACCGCGATTGGAAGCACCTGCTGGAGCCGTACCGCGAACATTTCCAGGCAACCTTCGGCCTCGTCCGCTACAAGGCCGACCACCGCTGGATCGCGACGGACTATCTGAATCACAGCCAGCAGGCCGTTTCGCCGAGCAATCCCTACGGTTTTCATGGCGGGGCCCGGCGATTCGACCAGCCCGAAGGCGTCCAGGAGTTTTGCGACCGACTGATCCCCGTGTTGAAACAGGCCAACGGGCAGGGGGTGATCGTCTGGGGTCAGGGCGGCGACGATTCTCGCGGGGCCATGTATCGACCGGATTTCGACGTCCTGCCGCCCGAAGTGGCGGCCAACTGGAAAACCTTGACGCAGCGGTTCCGCGAGGCGGGCCTGAAGATTGGCGTGACTACCCGGCCGTCGGACATGGCGGTACGGCTGGACTGGAAATCGGACCAGGTGATCTCGATCAACGCCGACGATCCAGGGCACCAGGCCATGCTGTTGCGACGATTCCAGAACATGGTCCAAAAGGGCTGCTCGCTCTTCTACCTGGACAGCTTCGGCAACGACTTGGAGCACATGAAGCTCATGCGGTTCCTGCGGGAAAAGCTGGGCCCGGACGTGCTGACCTTTGCCGAGCACCAGTGCGACGCCATCCTGCCGTACTCGGGCGGCTACTCCGAGACCACGTTTCACGTCGCGAAGCCGGGCCAGGAGCCGGGATACCGAGTCTGGTCCGGCCTGGACAACTGGGAAATCTACCGCTGGTTGGTTCCTGGGGCCCAGCTTGCCGCTCGGCTGTACCAGGTCGAGGGTAAGATCCCCGACGGCTTCGAGACGGCCGACGATTTCTTCTACCGTAACCGCGTGACGCCGCTGTTGCCGGTGAGCGACATCCAGCGGGCCGGAGCCCTGGAAGGAACCCAGGCACGCTATCTCGATGGCTTGGGCAACTGGAGGTCTACTCCCGGCTCTCCGTAATCGGCGTCACCTTCGCCGTGCCTGGAACTTGTCTCCACCACCTTCCGAGGAGTACCCCGATGTCCGGTTCTGTGTCAGACGTGCGAGTGGAGAACCACTTTGTTAACATCGGGGATATCGCTGCTCGGAACATTTCCGAGCAAAGCCCAAATTAGGAGTACCGGACGATCCACAAGGAGCCCCAAATGACCGGTAAGGGAAGAAACAGGCAGGCGGTTTGTCGAGCGGGTGGTCTGACGCGGCGCGGGTTTCTCGGCACGGCAGCAGCCACCGGCACTCTCCTGCTGACGCGTGGCCAGGCCTGCGGCTACGCGGCCAACGAACAGTTGCAGGTGGCCGTGGTGGGCCTCGGCGGGCGAGGCTCCGGGTTTGCTGTCGAGGAAGGCTGGTCGTCCGTGCGTCAGCAGACGGGTGGCCGGATTGTCGCCTTGTGCGATGTGAACAAGAACAAAGCGGCCGAATCGTTTCAACGTTATCCCGACGTTCCGAAATTCGAGGATTTCCGAGTAATGCTCGGCGAGCTGGGATCGAAGCTGGACGCCGTGATCGTCGCCACGCCCGATCACGTCCATGCCGCACCGTCGGCACTGGCCCTTCGCGCCGGCCTGCATGTGTTCTGCGAGAAGGGCTTGAGCCGTACCATCCAGGAAGCCCGCACCCTTGCCGACCTGACCGTCGAGAAGAAACGCTCGACCCAGATGGGCAACCAGGGCGGCTACAACGAGCGCGTGATCGAGAACGTGTGGGCCGGCAGGCTCGGTGAAATCCAGACAATCCATATCTGGGGCGGCCCCGGCGCGGGGCCGCGCAAGGCACCCTCCGGGACGCACGAGGTGCCCGATTACCTCAACTGGAACCTGTGGCTTGGTCCGGCGGCTGCTCGGCCCTACCACCCTGAATGGATGCAACATTCCATGTGGCGGGACTTTTCGTGTGGGCATCCGGGCTGGTGGGGCGCGCATCTCTGGGCCACGCTCTTCAAGGCGATGAAACTGGAAACCCTCTGGCCGATCGATAAGCAGCCGCCGGCCGCGGGAGCGAAGACCATCAAGGTGACCGCCGAGTGCTGCGAAGTGTGCGACCTCACGTTCCCCAGCTCGAGTATCGTTCACTGGGACATCCCGGCGCGCACGGACATGCCGCCGATTCGCATCAGTTGGTACGCCGGCGGGCGAGAGGCCGAGAAACGCCGACGAGATTACTTGCGCGAACTGTTCGGGAAGCATCCGCAGTGGGGCCACGTGGAGGATGAGCGGTGGAGTAGTTGGGTGGGCAACCTCTGGGTCGGCACCGAAGGGGTGATGTACACGTTCGGGCATGGCGACACCACGTTTGCCATGTTCCCGGAGGACAAGTTCAAGGGCTTGGGCGATCCGCCGCCGTCGTTGCCGCGTCCGCTGCCGGGACGTTTTCTTCAGGGTTGGGTCCAGGGCATGAAACAGGGGCTGGCCCCCATGGGCTGCTTCAACGCGTTCAGCGGGCCATTCACCGAGTGGTACCTGCTGGCCAACATCGCCACGCTCTTTCCCAACAAGACCCTGGAGTTTGATCCCGTGACCTGCCGGATCATCAATCACGAACAGGCCGACCAGAAGATCCGCCCGCCCTATCGTGAAGGCTGGAAGCTCTGACAGTAGCGGAGCGGCAGATTCGCGGCCGGAAGTGAACCAACCGGAGAGTCGTGCCCATGGCCATCAGGAATGCTAGTCGCCTGCGATGGTTCGGCATCGGCTGCCTTGCCGTGGCGGCGTGTCTTTGGCTGGCGCCCGCGAGACAGACGGACGCTCAGCACACGGCCGCCAAGCTCGATACATCGCCGGCAGCGAAAGCTCTCGCGGCGAAACGGGCCGTGCCGGAACCGTCGGCGGCGAACGAGCCGGCGGTCAAGGCCGCTGTCGAGCGCGTCGATGGGCTCGTCGGCAGCATGCGGTACGACGGCAAGAAGATCGTCGCTCTGCGGGCCGACAAGAACCCGGCGAATGACGATGACGTCAAAGTGTTCGCCCGGTTGACGGACCTCGAAGAACTCGCGATCCGAGGCGAGGCAGTCACCGACGCCGCCGTCGGCTACCTGGCCGGACTGCCGAAGCTCTACCACCTGTCGCTCGAGGGTACGAGCATCACCGATGACGGAGTCGCGAAGTTGAAACAACTTCGCGGCCTTCGGCGGCTGAACCTGAGCGACACGACCTCTCTGACCGATTCCGCGCTGGCCCACCTCGCCGCGTTGCCTGACCTGCAGTATCTGGAACTGCGCGACAATAGCCTTGGCGATGTGGCCCTCGAGCACCTCAAACGGTGCAACAAGATCCGACTTCTCGATGTACGCGGCTGCGAGCGGGTGACCGACGCCGGCCTGCACCACGTAACCGGCCTGACGAGCCTTCGCGCGCTGAGGCTGCGCAACCCGGCTATCAGCGATTTGGGCCTCGCCAAGCTTGCCGGCCTGAGCCAGCTCACCGAGCTATCGGTCGAGGGCTCGGCGGCGGTGACCGACGAAGGGTTGCAGGTGCTTGCGAACTTCCCCGAGCTGACCAGCCTGCGAGTGTCGCAGTGCTCACGCGTCAGCGACCGCGGTCTGGCGCCGCTGGCCAACATGCCCCGGCTTCGGCTGCTCTTCCTGCGCGGCACCCCAATTACCGGCGCATGTCTGAGGTACGTCAAGGACGGCGCGGACCTGCGGCGGATCGACTTGGCCGAGACGAGGACCGATGATGACGGTCTGAGGCATCTCCGCAGCATGAAACGCCTCGCATGGCTCAGCCTCCGGAAGACCCGCGTGACCGATGCAGGCCTGCAGCATCTTGCCGGTCTGCCGAAGCTGAACTACCTGCGGTTGGCCGAAACGACCGTGGGCGACGCGGGCCTGGCGGAAATCGCCAAGATCAAGAGCCTTGAAGAACTGGACCTGGAGTTGCTGCGCATCAGCGACCAGGGGCTGGCGCAACTGGTGAACCTCAAGAACCTCAAGAGGCTCAACATTGCCATGGTGGTTATTTCGGACGAAGCCGTCGCCGCCTTGCAAGCGGCCGTCCGGGGGTTGGATGTTCTCCGGTGGCGGATTCCTGGCGGCTGAGCGGCCCGATTCGATCTGGAGACAGACGTCGCGATCAAGATCAAGACGATCCATCAAAACTCAACCGTGCGGTCCTCGTATCCGCCCGTCGCGCGTGGGTGGCCGTCGGTTGGCGCCCAATGCCACTTACTTTGTAGCGGCACGGCGCGAGCCGTCCAGTATTACACTCGGAAAACCGGGCGGCTTGCGCCCCTAAGGCGAGCGGCAGGA
>JAPLNJ010000994.1 GCA_026692885.1 Planctomycetota bacterium | reverse complement strand
CGCCCGCTGACCGCCGCCTCCGGCGGCGGTCAGCGGGCGGCGAGTCGGGGCAGTCAGGGATACCGCCCGGGGTTAGGCGACGGGCAGGAGCACTCCCACCGACTCACGTCGGGAGCTTCTCGAACAGAAGCAGCTAGCAGTGGCTGCATTTCACGCCGTTACGATCAAGGCCATGCGCAACCTTATGATCAAGGCCATCCATTTTCCTGTCCAAGTTTCCCCGTCTGCCAGGCGTGCCCCAAGGCCAGGAGCACGGATGGCTGGATTCCAAGAAAATCTGCCGCGATCATGTCCGCTTTGGACCACGATTCTCGCTTCCTCCAATAGCGATGATGGTCCCAAACCACGCCAAGAGTGCCTTCCTGGCCAACATGAGCCACGAGATCCGCACGCCCATGACGGCCATTCTCGGCTATGCGGAGCTCCTCCTGAATGAACACGTCGGCCACGCTTCGCAAGAACATCTGGCCGTGATCAAACGCAACGGCGAACTGCTCCTGGGACTGATCAACGACATCCTGGACCTCTCGAAGGTGGAGGCCGGGAAGCTGCAGCTCGCGCCGATCCGCTGTTCGCCCGGCAAACTGGTGGCCGAGGTGGTCGCGTTCCTACGGGTTCGCGCCGCCGAGAAGCAACTGCAGCTGCGGGCCGAAGTGACCGGTCCCCTGCCCGCCACCGTACTCACCGACCCCTTGCGTCTGCGCCAGGTGCTGATCAATCTGCTGGGCAATGCGATCAAGTTTACCGACCACGGCGAAATCCGACTCACCGTTCGGTTCACCCGCGATGGCGGTCCTCCGCGTCTCCGGTTCGACGTGACGGATACGGGCATCGGCATGAACGCCGAACAAGTCGGCCAGCTGTTCCAACCGTTCACCCAGGTGGACGGTTCGGCCACGCGGAAGTTCGGCGGCACGGGTTTGGGGCTGTGCATCAGCAAGCACTTGGCCCAGGCCCTTGGTGGGCGACCTCGAAGTACGTTCCGAACCGGGCCAGGGCAGCACCTTCAGCGTAACGATTGATCCGGGACCGCTGGACGGTATTCCCCTGCTCTCCGAGGGCGTGGCGGCGGCCGTTCCGCCACCACCCCGTGGGGCGCCGGCGGCTGCGGGCCAGGTCATGCTGCGCGGTCGCATTTTGCTGGCCGAGGACAGTTTGGACAATCAGCGATTGCTCGCGTTGCTGCTCCGGCGGGCCGGGGCCGAGGTGACGGTGGTCGAGAACGGGCAGTTGGCCGTGGCGGCCGCTTGGGCCGCCCACGAAGTGGGCCAACCGTTCGACGTGATCCTGATGGATATGTCGATGCCCGTGCTGGACGGCTTCCAGGCAACCCGGCAGTTGCGGCAACGGGGCTACACGGCCCCGATCGTCGCCCTGACGGCGTTCGCGATGGCCGAGGACTGCCAGCGATGCCTCATGGCCGGCTGCAACGACTACGCCTCCAAGCCGATCGACCGGCAGAAGCTGCTGGCCACGGTCGCCCCCTGGGTGGCCCCCGGTTCAGCGTCTGACAAGATACCCGCTGCCTCACATTCGGATAGGTCTTTGACCAGCGGAGACGGCTTCGCCATCCCGACACATCCCCGCGCCGCTTCGCACCGGGCCAGCGCCGTCGCGTACTCTTAGGGGGTGGTATAGCTTGACCGTTGCCCGCACCAACAGCAGTTGGCAACCCTACGCTTAACGCCTTCTCAGCCACCTCGGCTCTTGGCCAACCACTGCTTGGCCCAGCGGGCGCGGTTCGGCGCCAACGGCGGAGTCGGCCGGTCGCGCCGATAGTCGATTTCCCGCGTGTACGGTCCGGTGTCGTAGCTGCGGGTAAAGACCGCCTGCAAATCGACGGACACGGCCCCATCTCCGGGCAACAAGGGAATGCTGACCGCGGGCAGCGGTTCCGGGAGCGGGATCGGATAGACGAAGTAGTCTTCCCACTTAGGTGACCAACCCAGCATGGAACCCAGGAAAAATGTCCGGGTGTTCCAGATAGGGATCCATTCCAGGAAAGGGCGAAGGCATGCGACACCTCTTGATTTTCGCAAGACACGGGATGGACGGGTACAGATCAGGCAGTATTGTACACGGGAACTGGTCGGCCGAGCAGACCAGCCCTGCTCACGACTCCCGATGATCCGGCAGCGCATCGAGCCAGCATTACCTCTGGTGCATCGGCGCTCGGCAAGCGTTGGCCAGGGTCGTACGCTGGACAGCGTCCTTTGCCGCTGGCGACGATGCACCAGAATCGTGGGCGAGCTTGATGCACCCTACAAGAATAAGCCAGCGCGTAGGGTGCATCGAGCCAGCGTTACGTCTGGTGCATCGGCGCTCGGCAAGCGTTGGCCAAGGTCGCACGCTGGGCAGCGTCCTTTGCCGCGGGCGACGATGCACCAGCATCGCGGGCGAGCTTGACGTACCCACCAGAAGCTTGCCGAATCAGCGTCGTGTCACAGCCCCAGATTCAACCTGAAATGTCGGGCCAGTTCTCGAACCCTGGGCTTCAAGTCGGGATCCAATTCTACGGCCTTGCGCAGATCCCTCTGCGCCTGGTCAGTCCGGCCCAATCTGCCAGAGGCAATCGCTCGATTGAGGTAGAATCCTGCGTAACCAGGATTGAGTTCGATGGCCTTGGTGTGGTCCGCAATGGCCTCCTGGTACTGGCCTAAACTCTTATAGACATTCCCGCGGTTGGAATAGGCCTCCGCAAAATTCGGATCGAGCTCGACGGCCTTCGAATGATCGGAAATGGCTTCCCGATACCTGGCCTGATGGAAGTAGGCGTTCCCGCGGTTAGCGTATGCCCAGGTGTACTTCTGATTGAGTTCGATGGCTCGGGTATAGTCCGCAATGGCTTCAGGAAAATCACCCAAAGTCCCGTGCACGTTGCCGCGATTGTAGTAGGCCTCTCCATACTTCGGATCAAGGTCGACAGCCACGGTGTAGTCCGCGATGGCTTCCCCCACCTTTCCAAGACGGTGCCGGGCAATGCCACGATTGTTGTAGGCGCCCACACCCTTGGGATCGAGTTCGATCGCCGCGTTGAGGGCCACGATGGCCTGCGCGTATCGGCCGCGTTGGTTATGTTCATTCCCGCGGTTGTCATAGACACAGGCGACAAGCCCGTTTTTCTCCAGCACTCGCAGCCTCCGGTGGAGATTGGAAACAGCCATTTCGCTCTTGAGCTCCAAGTAGTCGCCGCTTTCGTCAAAAGCTTCCTGCAATCGAAACGGCTGGCTGATCAATGCGGGACCTGCCGTGGCGACATCCACCATCATCGTCGTGCCATCCGCCAAGTCGCCCAAGCAGGCTACATGGGAAGCTCCCGCAGGCAGATCAACGGCGACGCCTGTCAGTTGCGTGACGTGAATCGCCTTGACGGACAATCCCAGGGAATTGCCCAACACGTACAGCACTTGCGCGAATCCAAGGCAATCAGCCGTCTGGTTCCTGACTACATCCGCCAGCTCGAACTGCCCCTGGGAGCAACCGACGTGGTCTCGGATCTTCCGGCCCAGTTCTCGTACTACCCGCTCCTCCCGCTGTGCGGTCTGAGCCTTGGAAAATCGCCCCTGTTGGCTCCCTTCTCTGGCTTGCACAAGCTCTCGTTTTAGATCGACAAGGTTCCAGTCCCGAATCATGTCCACGAAGTCTTGAGCAACTTGATCGGAGTACTTCAAGCCCGTGACGGCT
>JAPLNJ010000993.1 GCA_026692885.1 Planctomycetota bacterium | reverse complement strand
TCGTCCTGAAGCACGGCCGAGACGTTTGAATCGTTCACATAACTGGCGTCAATCGTGGCGCGGAAGACGAACCAGGCCCGCTCGAACTCGCCGATGTCGCGATAGGCTTTCCCGACCACCAGGATGCGGTCGAATGGGATGACCAAGTCGGGGTGGCGCTCGCGCAGGCTCTCGAACACTTTCACGATTTGACGCGCATCGTAGAAGCCTTCCGTGGTGTAGATCCACAACAGCATCCGCGCCGCGTCGCGCTCGTTGAAGCTTTTGTCGAGCTGCTGCAGTTCCGTCAGGTGCAGCAGGGCCTCCGCGAAGATCCCGTCTTCGAACAAGGCTTTGCCCAGTAGGAAGCGTTCGGAGGCGTTCCACACGTAGGGGTCGTGAGACGCCTGGCCCGGCGGCAACACGTTCAGTTCGGAAGCCGGCCCGACGCGCATCCAAGTCGGCCGCGTGGCGTCGCGCACCACGGGCGGCAGGATGCGATAGGTGCCCGTGCTGTAGGCCGCCAACTGGTAGTCCATGCCGTAGATATGTTTACCCGGCGGGAAGTACATCATGATCCGGGTGGGCGTGGCCTCGTAGTGCGAGAAATCGCCCGTCAGCGAACCCTCGACCAAGACCGTGCCGGCCGGCAGGTGCTCCTCCAACACACGGTACGAGTTGACGTCCTCGACTTGTCCCGCGGTATGCATGGCCAGATGCACTTTCAGACGCTGACCGATCTCCGCAGTGCGAACCGGCGAGGAACTCCCGGCGCCCAGCGGCCGGCCGCGGTATTCCAGGTCGGCGTGGTAGAGGCTGCGCTGGCGATGGTAGTACTGAGGCCATACGCCGAAATCGGCCAGCTTCGCCGAGAAGCCGCGAATTGTCGCGGCGTAGGCGTACTCGCCGCGCCCGTTCATGCGGAAGTCGACGCGGTTGCGGCCCGCCACGATCGCGTCGGCCGGCACGGCCAGCAGCACGCTGGACTGATCGCCCTGGACCTCGATGGTCTGCAGCGGCTTGTCGTTGACCAGCACCTGCAACTTGTATTGGCTCGTGGCAAATTTGGCTTTGCCGAACCAGGCGGACAACGCTGCCACGGCTGGGCCTTGCGCCTTGGCGGAGTGGAAGCCGTAGCAGCCGTAGCGGTTCAGCAAGTACTGGGCGGCCGCGGCGGCTTTCGGCGACTCCGGTGTCACCCGCGCCAGGGCCAGTAGCGCCACGGCCGTGGTTTCGAGGTCGTCGCTGAGCCACGGCTGTGCGGACGAACCGTCCCAACGCGTCATTTGTCGCCCGTCGGCCGCGTGTGGTTTGGCCTTGCTCTCCAGCACGGCCAGCACTTCCTTGGCGATCTCGGGACGGTTCAGGTTGGCCAGGGCCAACGCGGTGTACGCCAGCGCCGGCGGACTCAATTCGTTGCGTTCGCGGTACAGGCGGTTGACGTTAGCAAAGTCCGCGGCCTGTGCGGTTGACAGCGCATGCAGGACCACCGCCTTGCCGTCATTGTCGTTGGCCGCCAACTTGGCCATCAGGCCCTGGAGATACGCCTTGGCCTTGTTGAAGCTCTCTTCGTGGACTGCGATGCCTTGCTGCCGGGCAGACGCCAACGCCCAGAAACTGATCGCGGAGGCACCCCAGTCGGAACCCTTCGTCCCCGTCCAACACCAGCCGCCGTCAGGCTGCTGACTCGAAACCACTGCGGCGGCCAGGGATCGGGCACGATCCAGCAAGCGGCGATAGTCGGCCTCCGGAAACCGGGACTGGTTCCGATCATGAATGATCGGTGCCTGTCCCGGTTTCCGGTCCAGATCAGCGGGCTGACTCCGATCGGGGGCGCGGGGTACCTGTCCCGTTTTCTCCCCAGTCACAGGGGGCTGGACCGCCTTGGCGTACTCGACCGCACTGACCACGGCCAGCAGATCGGCGCCGGGCATCGCGGCCCAACGTGGCGGCGGCAGGAGCGTCGCGCTACCCCCTTTGGCCAAGTGATCGCTGAGGGGTAAGGCCGAGAGTGCCATCTCGATCACCCGCCGCTGGAGGGCCGGGGCTACGCTGACCGTCATCCACCGGCTCTTGTAGTCCAGGTCCGGCGGCAGTTCGACGACCACCTGGGCGTCGCCGCTGGCCGTGCCGCCCGCGTGCCCGGCGTACTCCAGACCCCACGGCTGGACCGCCAGCGTCCGCGTTACCGCATCCGACGCCTGTCCCGCGGTGGCGGACACCTCCAGCCTGACCCGCGGCACCGCGGGGACCTCGACGGCGTCGAACAGCACCTCGGCGACCGACTGCGGCTGGACCGCCAGTGGTTTCGAGAACACGGCCAGCTGCTGCTGGTCGGTATCGAACAAACGGAGGTTGACTTTCGCGTCACCCGCGAATTGTCCGAGGTTGTGCAGCCGGGCGAGCACCTGGATCTTGTCGCCTTCCTGGAGCATGGCCGGGCTCTTGATCTGGATGAAGAACTCCTTCCGCGTGACGAGGTTGGCCGTGCCTTCGCCGACCAACGTCTCGACGGTGCAGCCGCGGCTGATGATCCGCCACTGGGTAGTGGACGGTGGCAGCGGCATGGTGACGACGGCCTGGCCCTGCTCGTCGGTCACCACCGCAGGTGTCCAGAACCCGGCGTCGGGCAGTTCTTGTCGCGGCTGTTCGGCAACGGCGGCTTCTTCGAACTCCTCTTCCTCCTGTATGACCACCCTAGGTGTGACCGTCATTTGCAGGCTTTGCGTCTCGCGGCCCAACGCCACTTTGCCTGTGCCTACCGCCGGTCTTCTGGCCGACTCGGGCTTTGCCCCCGAGACACGACCTCCGCGACCGCCACTCGCCTTACCTTTCGCGTCCGCCGGCGCCGCCGCCCCGTTGCCGGCCACGAGACCTCCGGGATCCGGATGGGGCGCTGTCGGATGGGCCGCTTCCTGGTTGAGTTCCGCCAGTTTCTTCAGTTCCTCGGTTTGGCGCACCAGCCGCTCACTCTCATCGAGGAAAGCCTTAGGCACGGGCCGGGTAATTCCGGCATAGGCAAACCCGCACGAACTGCCGACGCGGAACTCCGCGTGCCGCTGCGCGTCGGCCTGGAAGAAGTCCCGCATGTTGGGCGTCCTGTCAGGGAACAATGCCAGCAGGGCTTCGTCGACCAAGGCGAGACTCAGTTCCGCCTTGACGGGCCGATCCAACTGGTCCGTCACGGTGACCGAGACCTTGGCTGGCTGGCCGGGTTGGTACGCGTCCTTGTCGCTTTTCAAGACCAGCTTGAGTTCGCGTTTGACGGTGAAACTCTTGGTCGTCGTGCGGAGCTCGCGGCCATCGATCGCCGCGGCCGCGATGGTGAAGTTCGGGAAGTGCTCGTGGTCGACTTGCAGCTCGATCGGATTAAAGTCCCGCTTGAGCCCGATCAGTCGGTAGTCCAGGATCTCCTCGCCCTCGAAGGTCAGCAGTGCCAGCGGACCGTCCAGTCGCGAGTGCAAGCGGACGGCCGCCTTGTGGCCGACCATCAGCGTCGAGTTGTCAGCAAAGAAACGCAGCTTCACCTGATCCTCGGCGTCGGAAATGGTCACCTGGGACTGGCCCGTCACGACTTGCCCGAAACGGTCCTTGCCCGTGGCCCTCAGCACATACTCGCCGCCCTGTTCGAGGGTCAGCGCCACGGCGACTTCGCCGGTCGTCGCGACGGTGGCGGCCTGACGTTCCAGCACGGTCACTTCGCCCGCGGCCTGGGTGGGCAGTTCCACCCAGGGAATGCCGCTGAGGACCGGGTCGGGCTTAACCACCTGCCGACGAAGCACGGTCAGGCTTAGCTCGGCCGCGAGCGGTTTGCCGTCCGGGCCGGCGGTCTTCAGGGTGACGTCGAACGGCTGGCCCGACAGCACCACCGGCTCGCTGGAACGCACCGCGATGCCATAACCCACCTCCGCCAGCCGGGCTGCGGCGTTCGCTTTCACGTTCTCCCCCTCGATTTCCGCGGCAAACTTGAGCACCCGACCCGGTGTCAGGGGCGTGGTATCGAACGCCACTTTCAGCTTGCCCTGGGCGTCGGTCAACTGCACCAACGAAGTGCCGTCGGGCAGTTGATAACGCACGGATTTACCCACCACCGGCTGGCCCCAGTAGTACTCCGCAGTCATCTCCAACTGCACGTTCTCGCCGCGGAAGTAGATCGTCCGATCGGTTTGGAGTTTCAACCGCATCTTCTCCAACTGGTACTGCTGGACCAGGAACTCGCCGGAGCAGGTGAGGGACGGGTGGCCGGTGGGCGAATCGTCAGGGGGCTGACTGCCCCCGCTCGCCTTTGAGGACGTGGCGGTCACGGTGTAGGTGCCGAGCGCTGCGGCTTCACTGAGTTCGATTGTCGCGTCGAAAGTGCCGAAGGCCGACAGCTTGCGCGAGGTCTCCC
>JAPLNJ010000992.1 GCA_026692885.1 Planctomycetota bacterium | reverse complement strand
GCCACTTTCCCCACTGGGCTTGCCCCAGTAGAAAAAGGGTTTGGTCACTAACAGCGGCCCCCTCCCACATCTATTCCCCTTCGCCGCATTCACCGCCGCCTGCGGCGGCGGTGAATGCGGCGAATGGGACGGGGGGTGGTTTCGGTACGCGGCCGTGGTTTTAAAACCTCGTGTCCACTGGGGCAAGCCCAGTGGGGATCGGAGGTTACGCTAAACCTCGTGCCATTCCGGGCAAGCCGCGTGGTGGCGAAGTATCAGGATTGCAGTGCCAATCTGGTTTTGAACACTCCTCCATGGAGGCAAGCTCCGCGGTGGGAGGACGGACGATCCATGACGGAAACCCGTACCTCAACGCTTAACCTCGTGCCATTCGGGCCTGCCCCGGTGGTTCAACGGCCTCTGCACCAGTAGTTCGAACAAGTTTTGCAGCCCTACGAACTGGGGCTTCGCTGCACTCAGCCGCCAGCCACCCTGTTGCGTCTCCAGGTCCCGTCCAGCAGACGGGACCTACTTGGGCGGCAGGCCCGCGGCCCAGGCGCAGCCCCGACGATACAACTCGCCCACACCCGGCATCTGCAGGGCCTTCACGTCGTGGCCCAGCAGACACTGAAACACGCGGCCCTTGCCGGACGGCAGCACAAACGCCATGGGGTAGTCCTGGCTGTCGACCTTCGAGCGGGCTACGGCCAAGACCTCGATCGGACGATCACCGGCCAGGCACGTGTACAGTTCGTCGTCCGCGTCGAACGCTTGCAGACCGGCGCTCAGGGGATGCTTGACTTCCGTAAACGTCACGCGGAACGGTCCGCGGGGGTCATGGGCGCGCAGCTTGGGATCCCACGCGCGGCCCACCACGTGGCGGAATTCCGGCCAGTCCTGCCAGGCGCCGCAGGCGAAGTGAACCAGGCACACGCCTTTGCCGCCCTCCACGAACTTCTGGAAGTTCTGCCGTGCCTCCGGTCCGGGAGCCGGCACCTGCCAGTTCATAAAGTGCAGCACGATGGCATCGTACTGGTGAATCGACGAGTCGGCAAGAAAACCGGGATCTTCCACCACCCGGACGTGCAGACGCGGGTCCTGCTGGAGCAACTCGACCAGCGCCGGAGTCGTCTTCTTCCAGTCGTGCAATTCCTGGCCGGTAATCAGCAATACGTTGGGGCGAACGGCGACCTCCGAGGTCTGCGAGACCGCGGAAGTCGGCGATGCCTCGGAAGACTGCAAGACTGCAGAAGTCGGCTTGGCCGGGACCTCGACGTCGCTTTCCCAGAGCCACACTTCGCTGACCACGACATTCGGCGTCGCTTCGTTACGGAAGGTGATCCGCAGCGAACCGTCGGCGACCAGATCCGTCGGCACGGGCAAGGTCTTGCCGTCGGGACCTTGCTTGTTCACGACCGAGGGCAGCGGCGTCTTGTCCAGTAGCTTGGTTTCGCGTTCGCCTTTCCCGGTCGCGGCCCACACCGATTGGGCGCGGGTTCCGTGGTCGTAGTCCCACCACGTGAAGCCGATCTGATAGGATTTCTTCGGGCTCAGTCCGCTGGCCTCGAAGGTGACTTTCGTGCTGTCGAAGAATACGCTGCCGAAGCGTGCGTCGGCCACGCGATCCGATTCGGCCCAGAAATAGGTCGCACCGGAGACGTGGCGCAACAGCGGCCCGCCTTTCACGCCGTCGGCCGTGTCCGGCCCGCAGTCCAAGTAGCCCACGAGGTGATAGCCGGGCGGCGGCCGTTTGGCAAGTGCGGCCTTTTGCGAGTCGCTACGTTGCTTGTCGTACTGCAACGCTGCTTGCCCGGCGCCCGGGGACGGCGCCTTCAGAGCTTCCTCGTCCAAGGCGGCGGCTTGATCGGCCAAGGCTTGGTCTTGGGTGGTGTCCATCAGCTTCTTCATCGCCGCGCGCACGGCGGGCGCGTTGGTACGCACCAAGGCGTTGGCGATTTTCAGAGTGGCGGCCGCGGCTTCGGCGGGCACGTCGGTGTCGTCCAGGAACGAAGACGCCACATGCAACGCGCCGGAATCCGCCGCTTCCGTGAGGACACCCAGCAGCAGACGTTTCGAGGCCGCGGTTGTGGCGATCGGACGGACTTGTTCCAGCATCTTTAGTCGCGCATCCTCCTCCTTGACGGTGCCGACCAACCGCAGGTAACCACGCACGCTCAACAACCGCTGCGTCGCGTTGTCGGAGGACTGGGCGATCTTCAGCAGGTCACCGGCCGCCGAGACATCGGGCCAGCGGGCCACGGCCCGCACCGCGGCGTCGCGCAGCGCGGCCTCGGACTCGGCCAGGTAGGGACGGACCGCCGCCAGCGCCTCGACGCCGCCAAAACCACTGAGCACGCGCAGGCAGGACGGCTTGACCTGGACCGCAGCGTTGGACAACGCCGCGGTCAAGGGGCCGAGCCGTGCGGCCGGATCTTCGATGCGACCACCGGTCGCCAGCACGGCCTGCTCGGCCGCCTCGGCGTCAGCGGGTGTGGTCGCGGCAACCAGGAGTTGGACCAGTTGGCCATAGCGATCGGCCTGAGCGACCACCGCCAGTGCGTCGAAGGCTGCCGCCCGGACCAGCGCGTTGTCGTCTGTGGCGGCTTTCAGCAGCACGGGCGCGGCCGGGTTGCTACGGCGAGACGCGAGAGCGCGGATGATCTCGATGCGTTCCGCCGGTTCGCCCGCGGCGGCCAGGGTGAACAGCTTCGGCTCGATGTCCGCGCCGGCCAACCGCACGAGGCTGAGGCGGGCGGCCTGCTGTGGCGCGCCGCCGGCCGTCGCCGCCAGCTTCGCCAGTCGCTCGATCAGCGAGGCATTGCCCAGCTTGGCCAGCGCCCCGATCGCGGCGACGCGAATCGCCTCGTCCTTGTCGTCCAAACGGCTCGCGGCGGCTTCCAACGCCAAGCGATC
>JAPLNJ010000991.1 GCA_026692885.1 Planctomycetota bacterium | reverse complement strand
TCGAATTTCTCGACGCCTTGACCGTCCGAGACGGCATATTCCTGCCAGCCCCAGTAACCCACAACGACGTCGCCAGCTTGATAGCCCGGGTGCCGTGATTCCACGACGGTGCCCACCGTGCCGCCGACCATGACTTCGTTGATCTGGACCGGCTCGGCGTAGCTCTTGGCCTCGCTGATGCGGCCACGCATGTACGGGTCCACCGACAAGAAGTTGGTCTTCACCAGGAACTGCCCGTTGTTGGGCTTGGGGACCGGCACCTCGACGAGCTGGAAGTCGGACGGCTTGGGTAGACCCTCCGGCCGGGCGGCCAGGACGATTTGACGGTTCATGGTGGTCACTGAGATTCCTCCAAAGTTAAGCAGACATTCCCGCCAGAGCGGCAGGAAATCATGGCGCAGCTTACCCCATCACCCGGCCAACGTCGATTAGCGGTGCCGGAACAGACAGGGCTGCAAACTGCCTTTGGTCAGCTCGACGCTACCGGGATAGACTACCCGAACCCAGTCATCTTACCCGCTTGTTCGCAGGCTTCCTGTTCGGCGATCGACATCCAACTACTGCAGCTTCAGCTTTTCCTGCCCCTCGGGGTCGGCGGACAGGCGATACGTCTTACCGCCGACCTGGGCCTCGACCATCGCGCCCGAGCCGGCGGGAACCACACGCACCGTGGGCACCGTGCCGTTCAGGGCCAACGCCCAGCCCACAACCGCCGCTTGACCCTTAGTCCGCAGGATGACGCAGGGCACTCGCTCACGACTGACGCCGCCGGCACCAGTGCCGGCCCAGACGCTTCCTCCTTCCGCAGCCACCACCGCCAAACCCACCTGCACGAGATCGTGTTTGATCAATGGTAGCGGGCCGGTAACCTGGACCATGCCTTCCAGATACCGGTAGCCCGGCTTGTCAGGCATCGTCACGGAATCGCCTGAGGGCTGTGAGGACCACACGCCCATATTGTGATAGGCCACGTCGAACGTGTGTTCTTTCGTCGCCCGGACCAAGTCCAACACAAGCACCACGTCCGAGCCGATAACTGCGACAGCCCGACGGTAGGTCACGCCGTCATGGATTGGCCCGGCGTCGGCGAGCGCGGCGACGTGATCGGGCTGACTGACAAACTCCAGGCAACGCCCCGTGGCGGCTGTCTGGTTGGACTCATCGACCGTGAGCGTGTTGTGCGCGACCGTAGTCTTCTGCCAGCCCGTGTGAAGCGGTACGCCATATTTGCCGGTACCGGGGTCGAAACCCAAAACCTTGCCACGGCTGTAGAGAATGAAATTGAGCTTGTCGGGGTGTCCGTGCCCGCCGCCGTGCGGGCCGTATTTGAGGCACAGCCAAGTAGCATCCCGTCCTTGCCCTTGCTGGAGCACGGCATAGCCAGCGGCCGGGTAGATGTGACTGGTCTCCAGCCGGATCACCGAGGCGCTGTCGGGGTGCTTGCCTGACAAACGCCCCAGGGCCTCCTGCAGCAGCGACTTCAGGCCCTCTGTGGGGAAGGTATTGGCGAAGAAGGTCACGGCATCACCGTACACGGCGTCAGCTGTCCCCCGCAAGACCTTGGTCAGTGAGGCAGCGAACTGCTGCTCCTTCAACTCGCCGGTCAACACTTCCGCACGGGGAGTGCATGCGTCGAAGATGGTCTTCATGGTGTTTCCTGTCTCATGGCTTACGTCTTGGGACGGGGGGTGGGCGTCTGCTCGATCTGCTGGAGCAGGTTCGCCAAGTCATCGCGTCGATACAGCCGATGTTTGTTGACCGGATGCCGGAACTCGGGGATCTTCCCAGCGGCGCCTCACGCCCGCACGGTGTTGGGGGCCACGCCGAGAATCTTGGCTGCCTCTTGGACCCGAACGTACGTTTCGCGGATGCTCATAACTGCCGCCCTCATGATGGCGATAGCCGCTACTAATGCAGAACTTACCAAGTCCAGCGCGCACAAGTAACTACCCACCCCAGGGAAAAGGCCGCGTGCCCCCGACAGCCGGCCGGTCGGGGTGGCTGGGGCAACTGCGCACGACGACCCGCTGTGAATGTACTGGGCGGGTTGCTCAGGACCAGACCAACCCTCGCAACTCTTCTCGGGCAACTTCCGCATTTGTGGTGCAGGCGGACCGCCCCTGGCGCATCGTCCCGGACCGTTCCAGTACCGTGGTCATTATGAACGGTCTGATGGAGACCGTCTTCGTCAATAACCAGGAAGTCGAGTGCGCCAAGGGGACTCTACCTCTACGGCACAGGGGCCATCAATAACATTGTCGACCGGCACCTGTACGATCGATCGCTGGGCGTGACGTTGATGACCCACGACGATCGCCAGGCGGCCGAAGCTGGCGCCCATGAGACGGCCCCCGACTTCTTTAACCTCATCCGCGACTGCCGTGTCGCGGATGGCGGCGGGATCGTGGTGGGTGTCGGCGGGCGGATGCCACAGACCGATCAGCCCGAACAACCTTGGGCGAACTTCGGCAATCGCGTGATCGGCAACGAGATCCTCCGCACGGTCCCCTTCAGCGGCGCCCAGTACGGCAGCAACTGGCGTTGGGGCGGCGGTTGGAGCAACCTGTTGGCCGGGATCAACGTCATTCCGATGGACCTGGGCAAGCAACCTGGCACCGGCCTCGACGGGCCGCCACGCATGTCGGCCAACGTGATCCAGGACAACTGGGGCGGCGTGTCGTCCGTAGGCATTGGAATCAGCTCGCGGGCCGCGGTCACACTGCTCTACAAGAATTACTTCCAGGCGGTCCGCACGCCGGTTGTCGATCGGGGCCGACAAACCCGCCAAGTCGACAACGTGGTGCGCGACGACGAGGAATACACTCCGGAGCGTGGGCCGATCCGGTGACCTCCCTGAGAAATAGTTGCTTGGCCTGCTGGTCGTCACGATTTGGTCGTATGGACGGTACGAATCCGATCCAGCCGATACGTCTTCTCGATCTGCGCGGCGTGACAGTAGGCAAGCAGGTACTGCCGGCCGTTGGATTGCAGCATCGCTCGGGGCGTGACTCTACGCTCCGCGGCTCCCCGTGTGCCACCGTCGTAAGCGATCACCACGGTCCGTTGTTCTGCAATCGCGACGGCCAGGTCCTCGAAGCCGGCCGGCGGGTCGATCACGAACGTCCGCGAATCGTCCTCCGTTACCGGCGGCGACAGCCGGAACAGGTCTTCGACCGTGCGCAGCCGCTCCAGACAGCCCACCATGTGCAAGAACAACGCCATCGCCAACCGCGAATCCGACAACGCCCGATGGTCTTCCGACTCCGCCAGGCCCAGATACACGACCAGATCCTCCAGCCGGCAACTGGGGGCACCGCGAACGCAGGTGCGTGCCAGGTCCAGCGTGTCGATGACCGGGTTCGTGGGGAGCGTCAGGCCCGTCTTGGCTGCCGCGAAGTTCAGGAAGCCCAAGTCAAAGGTGGCGTTGTGGGCCAGTAAGATCGCCTCGGTACTGCCGAGGAAATCCAGAAACCCCGGCAGGGCCTGGGCCAACGTCGGTTGTCCCCTGACCATCGCGTCCGTGATGCCGTGGATTTCTGTCACACCCGGCGGTATCGAGCACTCTGGATCGACCAGTTGCTCCCAGGTGTCCAGTTCCCGGCCATCAAGCCGAAACCGCACGGCACCGAACTCCACGATCCGGTTGACGACAGGAAACAGCCCCGTCGTCTCCAGGTCAAAGGTGATGAACTCGACTTCCGAAAGTGGCCGGTCATGGAGGAGCATAGGCTGCCTTCAGATTTCCTTGCCCACGGCGAAGGCGTGCCCCAAGGAGGCCCCAACACCGTAATACTCCCGGTTGCCGGGCGAGAAGATGATGGGCAGGACCTTCAGGATATCGGGCATCCCCGCCCCGTCCAGCACCTCTTCGTCCGCCTTCACGTCAAGGATCTCGCCCACAAACTGCGTGTGCAGGCCCAGGTCGAAGATGTGCAGGACCTTGCACTCCAGCACCAGCGGGAACTCCGCCACGTACGGCGCATCGACCAGGTCGCTGCGCACTGGCGTCAGTCCTGTGGCAGCAAATTTGTCCGTGTCCCGGCCGCTGACCAGTCCGAAATAATCGGCCAGCTTGACTTGGCTTTGCGATGGGACGCTGATCGTGAACGCCTGGCAGTTGATCATGCTGGCGTAGCTGTAGGTCGCCTTGCGTAGTGAGACCGCTACGCAGGGTGGGTCAGAGCAGCAGATCCCGCCCCAGGCCGCCGTCATCCCGTTGGGTTTGCCTTGCTTGTCGTACGAGCCCACAATCCAGGTCGGCGTGGGAACAATCAGCGTCTTGGCGCCAAGCGAGCGTTGTCGAGTAGGCATAATATGGTCTCCTTCGGTAGGTCTGGTTTGTATTCCCTGTTGCTC
>JAPLNJ010000990.1 GCA_026692885.1 Planctomycetota bacterium | reverse complement strand
TTGGGTTTCGTACACTACGTCGGCAGGCGCCAGCCGTACTGTCTTCCGCCGCATCCCGCCCGCCGCCTCCGGCGGCGGGCGGGATGCGGCGGAAGAAGTGAGGCGGTTGCGGACCCGTGACGTGGTCCAGAAACCTCGCTCCACCGGGGCAAGCCCGGATGGGGGCGGAACAAAACCAGGACCATCCGTTTGACGCCCGACTCCCCAATTTTGCGCGAGCCAGGGGCGGGGTGAGGGGCCGAGAGGCAAATGCGGAAGTTATTTTTCGGCCGTGGCTTAGGCACGAGCAAGAGACAACAGACTGCTTCTCTTTCGTCAGGGTGGTGCTCTTGGCATCGGGGGGTGGGGAAGCCATGAGCAGATTTGCGGTCCTTGGCCTTGATCATAACGTTGCGAAATGCTAGCAGTGTTGTGATCGCCCGCGAGAAGCTCCCGACGTAAGTCGGTGGGAGTGTTCCCGCCCTGTGCCTAACCCGGAGCCCCATATCCGACCGGCCGGATGAGTCGGGAGAACTCGGTGAGGCGCCGCGGTGTTAGGAGTTGGCGGGACTGCTCTCACCGACTTACGTCGGGAGCTTCTCGGACGGGACCAGCTAGCAGTGACGGTAGTTCGCAGTGTTACGATCAACGCCTGGGCCTTTGATTTGGAGCAGACACATGTCCCATTCTGTCCCTTCTCGTCGTTCGGCTAGGTTGGCTTTGACGCTGGCAGCCGTACTGGCCCTTAACATGCTTTCGGTTGTGTTGGCGGAATCGCCCCCGAACACAGCCATTGTGCCGGTGCCCAAGCTGGAAAATGACAGCTACGATTGGTACGCCCGGCACGAGGCAGTGCTCAAAGTCAAGGATCAGGTCAACCCCGAGATTGTCATGATCGGCGACTCGATCACACACTTTTGGGCCGGACCGCCCGAGCTGGGCAATCCAAGCGGACCACTGGCCTGGAAGGACCTGTTCGGCCAGCGGCGAGTCTTGAACATGGGCTTCGGCTGGGACCGCACGCAAAACGTCCTGTGGCGTCTGGACCACGGCGAGTTCGACGGCCTGCGCCCGCGTTACGTGGTGCTCAACATCGGCACCAACAACTTCTCCGCCACAGCCAATGCGCGCGCCAACACGCCGGCTGAGGTCGTCGAGGGAATTCGGGTCATCTGCACCGGCATCCGCACGAAGTCCCCGGAATCTCGGATTATCCTCATGGGCGTTCTCCCGCGGGGCGCAAAGCCCGACGACCCCTTTCGCTCAAAGATCCTGGAACTTAACAAGCTCTTGGCCAAAGTCGCCAAGGCTCCCGGCGTCACCTTCCTGGACATCGGCCAGCAGTTTCTCCTGCCCAACGGCGAGCTGCCGCGCAGGCTGATGAGCGACTTCTGCCATCCGACCGAGGAAGGCTATGCGATCTGGGCTGCTGCCTTGAAGCCCTTGCTTCAAGACACCGGATCGTCGCCCGGCGTCCGTGCGGCACCAGCGGAACCCGAAAAGCTCTCCTTGTGGTCCGGCCAGGCACCTGTGGGCGACGGCCAGTTCGAGGCAGCCAACGCCTCGATCACCGTGCATCGACCGGTTCCCGAACAGGCCAACGGGGCGGCCGTCGTGATCTGCCCGGGCGGCGGGTACGGCGGTCTGGTGACCGGCGCGGAGGGGCACGGCATCGCGAAGTGGCTCAACTCGTATGGTATCGCCGGGATCGTGTTGGAATATCGGCTTCCCAAGGGCCGGCCCTTCGTACCGCTGCTGGATGCGCAGCGGGCCATCCGCATGGTACGGGCCAACGCCAAGCAGTGGGACATCGACCCCAGCCGGATCGGCATCATCGGGTTTTCGGCGGGTGGGCACTTGGCTTCCACGGCGGGAACCCACTTTGACAGTGGCGATCCCCAAGCCGCTGATCCGATCCATCGCGTGAGTTCTCGTCCAGATTTCGTGATCCTGATCTACCCGGTGGTCACAATGGGCGAGAGGACCCACGGTGGTTCCAAGGTCAATCTGCTGGGGCGAGATCCGAAGCCCGAGTTGGTGGAGCTGTTTTCCAACGAGAAGCAAGTCACCGGCCAGACGCCGCCGATGTTCTTGGCGCACGCCCAGGATGACACGGTGGTCCCACCGGACCACAGCCGGCTGCTGCACGAGGCGCTCCAGGCCCGTAAGGTAGCCACGGAGTACCTGAAATTGCCCACCGGCGGTCATGGACTCAACGGCTACAAGGGTCCGATGTGGGATGCTTGGCAGGCCAAGTCACTGGAATGGCTGGCCGCGCAGAAGATGATTCCGCAACGCGATTCGACACGGCGGGTCGAGTAGGTGACGACAACGGGGAGAATGATCAGTCCGTCCAGGCCGTCTCTGAAAGCCCCATCCGTGATCTGCCGCCCGAAACGGCCGCATATCCACACCCGCGCACATGAGGGGGGCCAGCGCGCAGCATTATGGCCAACAAATAATGCGAGCCTCAATCTGAGGGGCTGTGTCGTAAATGCTTGACGCCTTGCGGATTTCGCGTCAATTTGTCGTCCGCTCTCAGTGAGCGTTTAGCCGCCGGACACGCCCGAGAATGACGCAGGCCGGCGGGAGAATTGAATAAGTTTTACAGACCGAGTCGCGAATTCTGGGCGCATGTCCCCTTGCGAAGATAGGTGAACAATGGTATACGAATCGTACTTCGCGGCAGCGTAACTCCTCGTTGACGCTGACCGCGAAGTACGCTTCGTAGTTCAATCTATGTCACCCACTTCGTCTGGGGCATTCTTGCCGCGGCAATTCGCGCCGCGGCTGTCAAACTACTCGCTCCCGTTGACGGGCCGCCGATTGAGTCTTAAGAGGTGGTGAGCTGTTGGCGGCGGCTCCGCAACTGAACTACGAACGTTCGACGAGTGGAATTGCACAACTGTGGCTCACGACAAATGCCCGAGCGCGTCGTACAACGCCCCCGGAAATGGCGATAGAATCGGCGGTGAAGTCGACGCTTCATGACTTGGGTATCCTTCCTCTCCTGTGCCTGCAAATCAAGTGATCGGCACCCGCGCGATGCCATGCTCCGAATCTAACTTGACTCCCGACGGCCCTTGGACACGATTCCGCCGCATACGCTGGCGGAGTTGGCTCGCGGGCGGGATCGTGGCGGCGGCCCTCCTTGATCAGGGCACCCCCGATATTCATTTTCTGACGACTTTCGTTCGCCCCGGATTCTGCGACCTGACGGATCTCCTGCGGCTTGCCGAGCCGTTCGCCCTTGTCGCCAGTACAGTTTACGTCGTTGAGTGTCCAATTCGCCGAATCGCCAGCCAACGGCGGTTCTCGCTCAGGGAGTTCTTCCTCGCGGTCGTCGCCATCCTTCTGGTGATACGGTGCGCGGTGGTTCAATACAGATCCTGGCGAGCGATGCTCGAATTCCTCGAACAACACCCCACCGTTGATGCTGACGCGCCCGGGCTCGTTTTCGCGTCTTGGCCCGTCCGAGTCCCCCTCCTGCTTGGCGCGTACTGTCTTGCCTATGTGATTGTTGAAGGGGCATGGTTGGGTGTCTGGAAGGCAATGCGGTTCATGACATCGAATTGGGAGCGTAGCGACGGACCCGATGATCGCTAAGTCACGTAACGGGAAAGGACGGTCGCTGGGCAGGGGACGCAGGGAGCGCTGCCGCTGAAGGCCGTGCACCTGAGCCGCCGATCGGGCGCGTCCAAAACGGAAGGTCACTTGGCGGCGGACGTGTGACGAATTACGGCTTCGCGCAAGGTCGCCGCGTGCGATATGATGGAGGTGTCCGTCAAACCTCCCAGAGGATTTACCATGCCTACCACCGAACGTACCCTCGATGAACTCGCCGGTCTCGGGGGAAATATCTTCGACTGGCAAGTGCGGCCGGCGCTCCGGCCGGAGGATGACGGCAAATTCGTCGCCATCGATGTCGGGAGCGGCGACTACGAAATTGACGAGGACGACTATGCGGCCGTCGCGCGACTGCGGTCGCGGAAGCCGACTGCGGATGTCTGGCTGATGCGGGCCGGCTACCCGACAACGTACCGGATGGGAGTTGTCCGATGATCCAAGGGGTTGTGAACGCCCGTCACGAGGCCGTGATCGACCTGCGGGTACGGGGACCCGGCGGGGTCGAGTTGGGCGTGGACGTGATCGTCGATTCCGGTTTCACGGCGTCCCTGACGCTGCCGATGGCGGTGGTGACCGCCCTGGCCCTCGCTCGACAGTCAGGTGGCACTGCCGTGCTTGCGGACGGGTCGGTTCGTCAGTTCGACATCTTTGCCGCGGAGGTAGCGTGGGGCGGCACTTGGCGGGCGGTGCTGGTCTCAGCCGTCGGGAACGAGTCCTTGTTGGGAATGCGTCTGTTGGCGGGTCACAAGTTGGTGGTCGAGGTGGTCCCGGGTGGTTTGGTAGAAATCCTTCCGCTCCCCTGAAGGCGCCGCATGCACGGGAGCGGCGGATAAGGTCGCGCGGTGTGGTGGTCTCTTTGGCCGCCGCCCCGTGATGCGTATCGTCGTTCTGCTCGCTGGCTGAATTCCCCGCCTGACGATGTCGGGACCGCACCGAGCCGCCCCTAGCCATCATCCGCCTCCGCCGGTATCCTGAAGTGGGAGGTAGTCATGCGTTACCAAGTTATTCTCCACAGAACCGATGAGGGCATCAGCGTCTCGGTGCCGGCGCTTCCTGGCTGTTGGTCCGAAGGTGACACCGAGGAAGATGCGTTGGTTAACATCCGGGATGCGATCGACGAGTACCTTGCCGCCTTGCAGGATCAATGTCGGGATGTGGAAGTGCGCGAAGTTGAGGTGGGCGTATAGACGTGGTCGGGATTCCAAGCGTCAACCATCAGGCTGCCGTGCGGGCTCTGGAGCGGGCCGGTTTCCGGATCATCCGGTAGGGCAAACATATTGTGATGAGCGATGGCACTCGGCAAGTGACCATCCCTCGCCATAATCCTGTCAAAGGATTCACCCTGGGCGGGATCGTACGGGACACAGGCTTGACGGTGGAGGAGTTCCGCCGACTGCTGCAACTCATACACGGCCTGCCTTCCAAGATCACTAGCGACCCAAACCATCGGATGGACCGGATTGCAGGTTCCGGTCGTTGACAGTGATTGGGTGACCGGCTTGCAACCGGTCGTCCGTGTCGCTCGACCCGGCGGTATTGACGGCGCCAACGCGGACGCGTATCTTCATTGTAGACACAAGGGAGGTAAGCATGAAGACGCGCGTTCAGAAGTGGGGGAATAGCCTCGCCCTGAGGATTCCGAAGGCGTTCGCTGCGGAGATCGGCCTTGCCGAAAACCTCGCGGTGGACATGTCCGTCACGGAAGGCTGTCTGGTGGTCCGACGCCAGTCCGAGGATCCGCTTTGCCTCGAGGACCTTCTCCGCGGGGTCACTGCCGAAAATCTTCACGGCGAGTGGGAGACGGGGCCGGCCGTCGGAAAGGAAGTCTGGTGAAGACAAAACTTGCCTATATTCCGGGCCGGGGCGACGTTATTTGGATCACCCTGGACCCGCAGGCCGGTCATGAGCAACGGGGACGGCGGCCAGCGCTGGTTTTGTCGCCCGCGGCCTACAACGGGACGGTCGGACTGGCGCTGCTCTGTCCGATCACCAACCAAGTGAAGGGCTACCCCTTTGAGGTCGCGTTACCGGATGGACTGCCCGTGACGGGCGTGGTCCTGGCGGATCAGGTGAAGAGCCTCGACTGGAACGTACGGCAATGCGTTCGCGTCTGCGTCATCCCGGAAGCTGTCGTGGTCCAAGTCCTGCGAAGGCTTAATGCGCTGCTGGGCGAAAGGGCCGAACCATAGGATGCCGTTGACCGGGGACCGCGGTCAACGTTTTCGAAGATGGTCGAGTCAGTCGCCGCGGTCCCCGGCAACTGATCCGTGTCGTACGGCCCGGCTTGGTCACGCCTCGCGCAGAAGTAGGTTCAACCGTCTGATGAATTCCACGGACCTGATTGGTGACTTCGGCGAACTCCTGGCGGCGGTGGATCTGTCACGGCCGGTGAAGGGAAAGTAGCGTTAGGGCTCAAGTCAGCGGCGTTGCCGCATCAGGACCAAGCCGGCGATGGTCAGCAATACGCCGACAATCAACTCGCCCGACTGGGCTTCCTGAAAAAAGACGATGCCAGCCAGAGCCGCCATCGCCGCCTGCGTGGCGTTCAGGGCGTTAGCATACACCACGCTCGTCAACTGCAGGGAGCGGGTCAGCGCCACGAAGGAAATCGCGTTGCAGGTGCCGGCCACAAGCATCGTCGCCAAATCGGCCGGCGCCGTGTCCAACATGCCCTGCCAGCCCATCCGCCAGAGACTCCAGACCCCCAGGCTCAGCACGCCCGTCGAGGCGACCGTCACCAGCGTCACACTCAGCGACGCGCGGCCGGTGACGCCATAACGAATGACCACGCCGAGCACGGCGTAAGCCAAGCCGGCCAGCAGGGCCGCACTGACGCCGGCCGCGACGAAGCCCAAACTCTGGGTGGACTGGCCGGGTGGCTGGCCGTGGGGCAGGTTCTCCCGCCCGGCATCCGCCGGTTCGACGTCAGGCTGGAAAGCCTGGCCTACAGAGACGATCCCCCGGCCCTCGTGGACAACCGAACGATGAGCTTCGTTGGCGCCGAGTGAGAGCATGGCGATCGCGACAATCAAGATCACGATCGAGGCCAGCGTCCGCAACGTCACGGGTTCGCCGAGCAACGAACGCCCCAACAGGGCGCCGGCCAGAATGAGCGTGCCCAGCGTCAACGGCACCGCCAGGGCCATACCGATGACGCCCAGCGACCACTGGAACACGACGTTGCCGCCGAGGTGCGCCAGCAGCCCGGTCAGCACCAAGATCACCAGGACTCTCCGCGAGGGGAGCACATTTTCGCCGCGGGCATAATGGACCAGCAGCCATGGCCCCACCAGAGCCACAGTCGGGAACGCTTTCACCGTCGAGACCCAGATCGGGTCACAGCCGGTCACCGCACGCAGACAGATATTGGCCGCCGTGTAGCCCACCGCGGCAAACAAACCGCAGACGGTGCCCACCACGGAGGCCCCGGATCTTGTGGTCGTAGCGTAAAGAAGTGGCGTAGGATGCAAGTCCGAGGGACGTTCGCTGTTCATCGGTTTGGTAGGGTGGGTCGAGCCAGCCGTGTTCCTGGTGGGCCGCGTTCGCTGTGTTAAACGTGTTTGCGTCGTCGCACCGTGAATTACTGCGGGGACGGCTGGCGAAGGCCCACCAAGATGTTGCGATCCCTGGACCCACCCTACAAATAATCCCGCCTAGCGTTTGCCATTCGCGGCGACGCTGGCAGAGCTGCGGCCCGTTTGGAAGAGTGGCAGATAGCGATAGTATACCTCCAGCGACAACGTGGCCAAGGCGGTGGTCATCAGGCGGCCCCCCTGGCTACCCCACGCATCGACGCTGGGCACTTCCGGATCCCAGCTGCCCATGGCGCAGCCCTCTTTGGTCTGCGACTCGATCAGCACGCGCCGCATCCGCCGGTTCCATGTGTCCCACTCGGAACCCAACAGGTTGTGCATTACCAATGTGCCGTAGTACCAGTAGTAGGAATTTCGGTCCGCGTCCCGATCGGGCAGATTCTGCAACAGGTAGCGCATGCCTTCCTGCATCGCGGGAGCCTCGCGGCTGGTGCCCAGATACTGACGGCAGAGCAAGCCGATCGCCGTTGTGGTGGGCGTCGCCTCGCGATGTGGCAGATACGCGTACAGGCCGCCTGCGTCGCCCTTGGCCACGGATTTCAACCAACGCTCGACGTTGGCCAAAGCCCTGGTATCCACTTCGAGATGCGCCATTTGGGCGCTTTCCAAAGCCATGACTTGCCAACCGACGACCGACGTATCCCCGGTGTCGCCCGGATGGTAACGCCAGCCACCGGTCTGTTGGTTCTGGGCCTGTTCGATGAACCGGACCGCCTTCTGCGCTGCCCCACGGAGACTCTCGTCTTGGCTCAACCCGTAGCCCTCACACAGCGCGATCGTGGCCAAACCATGAGCATACATCGGCTGCGGTGCTCCGCCCGACAGGTCGCCATCGGGCTTCTGCTGCTTCAGCAGCCACAGGACGGCCCGGTTGATCGTCTGTTGGTACGGGCCTTTGTCTCGGTGCGTTTGGCCGGCGGCCAGATAAGGCAGCAAGCCTAGGGCGGTCGCTGCGGCGTCCGCGTGGACGGACCCGATACCGGAGCACCGTGAACCTTTGCATCGCCGCGTATGCTGCAGGCTCCAACTGCCATTGGTATTCTGATGGCGATAGAGCCAGTTCAAGGCTGCTGCCACGGCGCGTTCGGAAGCTTTCGTTCCGCCAAACGCGCCGACCAGGGCCTCGCGATGTCCGGCGCCACGGCCGCCGTAGCCGTCTTCGATTCCGCCGACACCGAAGCCTTGTCCCAGGCCCGGCGTGACCCCCGCGCCGCCGCGTCCGCCCGGCCCCGGCCGATGGTTGGTGCCGAAGCCCGCGAGATTCTTCAAGTCGAGGCCGATCCCCTGCTGGGCCGACCCGCCGCCAGCCTCTTCGAAGTCCTGCGATTCATCGTAGTGCTTGGCAATCTGGGCAAGGGGTTCCAATTGGGTGAGGGTCTCCGTGTTGAGCTCCGTCGGTTCCAAAGACGCGAGGCCCAGACGATAGACGCCGACGTTGTCCTCCAAGCAGCTGGTATCCGCAGCCTCGAACATCGGCGCATCCGATGGCGGCGGTGGCGTCCCGACGGACAGACGCGAGGCGCTGATCGCCACGATCAGCAGCCCGATCAGATGTAGCTGTCCGCTCAAGACGAGCCAGTAGCCGTTCCGCTTGACCCAGGCGCGGATCTTCAGGACGGTCCCTTCGCCGCCGGGCACGAACTCGCGGACAAACCAGCCGAATAGCGCAGCCATCAACGAAGCCCGATTCTTTCCCGTAACGACACGTAAGACAGAACACGGCACCAACGGCCCGCACGGGGACCTTTCCTCGGCGGAGGTCGATTGGGGCTGCCCAGCTAAGGCTGGCTTCCCAAGGCATTCACACGCGGGGTCGCTCGTTTGAAGCCAGGAGGTCTGCATCGGTGATTCCCTACCTTGCGGATTATACGGGGGTGGCCGCGGGGTTACAGGTTGCCCCTCTTGCATCTTATCGCCGCCGCGACAACAGCGCCAACGATCTTCGGTCGTGCGACTCAATAAGCTTCGGGTTCCGAAGGCAGACCGTCGAACGAAGTAAACATCGGCCAGTTCCCCAGCGACAATTGGCCTTCCGCCTCGACCGGCTCGACAGCATGAAAATGCTGACATCCCTCTCCGACAACCCCGGAAAACTCGCTGCCCCTCGGTCCGCAGTTCACAAACGAGCCGCGTCGGTGACGTGAATCCGCGTATCAATTTCTGAAGGAGTTCCGGGAATACGAGCAGCGCGGCGAATGGCAGAACCTGGTGATTGTCTAACTGCCGCAAGACCACACGGCCGGCACCAGCCTTTGAAGTTGCGCATTTTCATGGTCCCCACCCGGCCCCGTGCCGGTGGATATAGGTTTGGCGACTAGGCAACGCCCACGCCGTGGCGTGCACGTTCCGCCCTCGCCGCCGGACCGCCGCCAGCGGCGGCGGTCCGGCGGCGAGGACGGAACGGGGGCAGTCTTTTGGGGTTCCGCATAGTTTTCAAACCTGCTACCACCGACGCGGGGTCGGTGGGGCGTGCGTCGGAACCGAAATGCGCAACTTCAAAGACAACGGCCGGGGCCATTCGACGCCCCGCGCTTGCTTGGCCGATAATGACTTGGCGCTGGGTCGCTTGGTCGAGGCCATCTCCCACAGCCGCTTCTGGGCCAGGACGGCCATCTTCGTCAACGAAGACGATCCGCAGGACGGCTGGGATCATGTCGATGGCCACCGGTCCCTCTGCTTGGTGATGAAGCCCTATTCAGCCTCCCCGCCGTTACGGGTCACCAGGACCGCCAGGACCCGCAGGTTCGTGGATTCATCCAGATGGCGGACGGACCCGTCGCAGAACGCGAAGTTCGCTCCCACGGGATGAAAACTGTAGAACAGATGCCCGTACTCGTTGGAGTTATTGATCTTCATCGGGCCGGGGATCGTGCCATTGGTACACCACTCCGTCCGCGTGCCGATCTCGTACGGACTGTCGTTGCTGGCCCACGCCCCCCCGCGGGCTCGCGCGCAATTCGGCTGCGTCTTGTCGGCCACGGCCGGCTTCATCACGCGGCCACGCCAGACGTCTTCGCGTCCAGCGCATTCGGCGACCAGGATCGTGTGGGTGGTCCCGTCGAGGATGGCTGCGAACGTGTTGAGTTCCGGGTACTTACGCAGGGCCCCTTGGAGATTCGCGGAAGCCGGAAAAGCGTCGGCGGCCGGCAACTCGTTGTTGATCGCCACGTTGACTCCTTCCGGCGCAAAGTAGTCGCCGCAAGCGCCGATTTTGTTCTGTTCCGGCGCCGTCTCCAGCTTGTTCTGCATCCGAATCGGATTCGGCGTGGACGGGCAGAGGAACACCGCCAGGCTGGTCTGCACGGTGGTCGCATTGGGAATCGCGGTGAGCGGTAAGGTATACGTGCTGCTGCGCCACCAATTCTGATTCAGGTCGTAATTCGCACCACTTACCAGATTGGCCTGCTCGAGGAATGGGAGCAGGTCGGGCGCCCAACTCCGTTGCGGCGTGGCATCCCGCTTCGAGTAGGGCAGGCACCGATACGTATCCGAGTGCTGGTGCATCGCGAGCGCTATCTGCTTCAAGTTATTGCTGCACGAAAACCGCCGCGCCGCCTCCCGCGCCGCCTGGATGGCCGGCAGGAGGAGTGCGACCAGAATGCCGATGATGGCAATCACGACCAGCAATTCCACGAGCGTAAACGCGTTACGAATCCCGACTCGGCCTCTCCCAAGCATGCTTTCTGCTCCTCTTCAGGCACCCGTCATTTCCGTTTCGCCCAAGCATGCCGTGGCCGAGAGCAAAGCACTTCGCTCATCGACCTCAGCCCTCCGCCTCGCCCCTGGGCCTCGCGACCAGAACTGCTTCTGCAATCCGGATGCCGAACTCGGGCCTTGATCATAAGGTTGCGCAAAACGCTAGCAGCAGGGGGTCAGGGTGGCTGGGGCAGAGTGCAGCGATGCCCCAGAAACCGGGCACTGGGGCTTCGCTTAGGCTCAGCCGCCAGCCACCCGGGCCGTTGCCAGTACGGAAAGCAGTGCGCAGCCTTACGATCAAGGCCCCGAACTCGCACAAAGGCACGCCGCCCCCACAAACCGGCCGAAATGTCGCGAGCACCACGCGCACGCTCCGGCCACGCGTCCCGCGCGGTGAAGATTCCCTCACCTCCGGCGAACGAAACACCGCGATCGCCTTTCCCATCATCTGCCACCTTGGCTGATGCCCCTCCCGCTCGGCGATTCGCCCCGAACACTCCGTTGCGACAGCTCACGGCAGACGGTACATTGGAACACGGATTCTGATCTCGTAACACCGAATTCGGCGCGGGAGGCCGATGATGATCACGCCGCTGTTGGCGATGCACATGGCGAACGAGTTGTTGAGCGTGCCAGTGGCCGGCGTGACATTGGCGATCGCGGCTGCGTGCGTGGCGCTGGCCGCCCGCCGCGCCCGGCGGGCCACGACCGACGACCGGCTGCCGCTGATGGGTGTGATGGGCGCGTTCGTGTTCGCCGCCCAGATGATCAACTTCAGCCTGCCGGGCATGCCCGGCACCAGCGGCCACCTAGGCGGCGGCGTGTTGTTGGCGATTTTGCTGGGGCCGGCCGCCGGGATCGTCACCATGGCCGCGATTCTGGTGGTGCAGTGTCTGCTGTTCCAGGACGGTGGGCTGCTGGCCCTGGGCTGCAACACACTCAACCTGGGCGTGCTGCCTTGCGTGGTCGGCTGGGGACTGTACCGCGTCCTGCTCGGTTCGCCGGCCCGAACCGCGGCGTGGCGACAGTACCTGGCCGCCTGGCTGGCCTGCCTCGCCGGCGTCACGGCCGGTGCGGCGCTGGTGCCGGTCGAGGCGGCCTTCAGCGGCGTGCTGCAGGTGCCGCTGAGCCAGTTCCTCGGCGTGATGATCGGCGTGCACCTGATCATCGGCCTGGGCGAAGGCGCCCTGACCTTCGCCGTGATCGCCTACCTGCGGCGAGTCCGGCCCGATTTGATGGGCGCGGCGCCGCCCACGTCGTTCGCTGTCGCCGAGCGTCCCGGCTACGGCGTCGTGTCGGCTTCGGTGCTGGTCACCGCGCTGCTGCTGGCCGGCGTGGTCAGTTGGTTTGCCTCGAGCTGGCCCGACGGTCTGGAATGGAGCTACCGCGAGCACCACTACGAAACGGCCGAGCCGATTGTCGCCAACACGTCTCCCGTCATCGCCGCCGTCGACCACTGGCAAAGTCGCTGGTCGCCGCTGACCGACTACACCCACCGCACATCGCCGCTGGGCCAGTTGCCAGCGGAGGCGGGTGACGACGACGCTTCCCGCTGGCCCCACCCCGACGGCTGGCTGTCCCTGGCTGGCGTCGTGGGCACCCTGGTGACGCTGAGCATCCTGTATGGCGTATCACGCTGGATGCGAAAGACCTCGCAAAACTGTCCCAAACAGGCTTTTTCTCATGCACCACCACTTCATTGACCGCTTCGCGATGGGCGACTCGCCAATCCATCGGCTGGACGCGCGGGCCAAGCTAGTCGCGGTGCTGGGCTACACCGTGGCGCTGATCAGCTTCGACCGCTACGCCGTAGCCGACTTGGCGCCGTTGGCGGTACTGCCGCTGACTTTGCTCTGGTTCGCCGACGTGCCGGTCTGGTTTGCCCTGCGGCGGGTGCTGATCCTGAGTCCCTTTATCCTCATGCTGGTGCTGATGAGTCCGCTCTACGACCGCGACCTGCAGGCGGTGACGTTCGGCCCGTGGCGTTATACGGTCAGCGGCGGCTGGCTCACTGCGGCCAACATCGCCGGCAAGTTCGCGGGCGGCGTGTTGGCGCTGACGGCGCTGATGTGCACCACGCGTTTCGCCCTGTTGCTGGAGGCGCTGCGGCGGTTAGGCCTCCCGCATGTGGTCGTCTTGCAGCTGGGGTTTCTGTACCGCTATATCTTTGTGCTGATCGACGAGGCCATGCGGGTGCGCCGGGCGCGGGACTTTCGCGGAGCGGCCTTGGCGTCTCTCGGCCGACGACTGGCGGCGACGGGCGGCGTTGTCGGCACGCTATTCATCCGTACGCTCGACCGCTCACAGCGCGTGCAACTAGCGATGGCCGCTCGAGGCTATCGCGGCGAGCCGCACAGTCTGTGTCGACTCCGCTGCACCGGCACCGACCTGGTGTTCCTGCTGGTCGTCCTGGTGTATCTGGTGGTCTGCCGCTGGGGTTATCCAAGGTGGTTCTGACATGACCGAGATCCCCGTCCTGCTGCAGGTCGACGACCTGCACGTCCGCTACGCCGACGGAATCGACGCGCTGCGCGGCCTTTCCTTGAGGCTGCACTCGGGTGAGCGCGTCGGGCTGATCGGCCCCAACGGCTCGGGCAAGACCACCTTGATGCTGGCGATTATGCACGCCGTGCGGTTCTGCGGTCGGATTGTCGTGGACACGATCGAGGTTAACCAGCAGACCGAACACGCAGCGCGCAGCCGCTGCGGTATGATCTTCCAGGACGCGGAAGACCACTTGTTCATGCCGACCCTGTTGGACGATGTGGCGTTCGGACCGCTCAACCAAGGCTGCGACGCCGACGAAGCTCAGCGGCGGGCCGGCGAGGCGATCGCGCAGGTGGGCCTGACCGGCCTGGAGCACCGCTCGGCACACCACATGTCGGGCGGTCAGAAGCGGGTGGCGGCGCTGGCGACCGTGCTGTCGATGCAGGTCAAGTTGCTGCTGCTGGACGAGCCCGGTGCCAATCTCGACGGCCGCTCGCGCCGTCGGCTGATCGACATTCTGGACGGCCGTACCGAGGCCCTGTTGCTGGCGACGCATGACCTGCCGATGATTCGCCGCTTGTGCAGTCGCGTGATCCTGCTGGACCAGGGGCAGATCCTGGCGGACCGTCCGACTGCGAGTCTGCTGGCCGATACCGCTCTGCTAAGTGCCCACGGGCTCGTGGATGATTCGGCAGGAGCCCCCCGCACCTAGCACCAAACGGTTTTCGGGGTTGTCGGTGTCAAGAATGGGGTTTTACGGTTTCGCATAGACGGACTGCCGGCTGGGGTCAGACGTACAGATTTCAGTTTTCGCGGGCAGAAGGCTTTTTGTGGGCTTGGGCACACGACCGCGAAAACTGAAATCTGTACGTCTGACCCCTTGTCTCGCGCCCTGTCCCTGCTGAACCGTTAAGTCTCATTCTCTACGCGCAAGGGCGAAGATAACGTTTGGCACCTAGCCATGACCGGCCGCTGACCTCAACCCCGGCGAACCAAGGCCGCGTTAGGGATTCACGGTGCAATCTGTGTTTCTCGCCGACTGCCGAAACTAATCGCGGCGCCGGGCAGTATATAGGGGCGCAAGTACTTAGAAACACTTTTCCTTTCCTGGTTAAGGGGACAACACATGCGACCGCGAGCAATCGTAGGCATTTCACTGGGTTTGCTGGTCCTTGGCTGGAGTCGCCTGCCGGCCGCTGAGAAGCTGCCGCCGACGGCGGAATGGATCCCGCAGGGCGCGCTGCTCTCGGTCGAGATCACACAAACCAAGCCCGTCCTGGATCTGTTGCTCGATGAGCAGACGACGGCCGCCGTGACCTCGGTGCCAGAGCTCAAGCAGGCCCTGGCGAGCCCGCAGTTCGCCCAATTCCGGGCAGTCGTGGCGTACTTGGAGGCCACTCTGAGTACCGACTGGAAGACCGCGGTGCGTAAGCTCGTCGGCGGTATCTCCCTGACGGTCTATCCCAGCGGCGGTGCGTTGCTCACCGTCGATGCTCAGGACGCTGAACTACTCAAGCGTTTACACGACATCCTCCTTCAGTTCGCCAAGGAAAAGGCCGGACAGTCGAACCGCGTCGTGTCGAACGAGTATCAGGGCGTCACCGCCTGGACGTTCGGCGCCGACGAGGTCCACACGTTGATCGATAACCGGCTGCTGATCGCCAATCGCCCAGCCATTCTCAAGGCCGCCCTGGACCTGCGTGCCACGGCCAACGGCAAGAGTCTGGCCGCCTCGCCTGCCTACCAGAACGCTCGGAAGGCCGTGGAGGCCAACGCCCTGGGGATGGCCTTGGTCAACATGGAGATGCTCAAGCAGAATCCGGGGATCAAGAACGTCTTGGCTGCCGATACCAACCCGTTGGCGACGTTCCTCTTCGCCGACGTGGCGGAAGCCTTGCGGGATGCGACCTGGCTGGTGTTCGGGTTGCAGGTGAAGGCAGACACGCTAGCCCTGCATGCTCTGACCGATAGTAAGCCGGGCGAATCGTCCACGGCGGCCTTCGCAGTCCCGGCCAAGCCCACCGATGGGACCTTAGCCAATCTGTCGGTGCCCCGGACGATTGCGGCCATCAGTCTCTATCGTGACCTGCATGGATTCTACGCGGCCAAGGACAAGTTGTTCCCGAATCGCACTTCGGGGTTGATCTTCTTCGAGAACATGATGGGCATCTTCTTCACCGGCCGGGATCTGACCGACGAGGTCCTCGCCGAACTGAAGCCCGGGATGCGAATCGTGGTGGCGGAGCAGCAGTACGATGCGAAGTCCGGCACACCGCGAGTCAAGTTTCCCACCTTTGCTGCCATCTTCCGCTCGCAGCACCCGGAGAAGTTTCGCGACGTGGCCGAAGAAGCCTGGCAGAAGGCGTTGGGCTTGATCAATTTCACGCGCGGCCAGAAAGCCGAACCCGGCTTGATCCTGGATCGGCCCGTGCACAGCAAGATACAGTTCACCGCATCGCGGTTCCCGATGCCCACGGAAAAGGAGCTACAGGACGCGGACGTGAGGTTCAATTTTCGGCCCGCGCTGGCCATGCTGGGCGATTACGTGGTTCTCAGTTCCACCGAGGCACTGGCCCGCGATCTGATCGATGCCTTGCAGGCTGAGCTGGCGAAACCGATCAAGCCGCTGGCGGGGACGAACAGCCTGGTTGAACTCGAGGGCGACCAGTTGGCCTCGATCCTGACCGCCAATCGGGAGAATCTGGTGCGGAATAACATGCTGGAGAAAGGGCACGCCCAAGAACAAGCCGGCCGCGAGATCGATTTGCTGCTGACCCTGGTGAAACTGGTTGGGAAGACGAAGCTGGAAATCGGCACCCGCGATGGTCAGACGAAAGCGCAGCTGGAGGTCCAGCTCAAACTGAAGTGAATGGTGGAGTGGGCACCGAGGCCTTGATTGTAAAGTTGCATAACTCCCTCGCCCCGGTACTCCGGGGAGAGGGATGGGGCGAGGGGGTTCAGGCGAGCGACGCGCCCCTCACCACCGGTCTGGGCCGCGCAAAACTGGGGAGTCGGGCGTCAAGCGGATGGTCCTGTTTTCGTTCCGCCCCCATCCGGGCTTGCCCCGGTGGAGCGAGGTTTCTGGA
>JAPLNJ010000989.1 GCA_026692885.1 Planctomycetota bacterium | reverse complement strand
TGATGATCGTCTTCCCGATCGGTTTCCCCTCGAAGTCCTCCAGGATCTGTGTACGCAGATCCTCGTCGGCGCGAAACTCCTCGTACAGGTGGAGGAGTGCTCGAAAGCGATCACGAACATCGGCGTCCTGCACCCACAGCCGGAGGCTAGCGAAGGCCGATGAGTTGGTGTGGAGGTCGGCCGCGATTTCTCGCAGCGCTTTGCCGGTCCGGCCAGGCGCACGGGCGGCTTCGGCGATCGCCTTGAGCACAACGTGCCCGTTCCCCAGCGGCATTTCCGGGCTGACCACGGTGTAACTGGTGACGAAGTGTTCGCGTTCGGCGATGGCCTGAAAGTATTCCAGAAGGTGCGATTTTCCATCGCCAAAGTTGGCGGAGATGACAAGGGGTTGGGTGGACTTCCCTGCGCCGACGGATTCCAAGGCGGCGTGGAAGCGGTCTTCGATCGTGTGTTGCGTCGTGCCAAGTTGGCTCACCGCGTGCCGGCTGGGGACGCCGGCTCGAAGCGCCTCAATGGCGTTCCGAGCCCTGACAATTTCCCTAATCATGTCGTACCTCCCAGATGAACCAGCGCGGCCGCCGGATTCGCCCGTTGGACGTCGTGGACTTCCAGGCCAATCCGGGACTGCAGGGCGTCATAGTCCCAGTAATGCCGCGCGGAAGCGTCGTCATAGAACCCCGGCGTGGTGAGGACGACGAGCAGGAATCGCTCGAACCAGTCGATTTCGTCGATGAAGCGGCGCAATTGTGCGAGCATCTGCATATACGCCAGATTGCTGTACGAAATGGCTGGCTCGGCGGCGCCTTCGGCTAACAGTGCTTCGAGCCTTGCCGTGGCAGCGCCGGCGGCGATGGCTTGCTGTAACGCCTGCAGCGTATCGGCCTGACGCTTGCCGCGTGGGACCTTTTTGTGCTCGTACGGCCGGAAGTCCAACGTCACGATCAGCCCGCCGTGCCCGGCGCGCGGAAGCCAGCGGCAGAACGACGCCAGCATGTGGCGGGCGTTGGCGCGGGTGACCCGCTCGAAAATGTGGATTTTCTTTAAGGCCGCAGCGGCTCCGGGCATGGTGCGACCCGCGAACCACGCCAGCAATACATCCTCGGTGGTGGGAGTCAGCGATTCCGGCAGGAGTTGGGCGCGCATGAGGGCGCTGATGGCGGCACGGAACTCAATGGCCATGCCATGGTCCTTAATCAACCCGGTCACCAGTTCGCGCTGAAACTGGTTGATCAAGTCGGTCGCCGTGCGCCCGTTGTCCTGGGCGATGCCATCGATATCCTGCAGGGCCCGTCCTGGTTGAACAACGACGCCACGGCTGTCCAGGTAGGCCCTGGCCTCCGCGGTCGTCCGCCCTCGCCAATCCACGGATTCTGTCGCCGCGAAGAACAGCCGATCGATTCGGTGCAGGTCCGGTTTCTTGCCATCGGGGAGGGCCTTGGCTGCGTCCAGGTGAACGTGAAAATAGCCTTCGGCCTCCGCGAGATCATGCAAACGGGTCTGCGCGCTCGCCAGCGTCGGGCTGTCACCGCTGATGAACTTCACGGTGGAGCCGCCGCTTTTTATGTACTCAGAGAGGTATTCCTGATGCATGGTGTCCAGCCAGACATCGGGTGACACGGGTATGGGCATGTTGTCTCCAGGCGTTGCGCGGCGGGGCGGACTATCCGCGGAATGTAATACCGTAGTAGCGGATGGTTTGTCCGTCCTCGGAGATCACGGAGAGGATATCGCTTTCCTTCGGGTGTCCCGACGGCGCGTCGAAATCGAAGCGGTTGCCGGCCTTCGTGGTCCGGATTCCCGAACGATGCAAAGCGTAGATCTGTTGTGCGAACGCGGCCCGCGGATTCTCTTTCTTGTACCCCGGCGTGACACAGAACATGTCGTACACGTCCCGGAACTTGACGAACAGCACTTCCGGTCGAGTGAGGCGTTTGCAGGCGAGGTAGAGGCTTTCCAGAAAATCTTGGGAGTTGGCCGCAGCGGTCCGGTCGCGGAGGCGTTTGAGTTCGGCGGCGACGAGTTGGGGGTGAATGTTTGGCCAGTTGACCTTGCCAATCTGAACCGAGTTGCGCGAGGGCTGAGCGCGCACGACAACCGGAGACGAGATCAGTAGGTCGCCATCTTCGTTCACACGCAACTCGTGGCGATTCAGGGCCGCGGCCCGTATCTCCTTCCGCCACTGCGCGCTGTCGAGGTAGGACCGGACGTCGAAGTCCCAGGAATCCGACGCCTCGCCGGTGGGTTCCACGAGCGTGGCAACAAGTTCCTTGGCCAGCGCGGCGTGCTTTTGCAGGTTGGCCATATGCCCCGTCTGGCAGGCCTTCTTCCAGGCCGTTAACGCAGACGCGAACTTTTTGGCCGATTTGATGAGCGCGTCCACGCGATCCTTCTGTTCCTGCAGTGCGTCTTCCAGCGTCACGGGCGTTCCCTCCCAAGGTTTGAACTTGAATCACTCCTGCTCCATCAGCAGCCGCTTACGGACTCGCTGGACTAAATCCAGGGCAAGGACATCAAGGCGGTGGAGATGGACGGATAAGAATTTTGATGCCCCGCCGCCCTTGACGCAAGCGTCCGGCGGTCCCGGCGTGCGATTTTTCTGCTTTTGGCGGCGTTGCTTCGCCCTCGCTTATATTCCTTCGGGGGGTACTCGTGATTGCGACCGCGATCTTGCCGCCTACGATAGACCTTCGCACCTTCACCAGTGCGAAGGCAGGCGACTAAAGAAGCGGCATAGATGTCGGCGTACGTCGGCGATGGAGGTGGCTGTGGCGTCCACTGTGCCTTCATGCACCAACGCGTTGCGATACTCCCGAACCGCGTCGACACGATCGACCGCGTCTTGCGGCACCAACCGCCGGGCAGCCACCGCGGCCAACAGGTCTCTCAACGGCGGCTGCGTGTTTCGCCCAAACGCGTTCTGCCAAGCGTCTCGCAGTCCGGATTCGAACTCGGCGCAAAGGCGAATCACATACGTCCCTTCCAGATGTGTTCGCAGATTCCGGGCGTCTCGTGTCCGCAGCTCATGCGCGGCAAGAAACGCCGGATCCGCGCCGAGTCGCTCCTCCAGTAGATCCGCCGCCACGGAAGCCGCCAAGTATTCGCGTTCGACGGCCACGATCCGATCGATGCGATCTTGGCGTTGGCTCATGCGGTCGCCAACAACTGGAGGGCTGTCCGCACGAAGGACTTTTCGGACCAGGGTTGCGGTACGTCCTCGGCCACGATCGGATGTAGCCGCCAGCCGTCGTCCGCCCGCGAGATCATCACAGCATCGTAGGAGGGAAGCACGTACAAATCCACCACGCCGATCGCGCCGGGCACGTACCGTGCGACCGGATCAAGCAATAATCGGCCAGTGGTCGCGTGAATCAAGAGACGCGGAACGGTGTATTGGCCTAAGCGGTCCTCGCGAAGGGTCTTCGCTTCCCGACGTACAGCCCAGTCCTGTTTGCGAGCCCAGGCTTCGGCATCCTCAACCAGTTGTTCCACGGCCACGATCCATTCATCGCGCACGCCTTCCCAGTTCTCCACTGCCCTGGTGGGTAGCACCGACTGCGTCATTTCCGCCCTACCTTTCGCCGCGATCGAAACCTGCCCTCGACGACGCCCCTGGCATTATATCCACCAGTTGCTGACTGTCACCAGCCCGATCCGGTCGGCTGGCTGGAGAAACTGCTGCGATTCACGTTGGCGGATTAGCGTCGCGCGTCAGATAGCAGGTGAATTCCTGCTCCAGGGTGTTGGCGTGCAACTGGAGGCTCACGCCGTAGGGGGCCGGCCCGGGCAGATCGATCACCCGCAGCACCGGCGCCCAGTGGGCTGCCTGCGGTAGCAACTCGGCCAGCCGATTCGGCGCGTGTTCGAAGAAGTCGTAGTTGCAGAAGTCTTGTCTTCGGCCAGGAAACACCGCCAGGTACAGGATGTCCATCTCCACCAGATCGTTGAAGAAGTGGGTCCCCAGCGAGACGTCGGGAATCAGGTCGTCGCGCATGGCTACGATTTCGCACAGCACCGAGATCCGGTCGATTTCATTGAACGACACGGGGACTCCCAGCGATGGTGACTTGGTGCCCCAACGGCCCGGCCCGATCAGCAGGATATTCCGCGACGGTTGCCGTGGGTCGAGATGCAGCACGCTGCCCACCAATCGCGCTAAAGCATAGCGATCGGCGATCGGCAACTGGCCGTACAGCGAGGGCGTGATGTACACCACCCGGTGAAAGGGCAGCGCGCGGCTAGGTCCAATCACGGCGCCCCGCGCTTCGATCACCCGATCTTCGGCAGGAATGTCGCTCGGCAAGGTCGCCAGCGCGCCTGCCGCGGCAATCTGCAGCGGACGGCACTGCACGAGATTGATCTTGTATTCGCCCTGCGGGAAGAAGTTGGCGGTAAACTCCACGTCCACGGGACAGGCATAGGACTGTTGGAGAATGCGCAACATGTCGCGCATGTCCGCGACGAATGGCGTCTCGGACAGCAGTTCCTGAAACGTCAGCACGGAGGTGGCGGCCAGGGACATGTGTCGCGCCTCGGGTAGCCGTGCCACTTCCTGATCCTGGGAGGCGAACAGGTGCAGCGGCAGCGAGGCACACTGGGCTGCCAGATCGACGAACTGATAGGACACCAATTGGTTCGCATCCAGATCGATCACGTCGACCTTGCGTTGCGAATACTGCCGCACTTCGTTGAAGTTGGTCTCGGGGCGACGTTCCGGGTCGTTCAGCGCCACGACGCGGGTGTAGTCGTCATCCGCGCGGTCCACGGCCCGTGTGCCCAAGCCGAACACCAACCGCATCAGGCCCGCCGCGGGGTCGATGTACTTGCTCCACACGTAGGGATTCAACGAGTAGCCCACCCCCGCCACCTGCGGGAAGAAGCAGTTGCCATACCGCGCACCGGAAACACGCTGCACGAGCAGCGACATCTGTTCGTCCCGATCGAGCAGGCCCCGCTGGGCGCGGTAAATGAGCGCCTTCTCGCTCATCGTGCTGGCGTAGATCGTGCGCACGGCAGACATGAAGTCGGCCAGTCGCTTTTGGTGCGGGCCTTGATTCGCGCAGAACACGCTCTCGTACTTCCCCGCGAAAGCATTGCCGTAGTTGTCCTCCAGCAGGCTGCTGGAACGGACGATGATCGGCGACTGCCCGAAGTAGGCCAGCATCTCCGAGAACTGTTGCTCGATGTACTTGGGGAAGTTGGCCATGATGATCCGGCGGCGCACCTCCTGCAGACCCTCCAAGAACGCGCTCGGGTCGCGTTGCTTTTGCCGCAACCACCAGCAGCCGTTTTCCACGAGGAACGAATAGAAAACGTCGGAACCGATATAGAACGAATCGTGGGCCTCCAGCAGATTTTCCCAGCACGGATTGGTCTTCTTCAGCATCTCCCGCGCCAGCAACATGCCGACGGCCTTGCCGCCGATCAAACCTGTTCCGACGACACGCTTGCCGATGTTCAGGACATCGCCGAGCGTGAAGTAGCGTTCGGCCAAGCTCAGCACAGGCTCGTCCCGTGACACGATCATGCGCAGCAGATTGCGGAGACAGGCTTCGGCGTCGCTCGCCGGACTCTTGCCACTCTGCACGGCGTCCCAGATTTCGGTCGCCTGCAAGATGGTGCGATTCCAGATGCCCTGCCGCAAACGGACTGAATCCAAGCCGGACCACGGCATCGACGTGAGGATCTCGGAGGTCGTCGAACTGTCCATGACCGGCGGGAACTCGTCCTCTTCCGAGGCGTGCAACATATACATCGTGGGCGAGTAACGATGTTCCACCTTCGTCGGGTAGAGATAGGTCTGGCCGCGATGGCGGTAAACCTCCACGACGACCTGCGCCGTTTCGGTGATGGGGGTGATGGCGTGCACGGAATGACAGTTTCGCAGAATCGGGAAATAGGCCAGTGATTCCATGTCGTACACGTACGGGCAAGTGAGCCGAAAGAAGTTGCCCAGCATTCGGTCACTGCACCAAGCTTCGGCCAGTGCCGAGAGGCAGTCGAAAACGAAAAACGCGCTGCGCCCGGCCTCATTGAGATTGTGATGAATCTGGGTGATGAACTGCTCGAAGCCCGCCTTGGGTTGCAGCTCTCGGAGTGTGACTGGCAGGGATTCCGGTACCAGCGGCGGGTGGTCGGCAAAGCGAAAGTACACCACCTTCCGTCCCTGATTCAAAGCGTGCTGGCAATACGGCGGGACAAAAGGCGCAAACTCTGCCATGTCATCCACCTGCCACACCAGATTGTCGCCGGGGATCAGTCCCTTCAGCAGACGGTCCAGTCCCGGGAGTCCTGTGCTCAATTTGAAATCCGCAACCATTTCACCGCTCCTTAGTCCTGTCGTTGACACAATCCGTGAAGTGGGGCGCCCCAGCAAACGCAAACGCCGCGCCAAGACGCAGGAGGAAATCTACCCGTAGGGCAGATACCAGGCAAATCGCTGGCTCGACGCATCCTACGATCAGAACCGTCGTGAATGATCCGGACTAGTGCGTCTTCAAGGCCAAAAAGGCGGGGTAAGCATCCTGCTTGCCTTTCGCTTCATCGAGTCAAACGCAAGCTGGAAGCTTACGCCACCGCATCGCTCACCCCAAGATCAAGCCTTGAAGACGCACTAGCTGGTTCTCGATCCACAGGCCCATGCTCTTGCAGACGTCGCGAACATTTCAAACGCATGACGCAATTAATTACATAGAAACGACTTACAATCTTAGGCTGCGACTAGAACTCAGGAGTGCTCCGTTTCGGTCACGTCTGTTCATTCTTTGATCATGCACATAATGTATTTATTAGTAGCGACTTACGACAACAATACGAGTTTCCTGCCAAAAGGTCTGCTTCTACGCCAGCAGAAATGTGTCTAATAGTCGCACTGTAGACTATCAGGAAAATAGATTTCATGAGGCAATTCTGCTGGGGTGAGAGTTATCTCGCACTTGGTACGGGTTGTGCATGGGACGGGACAAAATTGCACGGGCTGTTGTGCGTCCCGACGGGGTCGAGTCCATGCCAATTCGGCTAAGTGGGCGATGCCCGAAGAGACGTCATTGCGGTGTCCGGCAAACGGAATTGTGGGTCGCTGAGTGCGGCGTGTTTGAGCTGGGTTCGGAAAGCAGGGTCGAGCCCAACGAAGGCCTCACGAAGGTATGCAGTCGGCGGGTAACAGCGATGACGTTGCGGTGCAGCACTGCGGCGGACGCATTGGCCCGTCTCGAAAGGAAGCCTGATGCCCGATCGATCGGAGCCGCCCAAGGAGAATCGGTTCATCTTCCCTGCGGATCGCGATGACCCTGCGGCGGCGGAACGTGCTTTAAAGAACTTCCGGTACATCGTCGCCTCGGTCAACCAGGATGCGGCCAAGGTCTGGGCTGATCTCTGGGAACAGTTGAGAACGGGGGTGACCCCAGCGGGCACAGTGCTGCCGGCCATGGAGCAGGGCTTTAAGCCTGCCTGCGGTTGGGCGGAGTTCCTCGAGAAGTTCTGGTTGCTCAAGCATTACCTGGACTACATCGACCACTCTTGCCAGGGATCGTAGGCAGGGATCGTAGGTTCGTGACGGGGACCGCCCCGTGACCTGTATTGCATCGCGAATGTCGAGCGTAGCTCTGCGATGCAAGGATTTGTTCTACACCAACATCGAGGAGCGTTAGCCATGCAAAAGAATGTGGGTTTGGAGAAGGATGGTGGCCGGTCTGCACGCGTTGCCGAATTCATGGAGCAGGTCGCGGCGAAGAATCCGGGCGAGCAGGAGTTTCACCAGGCCGTGCGGGAGGTCGTGGAATCGGTCATGCCGCTGGTCGAAGCGACGCCGGCCTATCGCAAAGCCAAGATTCTCGAACGGATGGTGGAGCCGGAGCGGGTGATGACGTTCCGCGTGCCGTGGGTCGATGATCGCGGCGAAGTGCAGGTGAATCGCGGGTTCCGGATCGAGATGAGTAGCGCGATCGGCCCCTACAAAGGCGGCCTGCGTTTCCATCCCACGGTGACGCTCGGCGTCCTCAAATTCCTCGCGTTCGAGCAGGTGTTCAAGAACAGTCTGACCACGTTGTCGATGGGCGGCGGGAAGGGCGGTTCCGACTTCGACCCCAAGGGCAAGAGTGACGGCGAAGTCATGCGGTTCTGCCAGTCGTTCATGAGCGAGTTGTTCCGGCACATCGGTCCTGACACCGACGTGCCGGCCGGGGACATCGGCGTTGGTGGCCGGGAAATCGGTTACCTGTTCGGCCAATACAAGAAGATCGCGAACCGTTTCTGTGGCGTGCTGACAGGCAAAGGTCTGGAGTACGGCGGTTCGCTATTGCGGCCGGAAGCCACCGGCTACGGGGCCGTCTACTTCGCACAGGAAATGCTGGCCACGCGGGGCGACAGCCCGCGCGGAAAAACAGCCGTAGTGTCGGGTTCGGGCAATGTCGCCCAGTACACCGTGGAAAAGCTCAACGAACTGGGCGCCAAGGTCGTCACCCTGTCGGACTCGAACGGCACGATCGTCGACAAGAACGGGATCGACGCCGAGAAACTGCGTTGGGTCCTGGAGCTTAAGAACATTCGCCGCGGACGGATCAGCGAATACGTCGATAAGTTCAAGGGCGCGGAGTACTTGGCGGACAAGAAGCCGTGGTGCGTGCCCTGCGACCTGGCGTTCCCCAGCGCCACGCAGAACGAAATCGACGCGGAGGACGCCCAGACGCTGGTGAAGAACGGCTGCTTCTGCGTGGCAGAAGGGGCCAACATGCCCACGACGCCAGGCGGGGTCGACGTGTTCCTGGAAGCGAAAATCCTGTACGGGCCGGGCAAAGCGGCGAATGCAGGCGGCGTGGCTACGTCCGGGTTGGAGATGACGCAGAACGCTGGTGTGACCCGTTGGGCGCGTGAGGAGGTCGATCAGAAGTTGCAGGAAATCATGAAGTCGATTCATGCCAACTGCGTCCAGTATGGTACCGAAGGCACGTTCACGAACTACGTGCGCGGTGCCAATATCGCGGGTTTTGTGAAGGTGGCGGATGCCATGTTGGCGCAGGGGATTGTCTAAGTTACGAGTAGGCTTGGCGATCATCCCTTTGTGGGGGTTGCTGCAACAGGATTCGTCGTAGCGGATCGGTTGTGTCTGGCCTTGATCGTAAGGTTGCGAACTGCTGTCAACGGTCGGGGTGGCTGGCGGCTGAGCCTAAGCGAAGCCCCAGTCCCCAATTTTTGGGGCATCGCTGCGTTCTGCCCCAGCCACCCTGTCCCCCTGTTGCCAGCATTTTGTAAGGTTGTGAGCAGAACCGTTCCTAACACCAAACGGTTCTTGGGGTTGTCGGTGTCAAGAAAATGGGGTTTTACGGTTTCGCATAGACGGATCGCCAGCTGGGGTCAGACGTACAGATTTCAGTTTTCGCCGTCGTGTGCCCAAGCCTAGGGAAAGCCTTCTGTCCGCGAAAACTGAAATCTGTACGTCTGACCCCTTGTCTCACGCCCCGTCTCTGCTGAACCGTTAAGTTTCATTCTTTCGCGCGCAGGGGCCAAAATATCGTTTGGTGCTAGTGGGCCGCGGTCGCTGTGCCAAACGTGGTTGCGTCGTCGCACAGCAAATTGCTGCGGGGGCGGCTTGCGAAGGCCCACCATGATGTGACGCAACCTTGGCCCTACGTGCTTTTCTCAATCGCCTGCGGCCGCCACGTGGAGGCCATCTTTCGCACACGGGAAACCTAGCGACTGTCGGGCGACAGCTTGCCGACATCCCACCCAACGCATACACTCACTGCTATTCTTCTTCTGCGCGCGGCCAGGATTGACCGGTCGCGGTTAAACGAGGCCAACTCAGCCGCGCGCGGTATCGTTGACTGGTTGGGCACGGGATACCGCGGAGGCAGGCGATTGCTATGGACGTGAATGAATTCGTGAGCTTGCTGGGTGATGGCTGCTATTTGCTTGCTATGGACGTGAATCAATTGGTGAGCAGGCTGGGTGATGGCTGCTATTTGCTCCTGACCGCGAATTTCCTGTGGGGGTTGTTCTGCGTGATTCTGCTGTGGCGGCGGGTCATGACGCTGCGGTTTCGTACCGAGCAAGCCCAGCTGGAGTTTCTCGGTGACCTGCAGGGCCGTCTGGAGACCGGGGACTACGACGGAGCCGCGCAGCTCTGCGAGACCGACGGCCGAGCTCTGCCGCAGGTCGCCCGCGTCGCCCTGGCCAACCGGAGCATGCCGTTCGATCAGTTGCGAAGTCTGGTGGCCGAACTAATCAATCGTGACGTGCTGTCGGACCTGGAATATCGATTGAGCTGGGTGGCCACGGTCATCAAGAGCGGCCCGCTGCTCGGATTGTTCGGCACGGTGCTGGGCATGATGGCGGCCTTCGGCCGCATCGGCAGCGGCGAAAAGGTCCAGCCGCAACAGATCGCCCACGAGATCAGTGTCGCCTTGATCTGCACCGCCTTGGGTCTGATGACGGCGATCCCCTTCGGTTACATGTTGGCGAGTCTGACCATTCGCGTACGGATGTTGCAAGAGTCGGTGACTTCCGGGTTGACCCGATTCCTGGAAAACTTCAAGACCCGATCCAGTGGCACAAAGGGTGAATATGGAGCTAAACCCGTCGCTTACGGACGCAAGTGATGCGCTGATACCCCGCAAGTCGGTCGTCGAAAATGCCGATTTCGACATCACGGCGATGGTCGATCTGGTGTTCATGATGAACATCTTCTTTCTGGTCACTTGGGTGGGTGCGGCTTTGGCGGAGATCGACTTGCCCACGGCGCGGCATTGCATCCCAGCCGATCCGGAAGCGTGCGTGACGGTGACCGTCTTGGCGGACGCCAACACCCAGACGCCGCTGGTCTACCTGGGGGACGCGCGGTCCAGCGCGCGGCCGGTAGACTCGGCGGAGATGGATGAGCTGATTCGCGCGGCTGTCGAGAAAGGCAAGACGCAAATACCTCCCAAAGGAGAAGGAATAGTCTCCCATGACGATCCGTTTCGCCTGTCCCCAATGCGGCAAGCAATATCGGGTGCCGGAAAGCTCGGGTGGCCGCACCGCAGCCTGCTCAGGCTGCGGGGCGAAGCTGACAGTACCGCCGCCCCTGCGGCAACCCGCAGTTGAAACGCCGGACACGGGTGACACCGGTGAAACCGAGACGCCAGAACAGTCCGCTTACGCCCCACTGCAGTACTCCGAGAAGAAGCTCATGTCCCAGGATCTGGTGGACATGACGGCCATGGTGGACATCGTCTTCTTCCTGCTGATCTTCTTCCTGGTGACTTCGATGGGAGGCGTGGCCTCAACCATCTCCATGCCCCCACCCAACCCCCAGAAACCCGGTGCCCAAGCCCGCCGCGCTGTGGCCGATTACGAGGCCGACTATCTGATTGTCCGCATCGACCGGGAGAATGCGATCTGGTTCGAAGGCGAGCAGATCAACAGCGAGCAGGAGCTGCGTCTGAGGATCAAGAGCGCCCGGCAGAACGCCAACTCGCCCAATAAGATGCTGGTCTTGGGCAGCGGCGAAGCCTATCACGGGACGGTGGTCATGGTGCTCGATGCCGGCTACGGTGCGGGCCTGGAGGACGTCCGCCTGGCGGTCAAGGACGAGTCATGATCGGCGCTCCTTCTCGTCCCCAATCGCCTCTTCCGCAAGTGCCTCGTCCCTGGCAGCCTCGCTTCACGATCGGGACGCTGCTGCTGGTGATGGTCGTGTTCAGCGTCATGGCGGCGGCCGGCTCCTACTTGATGCGCAGTCTGCAGCAAGGTACGCATCGCTCGCAGCTGATCTTCGTCCTGTTCACGATAGCCTCCCCGGTGCTGCTGGTGGTGGTCGTGAGCTTGCTGTGGAAGATCACGGCCTGGTTCAGCCGACGGCGGTAGTCCAAGGAATGGGATGGCGAAGCTCCCGCCGAGCCGCGCGCGGTCCACGGAATGGGAGGGCGAGGCTCCCGCCGAGCCGCGCGCGGTCCACGGCTCGGCAGGAGCCTCGCCCTCCCGACCTCGCCCTCCCGACCTCGCCCTCCCGACCTCGCCCTCCCGACCTCGCCCTCCCGACCTCGCCCTCCCGACCTGGACTCCATAGGATCGTCTGCACCCCTGTGTGACATCCGCGTCGGCATGCGGTATAGTATTTGGCTTCCCGGAGACCCGGACGTAGCATAGGTCCACACATACCAGGAGATCCAATATGTCGGAACAGGTCGTACGCATTCCTCGGCGGCGGTTTCTGCAGACCGCGATCCAGGCGGGCGCCCTGCTGGCCGCACCGCAGATCATTCCCGCCTCGGCGCTGGGCAAAGACGGGGCGGTGGCGCCCAGTGAACGCATCGTACTCGGTGGGATCGGCATCGGGGGCCGCGGCTCGTACGTGCTGAGTTGTTTCCTGCAGGAGCCGGATGTGCGGTTCGCCGCCATCTGTGACGTGCGGGCCGAGCGCCGCGAAAACGTCAAGCAAATGGTGGACAGCAAGTACGGCAATCAAAACTGCGAGATGGTGCGCGATTTTCGCGAGTTCCTGGCCCGAAAAGACCTGGATGCGGTGCTGATCACCACCGGCTCGAACTGGCACGCCTTTCGAGTTCGCGGTCGAGCTGGCTCGTCGTGGGAAACTTGGCAAACTCCGGACGGTCTATGCGCATCCCGGCGGCCTGGGAACGAGCACCAGCGGCTGGGCCGCGGCCGAGCCGGAACCGCCCGTCGAGAAAGTGGATTGGGACTTGTATCTCGGACCTGCGGCCTGGCGACCGTACAATCGCGGACTGCTCGGCTCGGGTTTCGAAAAAGGCGGCGGCCTGGTCGGCGGCGGTGTGTTGGAATGGGGTTCCCATTGCGTGGACCTCTGCCAGTGGGCCAACGATGCTGATCGGACCGCGCCCGTGGAGTATTCGCCGCCGGAGAATGGCCAAGCCTCAGCTCGCTACGCCAACGGCGTCAAGTTAGTCATGCGCAACGATGGCTGGCTGGCCCTCGGCTCGTGCCCCGTGCGATTCGAAGGCGACACCGGCTGGGTCGAGACGGGCGACAGCGGCAAGCTCGTCCTGAGTTCACCGGCCTTGCTGGCGGGACGGAAGGTGGCCGAAATTGCGGGTTACCCGGCGACTTTCCACGTGCGCGATTTCTTGAACTGCGTTAAATCGCGGGGGCTGCCGCGAGTCAATGCCGAGGTGGCTTGCCAGTCGCACATCGCCTGCCACGCCGCCAACATTGCGATCTTCCTGAACCGCAAACTGGCCTACGATCCGCAGAAGAACGAGTTCCTCGGCGACGAGGAGGCCAACCGCTTGCGGTCCGAGGCGATCCGCGATCCGTGGCGTGTGTGAGCATGGCTATCGTTTAACCGCGAGCGGGTATCCGCTCGCGGGTGGGGGATCACGCCCCGGGGATGCGGAGCCACTCCACTCGCTCTCCGTTCGGTCGCGGTTAAACGAGCCGAGGCTAGTCGAGTCTGACATAAGACACCTACAAGATTGATTTCTGACTCCCAGGAGACTGCTGATGACACTCAAGATTCGAATGCTTGCGTCGTGTGCTATGTTCATCGCTGCCGTGCTGGCCGCCGGTCTAATCCGTGCGGCCGAGGCCGACACGCCGAGTGCTGCCCAGGAAAAGGAACGCAAGCTGATCGGCGTGCTCCAGTCGGACGCACCGCCGCAGGACAAGGCGATTACCTGCAAGCAACTGGCCATCTACGGCACACAGGACGCAGTCCCCGCCCTGGCGCCGCTGCTGGCGGACAAGCAACTGTCCTCCTGGGCGCGGATCGCCTTGGAGGTGATTCCCGATTCGGCCGCCGAGGACGCGCTGCTCGCGGCCCTGGCCAAGGTGCAGGGCCGACTGTTGGTCGGGGTGATCAATTCGCTCGGCGCGCGGCGCGACTCGAAGGCGGTCGAGAGCCTGATCCAACGGCTCAAGGATGCGGATGCCGAAGTGGCGTCGGCGGCGGCCGTGGCCTTGGGCCGGATCGGTACAGCCGTGGCTGCTCAGGCCCTGGAACCCGCTTTGGCCAGCGCACCGGCCGCAGTTCGCTCGGCGGTGGCGGAGGGTTGCGTGCTGTGTGCGGAAAGGTCCCTCGCCGCAGGCCAAGCGGCCGAGGCCGTGAAGTTGTATGACGCCGTCCGCAAGGCCGAAGTGCCCGCACAACGCGTACTGGAGGCGACGCGCGGCGCGATTCTCGCCCGGCAGTCGGCCGGCGTGCCGCTCTTGGTCGAGCAATTGCAGTCGGCCGACAGGGGCCGGTTCGCCATCGGGTTGCGCGCGGCCCGCGAACTCGCCGGCCGCGAGGTGACCGACGCCTTGGTAGCCGAATTGGGTAAAGCGACGCCGGAACGGCAGGCCCTGTTGATCCTGGTCCTGGCCGACCGCCAGGACACTGCGGCGCTGCCGGCGGTGCTTCAAGCGGCTAAGGGCGGATCCACCGAAGTGCGGATTATGGCGCTGCAAGTGTTGAAGCGTTTGGGCAACGCCTCGTACGTGCCCGTGCTGCTTGAAGCCGCCTTGGACACCCATGAAGAACTGTCGCAAACGGCAATTGCCGTGCTCGAGGAACTGCCAGGCAAGGACGTGGACGACGACCTCGCGGCGCGCCTGTTGAAATCGGAAGGCAAGACTCGGCAGATACTGATCCTACTCGCCGGGCGACGCACGCTGGCGGCGGCGGTACCGGCGCTGCTTAAGGCTACGGAAGATCGCGACGGCCAGATTCGCGCCGCAGCGCTCACCGCCTTAGGATTTTCTATCGAGTTCCGCGACCTCCCGTTGCTGATCGCCCGAGTCGTCAATCCCCCGGACAATGCCGAAGAGGCGAAGGCGGCCGAGGCGGCACTCCGAGCCGCCTGCGAACGCATGCCCGATCGCGAGGCCTGCGCCGAGAAACTGGTGGCGGCGATGGCCTCCGCCGCTGTGCCGGCCAAGTCCAAGTTCCTGGAAATCCTGAGCGTGATGGGCGGAGCAAAGGCCCTGCAAGCGGTGGGCGCGGCGGCTCGATCGACGCAGCCTGAATTGAAGGACACCGCCAGCCGGTTGCTGGGTGAGTGGATGTCGGTCGACGCGGCAACGGTGCTCCTGGATCTGGCGAAGTCCGCATCCGATGCCAAGTACGAGACGCGGGCGATGCGCGGCTACATCCGCCTTGTGCGTCAGTTCGCGATGCCGGACGAACAGCGCGCCGAGATGTGCCGCATCGCGTTGCAGACCGCCAAACGGGATGCCGAGAAGAAACTGATCCTGGAAGTGATTGGGCGTTATCCGAGCCTGGACATGCTCAAGCTGGCGGTGGACACGGCCAAGATCCCGTCTCTGAAGGACGATGCCGCCGGGGCAGCGCTGGTGATCGCTCAGAAGATCGGCGGCAGTGCGGACGTACAGAAACTGCTGGCCCAGGTCGGCCAGGACCCCGTGAAGGTGGAAATCATTAAGGCCGAATACGGCGCAGATGGCAAGTTCAAGGACGTCACCCAGACGGTTCGCAAGCAGGTCCGCGACTTCTCGCTGATTATCTTGCCGGCCCCGGACTACAACTCCGCCTTTGGCGGTGACCCGGCGTCGGGCGTCGTCAAGCAGTTGAAGATCCAGTATCGGCTGAACGGCAAGCCAGGCGAGGCGTCCTTCCCGGAGAACGCTACGATCATGCTGCCCACGCCGAAATAGCACCAAACGGTTCTTCGAGGACTCACCGTATAGTGTGGGAATTTACGCTAGCCCGACGCGCCAGTTTAAACTATGCGGAACCCCACAAAACTGCCCACGTTCCGGCGCGGGCGTCGGCTAGTTGCCAAACCTACCTCCACCGGCACGGGGCCGGGTCGGGACCATGAAAATGCGCAACTTCAAAGCCCTGGGTCGCGGGGGCCCACGGAGCGATCCCCATACCCCAACGGGGTTCCGTCACGCGGTGACCACGCCGTGACACAACCCCGTTGGGGTTGAGGAGGGATCGTCGGCGACCGAACCCAGGGTAGCTGCGCAACCCTGGGCTGTGAGACGTAACGCCTTTGGCGTAGGAACTCAGCAAAATACGCAACTCAAGACTTGCGCGTCGGGCTATGTCGATTTCTAAACTGGTCGGCAAGCCGCTGAAAAATCGTTTGGTATTGGCAGATAAAACACGCCCGCCCCCCACGGAACGGGCACGCGAGCTTGTGTCGCCCGCCAAGACCGAGCGGTGCGCGTTCGGCGAGAAGCATGAATCAGTCCGTTGGGCTCAGCAGGGCGCGCACTTGATCCATCGATTCGGCTGTACGGAGCGTCTGGCGCAGTGTCCGCAGTAACTCGATCTTCTCGACTTGGCGCACCAACGGCATCAGCGCCAGCCCGTCGGCACCGAACTTCAACTCCAAGGCCAATTCGATCCCCTCCCGGAGGCCCAGAAGCTCGCCTTCCTGATGTCCCTTCTCCAGCGCCAGACGTTCCACGCTTGTAATGTAAGGCATCTGCCGTTCCTCCTCTCTCCAATGCTTCCTTCCAGGGGCTGTCGTAGTCGGTCATGGTCGTAGGACCTTGCGCTACTGTGGCCGAATCGTTTTCGCCTTTAGCCTGTCATTCTCCCATACAGCCAGTACCACGTCGAGCACCCAAGAGCTGCGCCCCTCCACCACGGGTTCCCAGGGATGGGTTTGACGCTCGTCCAGGATTGTGCCGCCATTGCCTCTGGTGGATAATGGGCGGCTCGTGTCGCCCAGGTGCCGGCGGGCCCTGAATGGTGCGCGAGCCGCAGTGGTTCCGACTGTCACCGATACACCGAAATGTACCGCTCGCGGTTAATTCGACTGTCTCACTTCGACCCCTGCCGCCTTGCGCGGCCGGTGAAGGAGTCTTGTGAGCGAGATCGCGAGCGCAGCAATACCCCTCCCTTCCCCAGCCTGCCGCCGGAGGCGGCAGGCGGGGGAAGGGAGCAACGCGGTGAACGTCGGTCGCGATCTCGCTTACAAGACTTCTCTCACCGTCCAGGCGTTGGACGGGGTCGTTTTCGAAACTAAGACAGTCGAATTACGGAGGAGTCGCAGAGACACGGCTCTGGAGAGCCATGCTACTTGACGCGCGGACACGGCTCTGGAGAGCCATGCTACTTGGCGCGCGGACACGGCTCTGGAGAGCCGAGCTACTTTGGGGTCGGCTGCAGGCCGCGTAAGCAGTATCTGGAGGATGTCTGA
>JAPLNJ010000988.1 GCA_026692885.1 Planctomycetota bacterium | reverse complement strand
AGAAGACGCCGTCTCGAAGGGGCCAGGCAGGGAGACTTCGGGAGACAGCAGTTTCGGCCGGCTTGGTACGCCAAGCACCGCCCTTAGTCAGAAGCGTTGGGGATCGTACCTGATGATCCTCTCTTTGCCGGCGATGCGGTTACGGCCCGCAGCACCTTGGGCATCGATTTCTGCGCCAAGGCTTCGCTGCCTCGGAACCATTCTGACCCTTCGCCGAGTTGCCCGCGCCCGTTGACGAGCAACGTGTTGTGCTGTCCTGTCCACTTGGGGTGATAGGGCATAGGCGTGCCTGGCCCGAAACGGTCCACCCGCACCCAGGCCGACAGGCGATAGAGCTTCCCGGCCGTCATTGGCACGGTTTTCGAGGTGACATAGTTCCAGCTCCCTTCGATCCGGCCGTGAATCCGCAGGCTCGCCAGGAACCTGGGGCGCATCGACCGCGGCAACGAGCAGCAGTCGATGGTCTGGGTGCAGGAGTTCGGCAAGGGCCGAGTGTTCAACACCACGCTGGGCCACGGGCAGCAGGCCTTCGACAATCCGCAGTTTCAGCGATTGATGGTTCACGGCCTCTACTGGGCTGCGAAACGCCAGCCGAAAGACCCGTAACAACGGCGAAAGCATGGCCATCGCTGCGCTCGATACCGACAAGGTTCCGGCAGCGGCTAGGGTTCTCGCGGCATGGTCATGGTTGATCTCCACGATGTCTGATGACCACAAGGAAGGCTTGGTTGTTCTTCTACCGTCGACCTATTCGGTTGCTGCCTGGATCTGATCGGATGTGGGTCGAGATTGGTGCAAGCCCCGATACACCCAACCCCGTGCCAGCCAAAGGCCGATAGGCGAAGTCATGGCAATCAAAGCGTAGATCAGCCACAACGTGCCGGTGTGCATCTGGTTCGCTGGCGTGTTGGCAGGGCAGAGCGTGGCCAGTAGGTATCCGGAATACAGCCCAGTTGTCCCCTTGGCCAGCAACCACGGGATTTGGGCCAATCCCATGTACTGCGAAACTCGTCCAGGCGGGGCCAGTTCGCTGGCATACTCCAGGAATCGCGCCGACCACAGAGCTTCGCCGATCGAGAACAGCACGAAGTAGCTGATCAGCAGTTTCAGGTCCGGGCCGAAGCACAGCAGAAATGTGGGCGCGGCAGAGACCAACGAGCCCACGACCATCATCGTGTAGACGTGGAATCGCCGCGTCAACACCGTGGCCAACGGCACGCCCACGAAAATGATCAGCGGGTTGATCCAGTTCACCAGCCATTCCATCTTGTCGCCAACCGCCTGCGGATACGACCGCAGGATGTACTCCGGCATGGTCAGCCACTGGTGGGCGAACAAAGTGCGGACCGGCAATAACATGAAAATGAAGAACAGGAACCGCGAGTTGCCGAAGGGGCCCTCGGACAGATAGCTCCAGAATCGCGTGCCCAGGGTAGGTTTCGGCCCGATTGGGGCTGCTGGCGCAACGTCCGGCCGCAACCGCGCCGACTCCGCCCTCTGCGTCATCAGCATCAGGAACCCCAGCAGCGTCAGTCCTGTAATGCCACAGCACACCCCGTTGACAGCCTGCACGCCACTGCCGGAACACGAGGCGAGCCAGGTAAGGGGAGAGGCGTCTCCCACCGCGGAATCAGGCTGGTCCAAAATGGATTGCACTCCGGGCCGGACCCAAGCGGACAACGCGCCGATCACAACAATGCCGAGGTTCATTAGCGCGTAGATCATGGCGTAGCCCAGCGAACTGGTCTTCTCGTCCGTGAACTGCTTCACCCCAGAGTAACAAGTGGGTTGCAGGATGCCGGAACCGGCAGCCACCAGCAGGACGGACAGCACGGCGGCGCCAGCCACGACCCATTGACCGGAGAAGCCGGGAAGCAAGCAGTAAACGACCCTCCCCAACGTGCTCAGCAACAAGGCCACGGCAATCGCTCGGCGAAGTCCGAAGGACTCTGCAAAGCTGCCTACTCCCAGCATGAACAGCGTCACCAGCATCGTGAACACGCTGACTGTGATGCTGGCATAGGTGTCGGGCCTGTGCATGTCTTTGCTGAAGTAGGTCGTCATCAGCGTCAAGATGCCGAAATACGCCATCGATTCGACGACGAACGCACCGATGACATACCACAAGCCGCAAGGTGAGGCGGCAAGTTCGGCGAACGGCTTTAGGAATCGAGTTGACATGTATCTCCGCATCACAGGTTCCCTATTGCGTGTCGGACGCAGTCCAGGCCTTCCACAACTCCCGGCCGGTATGCCGGTCCAGGGCCATCACCACCTGGCCTTCCCCGCCGACCATCACGATCAGCCGGTCGCCATCGACCAGCGGAGGGCTGGCGAAGCCGTACAGCGGGACTTCAGCATGGTAATCGCGGACGAAATTCTTTTGTTACACGACCCGGCCCGTGGCCGCGTCGAGACACCACAGGTCGCCCATCGCGCCAAGGGCATACACCCGATCGCCGCAGACGGTCGGCGTGGCGCGAGGCCCTGATCCATAGGCGGTTTCATTCTTTCCAGTGACAGGTGCACTCGCGGGGTGCGAGTTCTTGGACCATTCGAGACCAATCGCCGACTTGTGACTGGCCATTCATGGCTCCATCAACGCCTTCAGAATCTCGCGGCTGACTTGCAGTACGCTGCCGTGTCGGTGGTCGGCAGGGAATCGCACCTTGTCGGATTCGTCATCCCAATGGAGCAGATCCTTGGAGGTCACCAGCCCATAGCGATGCTCGGTGTAGCGGTCGAAGTACACGAACCACTTGTCGTCCAGTTTGATCGCGGTGGGGCCTTCGGCCCAATACTTGCCCGTGATCGGTGCGGACGGTGGGCCGTACGGGCCGGTGGGCGTTTCGGCCGTGGCCACGCGCAGGTTCTTGGCCGGCGGATGGCGGGTTTCGTCTTTCAGGAACATCACAAACCGCTTTCCGTCCTGGACGAGCGTGGCGTCGATCACGTTGAAACCCGGTTCATAAAGCAGCCTTGCCGGTTCCAGTCGGTCAAACTCAGTCGTGACGGTGAAGTAGATGCGATGGTTGTAGCCGTCGTCGCCCGTCTTGTCCGCGGCAGGAAAGCGGCCGGGAATCGTCGAAGCCCAGAAGATCATGAATTGCTTTTGGGTGGCGTCGTAGAAGATTTCCGGCGCCCAGACGTTGCGGGCCTGCGGCTCGTTTTTCATCACATCCAGCAGTTTCTGCTTCGACCAGTGGATCAGGTCCTTCGAGTTGGCGTAGCCGACGCCGTGCTTGCTCCAGGCCGTCGTCCAGACCATGTGGAAGGTGCCATCCGGCCCTTGGAGGATCTGCGGATCACGCATCAGACCGCCGCCCACTTCCGGGCACACCAGCGGCTTGTCATTCCTGAGCGGGGTCCACGTGTAGCCATCCTGGCTCCAGGCCAAGTGCAGGCCGTCCTCGCCATTTCCACGAAACGAGCTGAAGATCAATGGTGCCGCCGGATCATCCGCAGCCGGTTCGTCGGCAGAACAAACTGTGACGCCGGCCAGAAGTACAATCGCAAGTGCTGCCATCTGATGACTACGTTCCATGAGTTCTCCCCTATTCCTCTTGGGCATGGCGGTGAGCGCGATCCACGGCCTTGCCTGGCTTCACGATCGCCACGGCCGTCAATACGTCCTTCGTACCGGATGTCTCGCCGGTGAAGTAACGCCGCATCTCGCCCCAGTCGGCCTGATGGGCTGGGGCGTCGTCGAAGCTGACAATGCCGGACTTGAGCGGCTTGGGTGGGGTGATGCGGCCCGGATTCTTTGAGACGGGAAAGGCCGTGAGGGTCTCAGATTCGCTGAACTGCTACCCCGCCGCCTGGGCAGCCCTGCCTCTTGTGATCCCGCCCCAAGGAAGCAAAATAGGACCCCGCCCCCCCGTTTG
>JAPLNJ010000987.1 GCA_026692885.1 Planctomycetota bacterium | reverse complement strand
AGCCTTGGCCGCATCGGACGAACGATGCGTGCGGGATGAACCGATTTGTTTCGCCCTTTCAGGGCTACCGTGCTGAATCGAACCCGTACCCAGGGCGGCGCTCTGCGGCTGTCGCCGCGACGCTCTGCCCTGGGCTGATTTATTTTGCCCCTTTGGGGCGGAAGAGTAGCGGATCACGCTGGCCTCCACCGGGAAGCCTTCCCCAGCCCCAATCGCGGAATAGAAACGGGATCAAATCAATTGGTCTTGACGGGCACAGACTGAACACGCCAGGTTTGGTCACTAACAGCGGCCCCACCACATCTATTCCCCTTCGCCGCATTCACCGCCGCCGCAGGCGGCGGTGAATGCGGCGCAGGGGACGGGGGGTGGTTGCGGTGCCCGGCCTTGGTTTTCAAACCTCTTGTCCACTGGGGCAAGCCCAGTGGGGATGGGCGGTGACGCTTAACCTCGTACCATTCACCCAGGGTTCATGAATGAACCCGGTCAGCAGATCCGCCACCATTTCGCGGTGCGAGAACAGTCGCTTGTAGCCCGTATCCTGTGTGGCCATGGCGAAATTATAGGGTTCCGGCCTCCACCGTGCAAACCATTCGAGACTGCGGATGCAAAAGTTGGTGGGCCTGGCCTTGATCGAAAACGCGTGCAGCCTGCAACACTAGCGCATTGGCAGGCAGGGAGTTGCTCGGCCGAACGTTTTGAATCGCTACGTCGGCTGATCAACTTCCAGCGAGAGCTGCGGGCCTTCCAAGGACACACGGCGGGCATTCAGTACGTCGCGCCCCAAGAGAATGTGCGATTCAGCAGCCCCCAGGACCGCACGCACCAAGAGCGGCGTTTTCTGTTAGCGGAGCGACGCAAGCCGCCCGGTTTTCCGACTGTAATACCGGACGGCTCGCGCCGTGCCGCTACAAAGTAAGTGGCATTGGGCGCTAGTCGCCGGTGGATTGGGTCGTGAGCGGCAAGGCACTAGCCGCCGGTGGCGTTCGGAACCGGCGGCTAGCACCTTGCCGCTCACGCAGCGCGCCCCCAACTCGGGGCGAAAACCTGGGATCACGATCAGGGCGTTGTCCCGCGCTGATTCGTGAGAGTTCGGGCCGTTAGATCGCGAAACGTCGGAAGTCTTGCGACTTCCGCTAGCAACGCTCACGAAATAACTTCCTCATTCCAACACGCCAGCCGTTGATCGCTGGCCGAAGGTTCCGGTTCTGCGAGTTGGATGCCACGGGCTCGCCCCGTGGAGGCTCACGTTTCTCGGGCCTTGATCATAAGGTTGCGCACGGCTGTTGGTGCTGGCAAACGGGCCGGGTGGCTGGCGGCTGAGCCTAAGCGAAGCCCCAGTACCCGGTTTCTGGGGCATCGCTGCACTCTGCCCCAGCCACCCTGACCCCCTGCTGCTAGCGTTTTGCGCAACCTTATGATCAAGGCCTGCGGCCGGTATTCGCGACACCCCCAGAACAAACGGGGAAGTTATTTCGTGGGCGTTGCTACGAACCCGTACCTGCGCCCCTCACCCCAACCCTGGGCCGCGCAAAGTTGTATCCCCGAGAGTCCTTGCAATGGTGAGATCTGGTCCGGCTTTTGTTCCAGCTTGGCATGTCTGGTCCCCATCCGGGCTTGCCCCGGTGGAATTGGGTTTCGACCACTACGTCGGCGGACGCTAGCCGTGATGTCTTCCGCCGCTTCCCGCCCGCCGCCGGAGGCGGCGGGCGGGAGGCGGCGGAAGAAGTGAGGCGGTTGCGGACCCGTGGCGTAGTCCAGAAACCTCGCTCCACCGGGGCAAGCCCGGATGGGGGCGGAACGAAAACAGGACCATCCGTTGGCCTTGATCATAAGGTTGCGCACACTAGCCCGACGCGCCAGTTTTGAAGTTGCGCATTTTTCGCAATTCCTACGCCGAAGGCCGCACAACGAACCCTGCTACTACGCGTGAATATCCACCCAAACACCCTGCACGTCCCAGCTTGTCAAGGCGTCAACAGACCGCGGTCTTAACCAGCCAGAAAAGTCGCCCTTAAGACTCAAGACCGCTACAACCGGCACCGATAAATGCAGGTAAAGTAGCGATGTTCTCTGCGCACCGTGTCGAGAGACACGATCCCTAGATCCTGGTTCGATGGAACGCTGACCATGACCACTGCGTCTGCTGAACAAGTGGAAGAATCGCGAGCATCAACCGATCCCAAGCGGCGCGGCGGTCGAGCTAGCAGCGACCCCTCGTATCTGGTGCTGATCCGTTTGCCGCTGGTGCGTATGGAAACGGCGACGGAGGCCGCGGCAGCACGTCCAGCCGAGCCGCAGGAGACTGCGCCGCCAAACCCAGCTGCGATAGATGTCGTGACCGCCTTGTCACCAATGCCGAAAACGGCCGAGGTCACGGCGGCGGCGGTGGCGCCACGCGAAGAGCCGACAATGCTGACACAGTCAGCACCCCGATTCGGCTCAGAACGCATGACTTGGTCGCGATTCCAGGGAGTGCGTTTGCTGGGGCAGTTGTTTGTCGGGGCGCTGGTGATTGGCCTGTTCATCGCCGCCTATGCAATGCTCGCCGGCGGTCCGGATACGCCGTCCACGGCGAAGAATCCCGGCACACCCGCCGCGGATCAGCCGGCACCGAACGACAGCGATCTGGACTCGAAGACTCAGTCGCAGGACGCGGCCGAGGGGCAAGCCTCGCCTCCGGCCGACGCGACGACGGTGACGCCGCCGCCAGCGCAATCGCTATCCGCCCCCGCGGACAACGAAGCTACGGCAGAGTCGTCACCCTCCATCGGCCGACAGGGCCGCGAGGCCTCGTCGCCGCTCGCAGCCACCCCGGCCTCGTCGAAGCCGCTGTTGGAGCGCGGTTGGACGGCAGATCGCGTGATGCCCTCCCCCGACTCGAGCGGCCAGGACGCCACGGTCCAGGCGGACACCGGCCGTGCCGTGGAAGTCGCGGCAACGGGTGGTTCCAGGTCCTTCGCGCCAGGCTCGCAGCTGCCGTTCAGCGAGCAGCCGGAGACGGCTTCGTCCCTGGGACAACCGAACCATGTCAATCCGTCGTCTTCGCCGTATCCCGTGACTGATTCGAGCAAGTTCCAGTATCCGGCACAGTATCACGAGATTCTCCGATCACGCGCCAACTCGCGATCAACCACGGACAACTCGACCGAGCCTGTCGGACGCAATGCCAATGCCTGGCAACCGAACACCGCACGGTTGCAGCCTTCGATGGATCCGCCGCCGATTCGCTAGGACAGGGAGTACCTCATGAGTTCGCTGGATCAAGCGTTTATCAAAGCCTATAAGAGAGCCCCTGCTGCGACACAGACGGCTCAGTCGTACGAGTCAGCGCAGCCCTTGGTGGATCCGCTGACGAACCCTTATGCCGGACCAGCGTCAGCACCGCAACTGAGCGTTCAAGACGCTTGGTACGGCGCAGGTCTACGGTATCGCGTTGACGAACCACACCTGGCGGCGGATCCGGCCACACTGCATCCCCATCTCCGTATGCCGCCGCAGGCTTACGCCGACCTGGGATACAGCAGCCCGTACTATGCCATGCCGCCGCATCCACCCACGGCGGCGAGCGGCCCGCATTTCGCCGCGGCTCCCCCCGTGACGTTGCCGGATCCGACACCCGTGCTCATGACGGACGACGTGGCAGCGCCCACGCCGGTCGCCAGAGTAGCGCAGCCTCCCGTGGTATTGGCCCCGGAGCCCGCACCAGCGTCTCCGTTGCCCCGTACCCCATCGCGGTTCGAACAGCCCGCGCAGCCGTCGGAAGTCACAGCTCGGCAGGAGCCGCGCCCTCCCGAGTCACGCCATTCCGAGCCGCGTCCTCCCAAACGTGGGCGGACTGCAACTCGGGAGCGGGCAGCGCCCCGACTCGATCCGAAGACGCAGGACGCGTTGGAGACGGCTGCTGCGCTGAAGCTGCCGCCACCGCTGGAACTGCCGTCCCTCTTCCGGGGCACGGATACGCCTGTTCCCGCCGTGGAGCAGGATGCCGCGAAAGTTTTCTCACCCGATTGGGAAGTCGACCATTTCGCTTGGCCGGAAATCTGCGAGCGGCTCTTGGAAGCCGAAGCGACTTACTTCCGGCACGTGGGTGATCGCTTGCTGGAAGCCACCGCCAAGTATCCGCATGTGCTGATGGTTGCCGGTTGTCGGCGCGGTGAGGGGCGAACGACGCTGGCCCTGTGTCTGGCTCGTTGTGCGGCGCAGGCGGGCGTCAAAGTGGCCCTCTTGGACGCGGACTTCAAGAACCCGCAGCTGGGAATTCGGCTCGGGATGGAGATCCCCTGCGGTTGGTCCGAGGTGCTCCGCGGCAAGGCCCCGCTCAACGAAGCGGCCGTAGCCTCGGTCGCGGATAAATTAACTCTATTTCCTTTGACCGATACGGAATCGGTGGACGTGGAGCCGGGCGATGCGGGGTTGCTTTCCTTGGTTCAGGAAATCTCCGCGCACTATCCGTTGGTAGTGGTCGACGTGGGGCCGCTCGGTGCGGAAGATCGTCACCCGTTCGCCAGCGACGAAGACTGCCCGGTCAACGCAGCGATTGTGGTACGGGATCTGCGTTTTACGACTGAGAAGAAAGCCATCGCTACGGCCCAGCGTCTGGAACGCAGCGGCATCCCCGCGGTGGGTATCGCGGAGAATTTTGTCGAGACCATCTGACCTTATTCACGGTGCCCCATGTACACGACCTATTGGAAACTGAACGTCCGGCCTTTCGATAGCAGTTTTGACCGGCGGTTCTACTACCCCAGCGAAGCCCACCAAGCCACGTTGCTGAAGTTGCGGTACGCGATCGAAAATCGCCGTGGAGCGGCTTTGCTGGCCGGCGCGTCCGGCCTCGGCAAGACCCTGCTCGTCCACGCTCTGCACGAGGATCTGCCCGAAGAATACGGTCCGTTGGTGCATGTCAGGTTCGCCCAGATGGCGCCCACCGAACTGCTGTCGTTTCTGGCCGACGGTTTGACGGGCGAGACCTCCGGCGAGGCGGCGGTGAACCACAGCGTGCAGCGTATCGAACAGGCCCTCGCCAAGAACGTCGAGAGTCATCGACACGCCGTCGTGGTGATCGACGAGGCCCAGCTACTACGGGACACAGGCGGCCTGGAAACCGTACGTCTGCTGCTGAATTTTGAGGCGGCCTGGACGCTGCTCTTGGTCGCGCAGCCTGCCATCCTGCCAGCGTTGGAGCGGATGCCGGAACTCGAAGAACGACTGAGCGTCAAGTGTCTACTGCGTCGTTTTACCCTGGAAGAGACGGTCAGCTATATCCATCACCGGATGCTGGCGGCCAGCACGATCGATACTCCTGCAATCTTCGAGCCGACGTCCCTGGAGACGATCCACCGCCTGACCGACGGGATTCCCCGTCGCATCCATCGCCTCTGCGATTTGTGCCTGCTGATCGGAGACGCGGAAGATCTTCCGCAGATCACCCCAACTCACGTGGCAGCGGTCGCCGAGGAACTGGCGACTACCGTCGG
>JAPLNJ010000986.1 GCA_026692885.1 Planctomycetota bacterium | reverse complement strand
CAAAGGCATTGGCTATCTGCAAAGGCATTGGCTATCTGCAAAGGCTGCGCCGATCGATCGCACAGATTCGAATCGCCAAGTTGGCATCCCGCGTCAATGGCCCGGATTACTTGTCGCACCGCATAGGATGGGCCGAGCCTGCGGTGTCTCTGGAGGGCCAGCTACTGCTTGCTTTGACTGCACAAGTTCATGCCGCTTCATACCGCAAGGCAAACATCCCCGCCGAGTCTTGGGCCGTGGCCATGAACAACGCCGCGATTTCGTCGCGGAACGGATTCCAATCCGCGATAACGGAAAGCATACGGTTTTTCGAGGTTGGCGCCAACCATCTGACGTCAATCTGTCAACTAAAGGTTGACATTCATGATTTAGCGAGAGACGATTCGCCCCTGATTATGGACACACATCGAGGGGGATGGCGAGGCAAAGTTGGGGTTGACATGGGAAATTAGCACGATGGCAAGGGCGAGAGCCTGTTTCGCTTCTTTCCCCGCAGGGGCACACATGACAGCGCGGAACAACGCCCTGATCGTGATTCCAGGTTTTCGCCCTGAGTTGGGGGCGAGATGAGTGAGCGGCAAGGCGTTAGCCCAATGGGATCTACTTTGTAGCGGCACGGCGCGAGCCGTCCGGTAGTACAGTCGGAAAACCGGGCGGCTTGCGCCGCTCCGCTAACAAAAAACGCCCCCAATGGTCCCAAATTAGATGGCATTGGGCGCTAGCCGCCGGTTCCGAACCCCATCGGCGGCTAGCGCCTTGCCGCTCACAATCGACGATTCCCAAGCTGGCAAGGCGCAAGAAAAAGCCTCCGGGAACGTCCCGGAGGCTCCGTGTGAAGAGCCCGCTTACGCGGCAGTGTCAATCCAGAAACCCAACCAGTTCTTGGCTGCGGCTGGGTTGTTGCAATTTACGGACGGCTTTGGCCTCGATTTGACGGATGCGTTCCCGTGTCACTTTGAAGATATGGCCGACTTCTTCCAAGGTGTAGCTGTAGCCGTCACCCAGGCCGTACCGCAGTTTTATGATCTCGCGCTCGCGGTAGCTGAGCGTCTTCAATACTTTGTTGATACGACTGCGGAGCATCTCGTGCGAGGCCCCTGCGGCAGGGCTCTCGGCCCCGCCATCGGGCAGCAAGTCGCCGAAATGGCTATCCTCGCTGTTGCCCACCGGCCGGTCCAGGCTGATCGGATACCTGCTCATCGCCAATACGCGACGCGCTTCCTCGATTGTCGTCTCAGCGCGGCGAGCGACTTCTTCCAGGGACGGCTCCCGGCCATTTTCCTGCAACAAGGTCCGCGAGACATTCCGGACCCGCGACATGGTCTCTACCATGTGAACCGGGATGCGGATGGTGCGGCTCTGGTCGGCCACTGCCCGCGTAATCGCTTGACGGATCCACCAGGTCGCGTAGGTGCAGAACTTGAAGCCTCGGCGATATTCGAACTTGTCCACCGCCCGCATCAGTCCCGCGTTGCCTTCCTGGATCAAATCCAAGAAGCTGAGGCCACGGTTACGGTACTTTTTGGCGATCGAGACCACCAGTCGCAAATTGCCTTCGGACAATTGGCGTTTGGCCTTTTGGTACTCCGAATAGACCTGTTTGAGGTAGACGATGCGGTGCGCCAGACTCTTGGGCGTCTCTTGCGTCGCCAGCAGGATACTGCGGTACTCGCGAATCCAAGCCTCGCGTTCCACCGCCACGCGGCGGTCACGTTTCGAGTCTCGGATCTTTTGGCGGAGGTCGTGAACCCGCTTGGCAAAACCCTCCAAGATGGGGATCATCTGCTCGATCTTCTGCGTCCGCAGGCCCAACTCCTCGATCAACCGCACCGCCCGCCGACGGCGACGGGACAGCCGAATCCAGGCCTCCGTGCGACGCTTTTGGTTGTAGGTCCGCCCCAACGACACGCGGTAGTCGTGCTTGTTGCGCTTCAGCAAGACTTCCAGCGTGCACAAGTTGTGGGAGATCCGGCCCAGAATCTGTTCCTTTTCGAGGCGGTCGGTGACCGACACCTGCACGGTGCGGTCAAACGGCAGTTCGCCATCGTGGACTCGCTTGAGCGTCTTGTAGGCCATCTGGATCACGTAGTCGCACTCGAGCAGCTTGGTACGGAACTTTCTCCGTGTGATCTCGATGTTGCGAGCGAGGCGGATTTCTTCCTGACGCGTGAGCAGCGGGATCTCGCCCATCTGGGTCAAATACATGCGAACCGGGTCATCGGACCAAGTCTCGTTGTCGCCCACGTCAGCTAACAGATCTTCTTCAGTCTCCTTCAAGGCTTCGAGGTCAGGCTCCACGTCGCCCGCCGGTTCGACGAGATCGTCCTCCTCGCTACCGTCCACGTCGTCGAGTGGCAAAGCGTTTAGGGCGTCTTCCTCGTCTGGCGCACGCGTCGTATCGTCTTCAAATTCTTCCAACAGTGTGTCGTACAAGGCACTACTCCTCAGCAACACTCCATGCGAAGTCAACACCGGGTCAGGACAGCTCACATTCCGTTACAAACTCCAGAGCACCGCACAGCGGACCTCGCGGGGCAACAGGCACCCCCAAGGCATCACCGCTAGGCCGGGGCACGCTGCGAAAAACATCGGATCGCTCGGCATCGTTCCCCACTGGGGCTCCTCCTGTCGCAACCAATTCTACCACCCCGATCCCGCATGATTTCCGCTGTCAGACAATTGGCAAAAGATTGTGGTTGGGACGACAAAACGACCGCCGCATGCATCGCCCAAAATCTCCACTTTACCAGCTCGGCAGGATAAACCACACAAGACACGAGTCAAAGCAAGTTCGCATACCTTACTCTCTTGGGTGCAAAAAGAATTTGCGGCTGTTAAAGCATAGGGAGGAGCGAACTGTCTATCGCGTGATCGACCCAATTGTAACGTCAACAGGGGGCGAGTCTAGAGTCAAAGATGACTTTCTTCGAAGATGCCTCCGCCGACTCAATACGCGGCGTAAGACTTCATCTCCATCAATTCGGAACCGAGAAGTTCGTTGATCTGCCGTTTGACCGCCGCGCGGCGATCGTTGCTGTGGTAGACGGAGCGGGCCAGGCGAATGAACTCCGGACCGAAGTCCTGTCGCCGCTCGCAGTCGCGAATTTGGTCTTCGATGTCCCAGAGGGCTGCGTTCATCCGTTTCAGCTCGGCGGTCAGCTTACCCAGCTCGGGTGACGGTGGCAGCGTTTGATCCCGGGCGGCAGCGAGTGTCTCCAATTCGAACCGCACATTCTTCAGCTTGCCGACATCCTGGATGCGTTCGGTCTTGATCTCCAGGATCGTGATTTTGTCCACCAACTCCCCCGGGGCAGTTGGGACCAGAATGGGTGTGCTCTGCGTCATACTTTCTCCTGTCCAACCGACGGCTGTCGCCAGTCGTCCTGCGGGCTTTCAATTCGCGGCAGTCCCGTAATCGCCGCCTTCACCGACGCGTGCACGCCCAGCATGTTGGCCGAGACGGTGCCGCCGAATTCATTGACGTTGTTGTCGAAGTAATTCGTGGGGCTGAACAAGGGCGGCAAGTGCCAGTAGAGGTTGTACCCCAGCGACCGCAGATACTCAATCACAACGGCCGAATTCTCCGATCGATCGTTTTCCACGTACAGCAAGGGCCGGTACTTGGCGATGGTCTCGGCAGCCCCTCGCAGGACGCTCAACTCCAGGCCCTCGACATCGGCCTTCAAGAGGTCGCAACGCGGCAACTGCAGGCTGTCGATCGTGACCACGCGGACCCGCTCGCCGTGCTGGTAATTGCCCAACCCCAACCCTCCAAAATTGTTCGCGGCGCGATAGTCCAAGGGTGGTACGAAGAGCCAACCGGGAGTTTCCCCCAGGGCTTCGCAGCGACAGTCGACGTTGGTGCGACTGTTCAACGCCAGGTTGGCGCAAAGCGTCTGAAACACGATCCGCTGTGGCTCGAACGCGTACACGACTCCGTGGTCACCCACCAACTCGGACAACGCCAGGGTATGGGTCCCGATGTTCGCCCCCGCCTCGACGACGACATGGCTGGGCCGCACTAGTTGCCGGAAGACGTCCACCTCACCCTCCGAGAACTCGCCGTACCGTTCCACCGACCTACCGATGTAGGTGTCGAAGCGATTGTACAGCACCAATCCGTGTCGACCCTGCGTCAGTCGATTCATGCCGCTGGCTGCCACGCGATAATCGGACCAGTGCTTTCGCTCGACTGCTGGATAGGCTTGCCGGAGAGCCGTCGCGATCCTGTGGAACACGCTGGTCCAGTCGCCTGGTTGCGGCTGCCGGAACAAACGCATGGTGGGATACCAGGGCGTGTCCTCGCGATCCAGGAGCCAGCGCCAATCGGGCACATGGGCCAGCGCGACCCAAACCGGAGTACCGATGGCCCCAGCCAGGTGCGCAATCGCCGTGTCCGAGGTGATCAACAGGTCCAGATTCTTCAGCACGGCCGCCGTATCCATGAAGGCGCCCGACTCTTCGTCCAAACGGCTGCCCAGCGGCACGACGTCCAAGCGACCGGTCAGGGCCTCCAACTGCTCCGAGCCGACGCCTTTTTGCAGGCAGAACAACTGCACGTTCTTCAGCTTCGCGAGGGGCAAGAACTCCGTCAGCAGCATGCTGCGGAAGCGGTCGGCCTGATGCTGACGATTGCCTTGCCAAGCGATGCCGATCTTCAAGCCACGGAAGCCGGCGAGTTCCGTTTGCCACTTGCGGACCAAGGCTTCGTCCGGATGCAGATACGGGACGAGATTGGGAAAGGTGCTCGCCTGATCCCGCAGGATTCCCGGCAGGTTCAACAACGGAGCAAACACGTCGAACGGCGGCGGCGGGTCTCCTTGAGCGAGCAACACGTCGATGCCCGCGCAGCTCTTGAACAGCGTCAACAACGGCCGCGGGCAGGCGGCGATGACGCGGCAATCGAAGCGTTGTTTGAGCACGGCCGCATAACGGATGAAGTGCATCGCGTCCCCCAGACCCTGTTCGGCGGTCAGCAGGATCGTGCGGCCATCCAGCGGGGCTCCGTCCCAGAGCGGCTGTGCGTAATTCGGCAAGGTGACTTCGCTTGTTTTCCAGCGCCATTCGTATTCGCGCCAGCCTCGCTCGAACTGGCCCTGCAGGAGCAAGACGACCCCGATGTTCTTGTGCGTCTCGGCGTCGTTCCGGTCGAGTTCCAGGGCTCGTTCGTAGCAGGCCAAAGCCTCGACGAGCCGACCCTCCCAAACCAAGGCGGTGCCTTTGTTTTTTTGGGCCGTGACGTAGTCGGGCTTGAGCCGCAAGGCTTGATCGAAGCTGGCCACGGCTTCGTCGATTTTGCGCTGCAGACGCAGCGAATTGCCCAGGTTGTTTAAGGCGATCGGGAAGTCGGGTTGCAACCGAATCGCTTTCCGGTAGGCTGCCACCGCCTCGTCCAGACGGTCCTGGTCGTGACAGGCCATGCCCAGGTAGCACCAGGCGTTAGGATCGGTCGGCGCGAGCTGCAATGCTTGACGATAGTGTTGCTCGGCGGTCTTCAGCTGTCCGGCCCGATGCAGTTGCCAACCCTGGGAGAGCAATTCAGCAGTCGAAGTCATCGGTCTACTCCGTTGCCGCGGTGGCCAACCGCAAGGCCACGCGGCAGGCGTCCTCAAACTCAGCCACATTCAACGCCTCGTCCGTGCGGTGCGGATTCACTTGGCCGGCGCCCAGCGACACGGTGGGGATCCCCTGGGCGGAGATCCAGTTGGCGTCTAGTCCGCCGTTGGAAATCGCCAACTCCGGTTCCCGGCCGATCGCCCGCACTGCGTCCGCCGCGGCCTGCACGCACGGTTCGTCTTCCGCCAGCCGAAACGCTTCGTAATCCAGCCGGCCGTCCAGGTCCACGCGACCGGTGGCGCCGGCCGCACTCTTGACTTCACGAACCGCCCGTTGGAACGCGCGTTCGATCTCGGCGACGATCTTGCGGCGGAATTCCGGATCGTGGCTGCGGGCCTCCGCCCGGATGGTCACCCGGTCGGTGACCACGTTAGTCGCGTCACCGCCTTGGATTACGCCCACATTGCTCGTGCCGCAACGGCGGCCTTTGCGGACATCCCCGTGCCAGCCGCCGCGGTGCAGATCCGCGATGGCCAGCGCCGCGATGGCGATGGCACTCACGCCCCATTGCGGGGCGATCCCCGCGTGGCTCGCCAACCCCTGGATCTCGATCGCCAGACGGTAGCCGCCGGTGGCTCCGATCGTCAACTTGGCCGCCGAGCCGCCATCAAAGTTAAAGGCCAGCTTCGGCTCGCCAAGCAAACTCTTCTGCAGATAGCGTGACCCGTGCAAGCCGACTTCCTCCTGCACGAACCAGCAGAATGTCAGGGGTGGGTGCGGCAGGTCACGCTCGATGATTTCCAAGGCCGTATTCAAGATCACCGCCGTGCCCGCCCGGTCGTCGGCGCCGAGGCCCGTTTGCGGATCGGCCGGCCGGACCAGATCTCCTTGGCGGACCGGCCGACAACCGACACAGATGGGGACGGTGTCCAGGTGCGCCGACAACATGCGGCGCGGCGCGCGCCGCGTGCCGGGCAACTTCAAGATCAAGTTGCCGGTGTCGCCTTCCAGGGGACTGCGGCGGTGCGCCGTGTCGCAACGCACGGCCGAGGCCGGGGCACCGGCCGCCAGCAGTTGCTGACGCACGAATTCGGCCACTTGGCTTTCCTGGCCACTACGGCCGGGGATCGGTAACAACCGCCACAGTAGGTCGAACGCCCGCTTCACATTGGGTCCCGTCGCTGTCATATTCTGTGTCCGTTCCAAGAACCCGTGCCAGGGCTTTGTTTCGGTTCGCTCAGGGCGTATCCTATCGCATTCAGACCGATCTCGCGAAGGGGTTGTTACCGAACTATGAAATTCTTTCTCGCCGGCATTATGCAGGGGTCGTTGCGGGAGGCCGTCCTGCACGATCAGGACTACCGCCCGCGGCTAGAACGGCTGTTGACGGAACATTTTCCAGAGGCGGAAGTGTACGATCCACTGGCCGACCACCGCGAATCGATTGCCTACGACGAGGTGACTGGCCGGGAGGTGTTCTTCCGACACAACCGCATGTGCCGCGAGGTGGATGTGGTTCTGGCGTTTGTACCAGAGGCGTCGATGGGCACGGCAATCGAAATGTGGGAAGCCCATCGCCACGGCCGCGTGGTGATCGCCATCAGCCCGCTGGCGCACAACTGGTGCATCAAGTTCTGCAGTCATGCCATCTACCCGGACGTGGAAGCCTTCGAAACTGCGTTGCGCGCGGGACATATCGGGCGGCAGATTGCGGAGGTACGGGGCAGCCCGTCGTAGGTCAGGCTTTCCAGCCTGACGCGTTAGTCGTAGGTCAGGCTTTCCAGCCTGACGCCGTCCGGAATTCATGTCAGGCTGGAAAGCCTGACCACCTTTGACTGCGGCCGTAGCGAGCCGACCTGATGATGAACCACCTGCTGGAACCCCTCTCGACCGTGTTTCGTGATTGGCTGGCGGATCACCAGTATCCCGGCTTTCGGGCGGGGCAAGTGCGCAAGTGGTTGTTCGAGAACCGGGCTGGTGACTTCACGGAGATGACGGATCTGCCCAAACGCCTGCGCGAGGAGCTGACGGCTGAGTTCCGGATCTTCACCACCCAGGTCGTCAAACACAGCCAGGCATCCGACGGCACGGAGAAACTGCTACTGGAACTGGCGGACGGACAACGTACCGAGTGTGTCCTGTTGCGAGACGGCTCACGGCGGTCGATCTGTATCAGCAGCCAGGTCGGCTGCGCGATGGGCTGCGTGTTCTGCGCCAGCGGGTTGGATGGCGTAGTCCGCAATCTCACCTCGGGGGAGATCGTCGAGCAGATGCTGCAGTTGCAGCGGTTGCTGCCGCGTGAGGAGCGGCTGAGCCACCTTGTCGTCATGGGCCTGGGCGAACCGCTGGCGAATTTGGATCGGCTGCTGCCGGCGTTGGACGACGCGAGCCGCCCTGACGGCCTGGGGATCAGCGCTCGGCGAATCACCATCTCGACGGTGGGTCTGCCCAGCGGAATCGATCGGCTGACGGAAATGGCGACGCACTACCAGCTGGCCGTTTCCCTGCACGCCCCGAACGACGAGCTCCGCAATCAGCTGGTCCCGGTTAACAAGAAGATCGGGCTACAACCGATCCTGGCCGCTGCGGATCGCTATTTTGAAGCCTCAGGCCGTCGGCTGACGTTCGAGTATGTGCTGCTGGCCGGCATCAATGATCAGCCGCAGCACGCCCGCCAGTTGGCTGCCCTGCTGCGTGGACGGACCGCTTTCTTAAATGTGATTCCCTACAACCCCGTCCTGGAACTATCCTACCGGACCCCGTCCCCTTCCGCTCAGAAGCGGTTCCGTCAGGTCCTCGAACGGGCCGGGATCAACGTCCAGTTCCGCGAACGCAAAGGCGATGCCATCTCTGCCGCCTGCGGTCAACTACGCCGCTCGACACCGGCCCGCGACGCGGAGAAGAAAGAACGCCTGGGCGAGGGGCTGGATTAGCGTCTGTGGGCCAAGTACTCGCGGCCCACCATCGAAAACAAGGCCATTTCCTTGGAATTGGTGGGCCGCGAGTACTTGGCCCACCCTACCGTGAATTGCGTTCGCACATTCTTTCACAGCCTCGGAGCGTGGGAACGAGAGAGGCGTGAAGATGTTCCCAGCAGTGGGGGTGAGGGGCAACGCCGTTAGGAATTCTTCCGTCCTTCCCAACTCGGCTTCGAAACGCTCGTCCGCGAAGCTCCGCTACGTTGCCAAATTTCCTGCCTGCTTCCCGGCTAGGAACGGGAAATTGTCCACGCTATCATGGGACGCTTTGCGGAATTCGCCCCGTTTTGAAACGGGCAGTCGTTCCTCCGCCAAGTGGGTCTGCGTTGTCATTGAAACCTCCCCTGTCATTGAAGCCTTCCCTAGCATCGAAACAAGGTTGCGAAGTCCATGAACACCCTCACGCCTCTCCTCGCGGTAGCCGCTGGCGGCTCGACCCTGACCGGCCTCGACTGGCTCATGATTGCGGCTTACTTCAGCGTCCTACTGGGTGTGGCCTGGTGGGTCATCAGCCGCGGCAAGGACACGGCGGACGATTACTTCCTGGCTGGCCGCAATCTGGGTTGGTGGGTCGTCGGTGCCTCGATTTTTGCGTCGAACATCGGTTCCGAGCACATCGTGGGCCTGGCCGGGTCCGGTGCCGCCGACGGGGTGGCGCTGGCGCACTACGAGTTGCACGCCTGGTGCCTGCTGGTCTTGGCCTGGGTCTTTGTGCCGTTTTATGCCCGCTCGCTGGTGTTCACGATGCCCGAGTTTCTGGAACGGCGGTTCTCGCCGGCCTCGCGCTACGTGCTGTCCATCGTGTCGCTGATCACGTTCGTGGTCTCGAAGATCGCCGTGGGGATCTTCGCCGGTGGCGTCGTGTTCTCCACGCTGCTGCCCGAGGTGCATCTGAACGTGGCCGGGCATGAGATCAACAGTTTCTGGATCGGCTCGGTGATGGTGAT
>JAPLNJ010000985.1 GCA_026692885.1 Planctomycetota bacterium | reverse complement strand
GCCGCGCCCGCACGCAACTTGGCCTGCTGGTGCTGGTACATAACGGATTGACCATCGCGAAGGCACGGCCGACCCCAATCAACCAGCCGCAAAGTGACGTAAGTCTGGAAGAAATGGCAGCTTAAAAGTGGGACAATCTGCTGAGTACAGGGGCGAGGGGGGGAAGCAAGCTGACGCTCGGTTTGCGTCAGGCTGGAAAGCCTGACCTACTTCAGTCGTTCCAAGACTGGGCAGTATCGGGAGCGACTCGCCGCGGCGGAGTCGCACGCACACGGCTCTGGAGAGCCATGCTACTTGATTGCGGCCAAGCCGCGTTGAGAGGTTGCTATGTCGATGTCTCGAAGGCTCCCGTCGGCGCTGCTGTTACTGGCTCTGCTGCTGGCGTCGCAGCTCACGGCTGCCGAGAGCTGGCCCCTGGGCCTGCAGCGAATTCGCGAGCGGGCGCCAACACCATTGGTGGTGGTCGAAGATGGCCAATCTGCCATAGACATCTTGTTGGGCCAGGACAGCCAGCTGATTCGCAACGCCGCCGATTGGATCGGCGGGTTCGTCGAACGCAGTACGGGTGCGTCGATCGCCATTGGCCCGCTGGCTGAGACTTGGCCGAAGGAGGGTGGCCTGAAGGAGGCTGAGCGGAAGCCCACCCTACGATCGAAAAGTCATGTCATCGCGGTGGTGGGCGACCAGGCTCCGCTGGTCAAACAGCTGGTCACTGCGGGTCGGCTGCAGCTGGAGCCGCGGGTCGGCCCGCAGGGCTTTGTACTGCAACGCCTGACGGATCCCGCACTTGGCGAGACTCTAATCTGCTGGTCGCCCGGCGAGTTGGGGTGTCGCTACGGTCTGATCGAGATTCTGCGTTCGATCCGCGTCGCGGGCAAGTCGGCGACCATCGACTTGGGGCGCGTGGTGGACGGCCCGCAATTCCCCCTGCGGATCTGCTACGTCAATTTTGCCGAGCATCTGCAGAATGCGTTCAATCCCAACGTCCTGTTCGACGTGCCGGTCAATCGTTGGTCGGACGTCGAGTGGGATCGCTTCATCGATATGATTTCGGGCTATCGCTACAACGTCTTCGAGTTCTGGCTGGTGCCGACCCTGTTCTCGTCCGAAGCTCTCAAGGGCGGCAAGATACCAACGGAATTTGCGGCGATTATGAACCGTGTGATCGCGTATGCCAAGACCCGCGGAGTCGCGGTCCATCCGATTCAGGCCGTGAACACGATCGGCCAGCAGTGGTATTGTGCGTGCCCCAAGGACGCTCAGGATCACGACCAGATCGTGGCACTCTGGGATCACTGGTCCAAGACGTTTCGCGGCAACCAGTTCATCGGCTTCTTTCCGGGCGATCCGGGCGGCTGCTTTCGCAACGGCTGTACGGCGGAGACGTACGTCGACCTCTGCTTGGAACTTAGCCGCATCGTCCGCCGGAACAACCCAGGTGTGACCATCGAGATCGGGACGTGGGGCGACCCAATGGCAGGCTGGGGCGTGCCGCTGTGGACCGGTAAGCCGGAGCGTGCCCAGCAGGCGATGAAGTATTTTTTCCAGAAGCTGCCCGAATTCCCGCCGGACACCTTCACCAGCATCAACTTGGGCTTCAGCCCCGACTGCCTGCCCACGCACGGCGGCGATGGGCGGCCCAGCGCTCAGCACGCCGCCAAGACGCACCGGGTGCTGACCTGGGACTACAGCGTCACTGAGGGCGAGGGGACAGTGTCGCCGCGTTGTCGTGTGCGGCGCATGTTCCAGCGGCGGCGCGAGGAACTCGCACTGGGCTGCTACTCCGGCGGAATCTGCTACACGATGGCGCCGAAGCTCAACTGCGCCAGCATCTTTTGCTGTGCCGAGGCCTATTGGAATCCAGCGTTGGAGCCGGATTCCGTGCTGGCCGATTTTGGGCGGTTCACCTTCGGCGACGAGTTGGCCGGGATCGGACCTTTGCTAGAGGAGTTCGAGGTCATTCCGGACTGGGGCTACTACCCGCCGTTTCCGTATTCTCCGCAGCGATTGGAGGCCAGCATTGCGAAGCTGTTGCCGCTGTTGGAGCGAGTCGGCGCTGATTGGCAGCCGCGTCTGCCGCTCGGGCCCACGATGGCTGAGTACCGCCGCAGTCTGCTGTTCTACGCCGACCTATTCCGCCGGCTCGCCACGGTGGCGGTGCGTTTGGACGAGGTTGCGGCTGTGGCGAAAGCCGCGGGCAAGACGGCGGCGAGCCGGAACGAACTGGTCTCACTCGACGAGCTGCGGGATTTGCTACTGCAATCCGACGAGTACCCGCAGAAGCCGCGGCTGCGCGAATTGGCCGCCGAGTTGGAGCAGCTTGACGTGCGGGCGTTGACTAAGAGCTACTGGGACACGGTCTATGGCATCTACGGCGTGATCCCGCATCCAGTCGACCCTCGGGCGCAGGGTGCCACCAGCACGCTGTTCAGCCGATTCCACTGTTCGCTCGCCATCGAGCACCCGCCGAGCGTTTTGGAGAAAGCCTTGAAGGTCGCGGGAAAGCCCCACCGAATCGTGGATCTCGGTTCCGTCATCTCGGAACGCGAGTGGAAGCTGAGCGGCTGGACGCTGCAAGGTGAGGACGACGGCGAAACGTGGCGAGCCAGCTTTGATGCACCGGGCATCATCGGCCGAGACGACTTCTTGGATCAAGGTTATCGCTGGTTGGTCGTCCGGCTCACCGAAGGCCCCCAGGGCGGCAAGAAGACGATCGCCGTAAACGGCACGGTGATCGGCAAATTCGTCCGTAGCGGGCCGGCCGTTACGGTCAGGAAAGAATGGTGGGTGACCCGCAGCTACCCGATTCCGGAAGGGCTGTTGCAGAGCGGCAAGCTGGAGATCCGTTTCACCGATCCGGGGATTGCCATCAGCGCCGTGGCGCTGGCCGCGGAACGTCTGCCGGACACCGAGTAGATCAGGCTTGCCAGCCTGCTGTTTGCCAGGCCAGGTTCCTTCATTCGCGGGCATCGCCCGCCAAACCGAGACGGACCTTGAGCTCGGCCAGAGGGATGGAATTGCCCTGGCGGCGAAGCTGAATCATGGTCCAGAACTCCGGCGAAACGGCCAGCCTGAGGTCCGCCTCGTCGCAGGACTCCAGTCCCAAAACGACCGCACTGGGCTTTCCCTGCCGAGTAATCACCACGCGTTCATTCTGTGCACTCGCCAGAACGTCTTGGAAGTTGGCCTGGGCATCTTGATCTGAGACCGATTTCATGTGATGTCCTCCGTTCTCTGGTCCGGGTCTTTACGGCGCACGGCACGGACGTGAACCGTATTGCCCGCCTCGTCAACGTCGTAGAAGACGCGGAAATCACCGATCCGCAGTTGCCAGACCGGTGGCACGTATTCGAAGCTCGTCGACAAGGCCGCGAGGCACTTGCGGCGCCGGGTAACGCGGGTCGGTTCGTGCGCGAGATGCTCCTCGATCGCTTCCACAACGGTGCGCTGGTCGTACGCCCGCAGTTCCTCCAGCTCCTCGGCAGCCAGTTCGTGAATGAAAATCTCGTACGTCATTCTCGACTCAGCCCTTGCACACAGGCCCTGGTTGGCTAAACACCGTAACATACCAGACGCCGCTTGGTCGTGTCCACCCGCACAATCGGCAGGGGCTGCTGAGCGACGGCGACCGGCGCTACGGCGCTGAGTTGGCACGTCGCGTCTGGAGCAGCAGGTGGTGTTGGCAGGGACAAAGCGACACAACCTTGGGCTGACGACTGGGCGTGGACGTCCGGACTCTGGGAGCCACGGACACGCTGACCCGCACCCACATTTTCGTTGGACCTGTCGGCCTCGGCAACCACCACGGATCCCGTCGCGTTGGACTTTTGGCTGCAGCGGGTCAGTGGATACTCGTGGAGCAACTACCGAAACGTCTACCTCAGCGGGTTCGAACGGAAGACAAAGAAGACCATTGCGCCAAAGAGTGGCGGCTCTTCGAGGCCCTCAGAATTTTGTGCCGGGATAGAACGGAGCACTAGCCGCCGGATTGCCGGGAACCCACGAGGGAGACTGCCAACGCGAGTCGGGAATTCCTGTGCCAGGATTGCGTGCCTTATCACCGTCGCTGGTCATTAGGACCGCGAACACCCGATAGTCCAGTGTTTCGCCGACGAACCGAACGGACCCATCGGCCATCGCTAACATGTAGCCGTTCGGGTGATAGCTTGCAGGACGCGCGAACCGCACGTCCGTTGCTGGCGGCGCCCCGGACACCGTTTCGTCTCGATTCAGGTCGACGAAGTCGGGGCTGGTCGTCCCGCATCCAGGGCAATCCGGGAACCAGAGCACCTGCCCACTTTCCTCGCTTGGCGACACCGACCATAGCGACTTCGTTCTAAGCGGATCCACCGTCAGTGCAACGAGGTTCTCCGCAATCATAATCGTGTTGCTGCTGCCGTCGCGGATCCTGTCGATACTCATTTCCCGTTGGCCCGGGAGTGGCGAGTTGGGCACCGCAAGATCGACGAAGAGACCGTTTTCGAGCCAGTCGCAGTTCGGGAACGTGACGTTTGCTGGGCTTGTCCAGGGCGCGTTTGCCCGCCCGCCGTTGACGCGGTAGCTCAGGACGCCCGGAGTCCCGCGGTCGACGTCATTCGGGCATACCAAGGCAGCAATCGGCACGACCGCCATGGCACCGATGCCCGACGCCTTGATTTCATTGACAAGGCCCAGTTTCTCAAGATTCGGCAGAATCGCCACCGGCCAGTTGAGAATCGCCCCGCCAACCAAGGCTCGGGCGGGCGGGAAGTGTTCGTTTTGAGCACCGAATTCCGTGATGGCCAACGCACACTGGCGAATGTTGTTCTGGCATTTGGTTCGGCGGCTCGTTTCCCGCGAAGCCTGGATGGCCGGCAGTAAGAACCCCGCCAGAATGCCGATGATCGCAATCACGACCAGCATCTCGACCAGCGTGAAACCGTCTTCACTGCGTCTTGATCCGCGGCACATGGACGAGACCTCCAGAAACGAAGGAAGAAGAATTGAGAACCTGCGATCGCAGCAGAATCCGGACTACTCGCTACATTAGACACTTGTCGTGCGTTGGCTGCCAGAGTATCGCGTCAGAAAGTGGGGCAAGGTGCTGGTGGCATGCCGAGGCCTTGGTCATTAGGCGAGCGGCAGGAAATCGTTTCCCCAACTCAATGTAGGATGGTCTTCCAAGACCGTCCCGATTGGCCCGGGAAGGCCAACCCGCGGGTAAGTTATTTCCTGCCGCTCGCCTAAGGTGGTGCAAAACGCTAACAGCAGGAGGTCAGGGTGGCTGGGGCAGAGTGCAGCGATGGCCCAGAAACCGGGGACTGGGGCTTCGCTTAGGCTCAGCCGCCAGCCACCCGGACCGTGGCCAGCACTGAACGCAGCACGCAACGCTACGATCAAGGCCGCATGCCGAGTCTCGTGTCCCACCCCTGACAACTGACCCAACATCCGGTTTGCAACCTCGGTCGCCAAGGCGGCATCGCCGAGCATAATCGGCACGATCGGGTGCGTGCCGGGCAGGATTGAGAAGCCGGTCTTTGACATCGCCTCGCGGAAAAATCGCGTGTTGGCCTCCAACCGGTCCCGCAACGCTGTGGACGCCGAGAGCAGTTCCAGCGTCTTCAACGAGGCGGCCACGATCGGCGGCGCCAGTGAATTGGAGAACAGGTAGGGCCGCGAACGCTGCCGCAACAGGTCGACGATCTCTTTCCGCCCGCTGGTGTACCCGCCACTGGCTCCACCGAGCGCCTTGCCGAGTGTGCCGGTCAGGATATCGATACGGCTCATCACCTGGTGGTACTCGTGGGTCCCGCGGCCACGCTGCCCCATGAACCCCACGGCATGCGAATCGTCGATCATCACCAAAGCGTCGTACTTGTCGGCCAGGTCGCAGATTCCTGGCAAGTTGGCAATGGTACCGTCCATTGAGAACACGCCGTCGGTGGCGATCAGCCGAAAGCGGGCGGAGCGAGCCTCCTGCAGTTTTGCCTCCAGATCCGCCATGTTGTTGTTGCGGTAGCGGAAGCGGGCGGCTCTGCACAGGCGGATGCCGTCGATAATGCTGGCGTGATTCAGTTCGTCCGAGATGATGGCGTCTTCGGTGCCTAGCAGCGTTTCAAACAGCCCGCCGTTGGCATAGAAGCAGGAACTGTACAGAATGGTCTCATCGGAGCCCAGAAACTCGCTGATTCGTTGCTCGAGTTGTTTGTGGATGGCCTGCGTGCCGCAGATGAAGCGGACTGACGCCAAGCCGTAGCCCCATCGGTCTAACGCGGCGCGGGAAGCGGCGATGATTTCCGGGTGTTGCGCCAGCCCTAAGTAGTTATTGGCAGACATGTTGAGGACGGGCGATCCATCGCCAACGCGAATGTGGGCGTTCTGGGGCGTGCTGATCACGCGTTCGGCTTTGAACAGGCCGTTTTGGCGAATTTGGCTGAGTTGGTCCACGAAGTACTGTTGGATGGTTCCGTACATGGGGTTCTCCTGAGCGGATGCACCGGGCCTCGACACGGCGGCGCCGTTCGGCTAGTATCTTACCTTTCACACTGAACCATTTGCATTTGGGGTTGGGCATGTACGCGATTATTGCAGACGGCGGCCGGCAATACAAAGTGGAAGAAGGCCAGGAACTGGAAATCGATTTCCGCGATCTTCCCAAGGGCGATCAATTGACGTTTGACACGGTCTTGGCTGTGTCTGGTGACGCCGGGTTGAAAGTCGGCACTCCGTCTGTCACGGGCGCCAGCGTCACCGCCGAGGTGGTGACGGCGACCTTCGGCGAGAAAGTCTACATCCAGAAATTCCGTCGGCGCAAGAACTACCACCGCCGCACAGGCCATCGCCAGCCTTTCACCAAGGTGCGAATCAGCAAGATCAATGCGGGCTAGCGATGATTGCACGTCTGCTCGTAGGGTGCATTGAGCCAGCGATTGTGCCTGCCACAACGTGGCTCGGTAAGCACGAGCCGATGTCACACGCTGAGCATCGGCGGTTGCCGCTGGCGACGATGCACCTGGGCACCTGGGGATCAATGTCGAATCCGCCGGTATATCGGCGATCCGTTTGATGTACCCTACAGCACTGCTGGTAGGGTGCATCGAGCCAGCGATTGCGCGTGTTACAACGTGGCTCGGTAAGCGCGAGCCGAAGTTACATGCTGAGCATCGGCGTCTGCCGCTGGCGACGATGCACCTGGGGATCAATGTCGAATCCGCCGGTACATCGGCGCTCCGCTTGATGTACCCTACAGCACTTGCTTTGAGCT
>JAPLNJ010000984.1 GCA_026692885.1 Planctomycetota bacterium | reverse complement strand
CCTGCTGGTGCTGGTACATAACGGATTGACCATCGCGAAGGCACGGCCGACCCCAATCAACCAGCCGCAAAGTGACGTAAGTCTGGAAGAAATGGCAGCTTAAAAGTGGGACAATCTGCGGAGTACCGGGGCGAGGGAGTTGTTTTTCGACCGTGCCTTGGCCGCGACCCGCATCAGGTGCAAAAGCATGTCCGACCGATCCCCGAATACGCACCGCGCCAACGCGACGTTGGCGGCCCGTCGGGCCACCGGCGAGTACTTCACGCCGGCGCCGATCGTGCAATACATGGTTCGTCACACGCTCGCTCCACTGTTGGCCGACGCGCATCCGGATCGGCCGTTACGTATCCTGGAACCGGCCTGCGGCGAAGGTGCGTTTTTGGTCGAAGCCTACCGGTGTCTGCTGGAATGGCACCTGGCGTATTATCTCCGCTCGGATCCGGCCGGTGTTATGGATCCCGAGGTGGCCTATGGAATGGGAGGGCGCGGCTCCCGCCAAGCCGGTTGCGGCCCACGGCTCGGCAGGAGCCTCGCCCTCCCAGCCGATTCGCCCCTCACCCCAACCCTCTCCCCGGAGTACCGGGGCGAGGGAGTCGTTGTTCCGCCGCGTCCGACGACTGCCGCTCCAGCTCGCCTGCAACGCAGCTCGACGACCGGGGACTGGGAATTGGCCTGGGCCGAGCGGAAACGGATTCTGCTGTCGAGCCTGTTTGGATTGGAGCTCCAACCGCAGTTAGTCGAGCGAACGAAGATCGCGTTGGCCGACGTCGCGGCCGATGGGGATGCACGGCGAGCCGATAAACTGCGGGCCGCTTTGTCGACGCAGATCCGCTGCGGCGATGCGCTGGTTGAGCCGGATCCCGAGCGACCGCCGGACAGCCCGGGGGCCTGCCCGGCGTTCTGTTGGCGAGCGGAATTCGCCGAGGTCTTCCGCGGCGGGCAGTCCGGGTTCGACGCTGTTCTGGGCAATCCGCCCTATGTCAACATCCGGCGGCTGACGCAGACGCATGGCGAGACGGTCAAGCGGTATCTGCAGTTGCACTACCGCTGCGCCCGCGGGGCTTATGACCTGTATGTGCTGTTTCTGGAAAAAGCCTTCGAACTTCTGCGGCCGGGCGGCGTGTGCGGGTTCATTATACCCAACAAACTCGCCACTCTGAACTACGCCCGCGTTTGCCGGAAGTTGCTGTTGGAGCAGACGACGATCCTGCGGATTGCGGATCTGGCGGGCAGTTCCGCTTTCCCAGACGCGAGCGTCTATCCCTATGTGCTGATCTGGCGGAAGCAACCGCCGCCCGACGAACACCGCATCGCCACGGTCCAGGCCCAGTGTCTGGAGGAGCTGCTGGTCTGCCCAGCCGAGCACTCGGTTCGGCAAGCCGAATTGTCCGCCGAGTCGGGGCTGCAGATCCACGGCCAACTGCGTGTGGAAACCCGCGTGCCGACACGCCCGCTGTCGGAAGTGGCCGAGTTGCACAGCGGCTCGACGGGCTTCCAAGCGGCTAGCATTGCCGGTGCCTTGCAGGAGAGCACGGAGGCTGTGGCGGAGGCGAGTTACGAATTCATCGTGAGCGGCAACATCGATCGCTACGCCATTCGGCCCGGTCGAGTGCGCTTCATGAAGCGGGATTTCGCTGCTCCGAGATTGCCGGCCGCTGCCGCCTGCCTGACCGCACGGAAACGCCGGCTGTTCGAGAGTCCGAAGATTGTCATCGCCGGGCTGACGACGCGGCTCGAGGCGGCGTGGGACGAGGGACGCCGGGCGTTGGGTGTCCAAGTCTATGCGGCAGTGCCGCGGCAGGTCGATGCTCGGTACCTGCTGGGGCTGCTTAACTCGAAGCTCCTGTCGCAGCTGTTCCGGCTACGCTTTGGGGCGAAACGATTGGCGGGCGGTTACCTGGCGATCAACAAGAGTCAACTCGCCCAGCTGCCGATTTGCGTCAGTAGCCCGGACGACCTGGAGGCCGGTCCGCTCCAGCGACGGCTCATCCAACTCGTGGACGAGTTACAGGCGGGCTGGCAGGAAGTCGACGCCGACGGTCCGCGAGAGCGGCACGAGTTCCGACTCGCGCGGGCCGAACGGGATGCTGAGATCGATGCCCTGGTCTATCGGTTGTATCGTCTGACAGACGAAGAAATCGTCGCGGTCGAGGCGTCGGTTCACGAAGATCTGCGGCTCTGAGGGTGCGGCCGAGAGCTCCGCCCGGGTCTGACAGCCAAAGCCAGGGCTTCACCCTACTTCCCCTGGCTACTTCCCCTGGCTACTTTGCCGTATACTGCCCTGGCCCGGATGATTCATCGGTTTGGAACCTAGCACCAAACGATTTTTCGAGTTGTCGGTATTTACTTTGGCATTTTGCGAATGCCCTGGAAGGCCAGCGTGATGCCGTTGGCGGCCCTCGGGCAAGCCCTCATCGTTATACACAAGTTTTCGCTCTGATAGGGGCAGCCACATAGCAGCTTAAGTTTTCGCCCCGATAGGGGCAGCCACATAACAGCCCAGGGCAGAGCGGAACGGCGTTAGCCGCGTAGCACCGCCCTGGGTTAGGGGAGTATCAGGAACGCCAGCCCTGAAGGGGCGAAACAAGCCTTGGCGCATCTGACGAGCGATGCGTGTGGGATGAACCGATTTGTTTCGCCCTTTCAGGGCTACCGTGCTGAATCGATACCGTACCCAGGGCGTCGCTCTGCGGCTGTCGCCGCGACGCTCTGCCCTGGGCTGATTTGTTAATGCCCCTTTGGGGCGGAAGAGTTATGTATAGCGACGTGGGGCAAGCCGGGAGCATCCCGCGTGCCGAACCGTAAGACCTCATTCCCGATTCTTGACGCACAAGATTCTTGACGCACAAGGGTCCCAAAACCGTTTGCTGATAGGGTTCAATTACGTCCGGTTGATTTCCATCACACACACGAACTAGCGAGGATTTCCATGCACCTGCTGAATCTCTGGCGACATGTCTGGCCCTGCGTCATCGTCCTGGGGATGGGCTGCGGAGGCACGCCACTCGTGCTGGCCGGTGAGCCCGATCACCATGTCGCAGAGCCTCCCCGGCTCAGCCCTCGAGCGGCCCTGGATCAGCTGCTGGCCGGCAACGCACGCTTCGTCCGCGGCGAGACGAACGGTGAACATCGCGGCCCGCAGCGGCGCAAAGAGCTGCTCGCCGGGCAGCATCCGATTGCCGCAATCCTGTGCTGCAGTGACTCGCGAGTGCCGCCCGAGTTGGTTTTCGACCAAGGGTTGGGAGACATCTTCGTGGTGCGGGTGGCTGGCAACGTGGTGCTGGAGGATACCCTGGGCAGCGTCGAGTATGCGGACGTACATCTGCACACGGCGTTGATCATGGTCCTCGGTCACGAGAATTGCGGTGCGGTGCGCGCCACGTTGGACGCCAAGTTCCACCAGGCCCACGAGCCTGTGCATGTCACGGAACTAGCTAAGCTGATCATGCCCGCGATTAAGGACATCGACCCTCGGATCGCCGCCGCCGCGCAGATCCATACGGCTGTCGAAGCCAACGTGCGCCAGTCACTGCGTCAGTTGCTGGCCATTGAGGAGGTCGGCCCGGAGGTCAAAGAGGGACGGCTCCAAGTGGTGGGGGCCGTGTATGACATGGAGAGTGGCAAGGTCCGCCTGCTACCGTAGGGTGCATCGAGCCAGCGGTTGACTTTGCTGAGGCCGTCCGCCACGAATCACACACCAGACGCAGGGCACGGAATCAGGGGGCTAATGCTGGCCGCTTGATAATGAGGTGTTCACTCACTGTTTGGGGCTTCCAGGTTCTGTTTCTCGCACGGATGGCAGGGCCAGAGCACGGATGAAGACCGAGCAAAGAAGACATCCGTGCTCTGGCTCTGCCATCCGTGCGAATAACGCAAGAAAAGTCACACTTGGGCCTGGTAGGCAGGCTCGGGCGAGCTTGAGGTACCCTACTCGCTGTAGGGAACCATGCCCAGCAGGGTCTGGGGACTGTCGTAGAGCAGGGCCCGGGCGATCGACAGGGCGTCGTCCTGGGTGTACTGGCCCTGGTCGATTTTGTCGGCCAGCACGCGGGCCAGTTGCTGCTGGACCAGCCGCGCCTTGCCGTAGACCCACTCGGCACAGTAGGCATCGGAGAAGAAGCCGATCTGCTTATTCACCGGCAGCATCTCTAGCCGCTCGCTCAGCACCTGGCGGATCGCGTCCGGGAAGAAGTTGTGCCACCAGTAGCCGGCCAAGCTCAGGTTGGGCAGTTCCCGGGCGAGTGTGCAGAGGGCCTGGTTCGCGTGACGGCTGGCGAGGAAACACTGAAAGGGCAGACGCGGATGCCGGCCGATCAGCTCGGCCAACTGCCGGATGGTCCGCTGGCGGAGCAGGCAGCCCGTCTCGAACGGCAACGGCTCGGCGCCCAGGCTGAACTGAAACACGATCTTCTCCGGTCGCTGTTCGAGCGCCGTCAAGAACGCTTCGTTGATATACGACGAGTACGTGTCGCGCTCCGCGGGTCCTGCCTGGTCGCGGCGAGCCAGTGCCGCCGCCATTTCGTCGTCGCTGACCAGCCGATAGTCAATGTCGGTCGAGAAACTGGTGGCCGTGCTAATCAGCTGGTGGTACGGAATCGCGTTGACGTAATGGGCCACCGCGGCGTGTACGTCTTCCAAACTGCGGAGCGTGCGGTCGGTCGGCGGCCGCTGGCCGCCGATGGGCGAGGGCGGCTCCGGCTGCCGGCCCCAACAGTGCTCCAGCTCGTACAAGGCCGTGTCGAATTCACCCCACTGGCAACGCGTGAAGAAGGCCCATTCCAACGAGTACTGCAGCCGTTGGTCGTCCTCGCCGGCGCCGCGCCGCGCGTGTTCCGCACAAGTCCGGCGAATGTTTAACCGCTCGAGAATCGAGTGGTGCCATTGGCGATCATCGGCAAACTCGCGAATGCGGGCATCCAGTGCGCGCCAGTTGTCCGCCGTGATCGGCTCGCACCAGTCGTACAAGTCGGCCAGAATCGTGCGGACCATCCAGAAGCAACTGGTGTTGCGGATGTGCGGCAGGAACGGCAGAGCCTCTTCGATTCGGGCGTGCGCCTCCCGGTCGTCGGGGCTGCCCGGAAACTGGGTCAGGCGTGCACCGCTGGGACAGCCGGCGGCGTACAGATCGCTGATCACCATGTGATACAGCAGGATATCGTGCAGACCGCGTGCGCCCAACCGGCCGCCGATCAGGTGGGTGTGGGCATCGAACATCGGCAGTTCGGCCAGGGCCTGTTCCAAATCAAGAACCAGCGTCTCCTTGTTCATCGCCATTTCTCCTTCCCGTTAGAATCACGCAAGACTTTGTTTAGGCAGTCGCGGACAGACAGACACCAGCAGTGTACCCACTCGAGTCCGACGCGCAAATCTTGCTGCTGCGAGTTTTCGATCTTGATTCAACGAGCCAACAAAAAAGGCCCGGTGTGGTGTCGCCCACGCCAGGCCGAGAAATTTCACCGTCTACGAGACGGCGCATTAAGAGGAAATGTAGCTAGACTACGACGTGTAGTTAATATGGAATATTCGGGTTATTTGGATTGTCTGGGTCGAGTATTGTTGGATGCTTGATCATAGGGTGGCGCAAAACGCTAGCACCAAACGGTTTTT
>JAPLNJ010000983.1 GCA_026692885.1 Planctomycetota bacterium | reverse complement strand
GGGCGGGATGCGGCGGAAGAAGTGAGGCGGTTGCGGACCCGTGGCGTGGTCCAGAAACCTCGCTCCACCGGGGCAAGCCCGGATGGGGGCGGAACAAAAACAGGACCATCCGTTTGACGCCCGACTCCCCAATTTTGCGCGAGCCAGGGGTGGGGTGAGGGGCCGAGAGGCAAATGCGGAAGTTATCTTTCGGCCGACCCTAAGCTACTTGATTCGTTCTTGATATTCATCCGCAAGGCTCCGAATGACTCGGACCACGAGAGTGTGTGATGGATACTGTGCGATGGATACCATTGCCGCCCGCGCGCACTTCAGGCAGAATGGGCGGAACGGAGCGTTATGGTATCGAGGATGTTCCCACTGCCTCCCACGGCTTAGGTGTACAAGAATCATGATCCGCTGCATTTTGTCCGTCGTCGCTGTCAGTCTTCTGGCCAGCTTGCCCGCACCCGCCGACGAGGCGTCTTGGAATCGCTTTCGCGGTCCGAATGGCAGTGGCATCAGCAATGCCAAGACCGTTCCCGTCCGGTGGACGGAGAAGGACTACAACTGGAAAATCGGCCTGCCCGGCCCCGGCCACTCCTCGCCGGTGGTTTGGGACAAGCGGATCTTCGTCGCCTGTGGTGACCCGACCACAGCCCTTCGTACCTTGCTCTGCGTGGACGCAGCGACGGGCCGGACGCTTTGGAAGCACGAGGAACCCTCGACAACCTACGGCCAGCACCGAGACAACTCCTACGCGGCAGCTACGCCGGCTGTGGATGCGGACGGCGCGGTGATCACCTGGACCACCCCCGCAGCGGTCATGTTGCTGGCGTTGGATCTTCAGGGCCACGAACTCTGGCGCCGCAACTTGGGCCCCCTGGTTTCACTTCAAGGCAGCGGCTCCTCACCGATCCTGGTCCAGGACCTAGTCGTGCTGGCCAATGACCAGGAGGATATGGAACGGAGCCCGGGCCGCAAGCCGAATGGTCCCAATCCGGCTGGCCGGAGCTTCGTGGTGGCCGTCGATCGGAAGAGTGGCGAGACCCGTTGGCAGACGGAAACCAAGACGTTCCTGGCTGGCTACTCGACGCCCTGCGTGTACCAGGCCGAAGGTGGCCGCCCGGAGTTAATCTTCTCCAGCACCGCCCACGGCATGCTGGCAGTCGACCCGGCCACGGGGAAGATCACCTGGGAATTCGGGCAGCCTTTCTCAGATCGGGCCGTGATTTCGCCGGTCGTGGCGCCGGGCCTGGTGATCGCGGGCCACGGGGCGGGGATTCGCGGAACTCGCTGCATCGCAGTCCGACCGGGTTCGTCCGGTCAGGGGACCGTGCCCACGCTAGCCTACGCGATAACCAAGGCCATCCCCATGGTGCCCACGCCGTTGGTCAAAGACGGGCGGCTGTTTCTCTGGTGCGATGACGGCGTGGTGTCGTGTCTACGAGTGGCTACCGGTGAAATCGTCTGGCGAGAGCGGGTCGAGGGAGAGTTTTATGCGTCGCCCGTCTGGGTCGATGGCTACCTGTACAACGTGTCGAAGCAGGGCGAGGTCGTCGTTCTGGCGGCGGGAGACGTGTTCGAGGTCTGCCACCGAATCTCGCTCGGTGAACCGAGCTATGCCACACCCGCGGTGGCTGGCGGGGTGATGTACCTGCGGACCAGTGCTCACCTCTTCTCGTTGGGCGGCCCGCGGTAACGGCGCCCTGCTCGTCGAGCGTCTGGTCATGTCACATCTTCCTCTGGGAGAGGTCGGCCTCTCAGGGCCGGGAGAGGGTGCTCGGAAGGGATGTCCTGTTGCTGGCTGCGTTCCGAACGGGCGCAACCGGTCGTCCTCGGAATGCCGCGAGGAACTCCAAGCGTCGGGCTTCCGACACATACTTGTCGAGTTTCTGGCGACGGAGCACTTCGTCCAGTTCGGCGGCCGTCGCGACCGACACGAGCAGTCGTCCCTGCGAGCCAGCCAAGTCGAATGCCTGCCGCGGCACCGATCCTGGTAACAATACGGCGCTGACCACCACGCCCGTGTCAATGACAATCCGCAAATCACTCTTCACGCAGCATCGACTCCAATATCTCCGGCGTCAGCCCTTTGGCCTCAGCCTCCGCCCCGATATCGTCCATGATTTGCTGTAGCGGACGCACTCGCCCCAAGGTCAGTTCACGCAAACGCAGGCGAAGGAGAAGTTCGAGCTTCCGACGTTCTTCGGGGCACGCCCTGCAAAAGGTTTGAGCTGCGTCGGCGTCGACGGCAATAGAGATGGTTTCGATTGACATACCTTCTTCCTCCCAGACATTGACTACCGGGCCGAACGATACTAATTATCCCGGCCGATTTTGCCCGGCCACTCGGCGCATTGTACCATCCCGCTTAGAGTTACAACATTCAAGGGTCAAGTTCTTGTTTGGGGACATGCGACGCCTTGGGCGAGCGGCAGGAAATAACTTACCCGTAGGTCGGCCTTTCCAGGCCGATCAGGACGGTCTTGGAAGACCATCCTACATTAAGTCGGGTAAGTTATTTCCTGCCGCTCGCCTTGTCGCTCCTGTCTCGTCGGTGCCCGGCGAGTTTTCGTAACACAGGAGCTGCGAAGTCGTTCCGACAGACCTGTTGGGTCAGAATCGCCAACAGCGTGCTGATGAACATTAGACTTCTTTGGTCACGCCCGGTTGCGGGCAGGGATAGATCCCGTCCGGGCCGGCCTGGAGGGGGGCGGGGCTGTCCAACGTCAGGTGATCGATATCCGCGACGTACTGGAAGTCCGACTTGAGCGCCTGTTCCCAAGTGATGTAGGCCCCGGTATGCGTGGCCATGCGGCCCATAATGGCCGCCAGATCGGCTTCCGCCGCGCGCCGGGCCTCATTGTGAGGCTTGTTTTCGCGGACCGCGTCCAGCAGGACTTGCCATTCCCGATGGTAAGGGTTCGGATCGGCACCATCAAACTTCCAGACGGTCTCGGCGTCGACCATCTGCTGGCTCTTGTAGATCCGCGGACTGGGCTGGGAAAGGTTCGTCATGATGACCGCGGAGCCCTTGCTGCCGTGGGCGAAATCGGAGTAGGTTTCCCAGCAGCCGGCCATGTGCCGCGAGAACGCGAACAACTTCGCGCCGTCGGCAAACGTGTATTCGACCGTGTAATGGTCGAACAGATTGCCGGCCTGCGGATAGCAACGGCCGCCGAAGCCCTGAGCGGAAACGGGCCAGGCGTTCTTGGCCCAGCACGCGACGTCCACGTTGTGGCAGTGCCAGTCGATAAAGAAGCCCGAAGTCGTCCAGTTGAAGCAGAACGGATGCTGGATTTGGAAGACCAGTTCGCTGACGTCTTTGGGCCGAGGTGGCGTGTGGACCGGTCCGTGCACGCGGTAGATGCGGAGCGAATTGACATCGCCGATCGCTCCGTCGTGGATCCGCTGGATCACTTGCTGACGTGCCTGGGAGTGCCGCCACATGAACCCCGCACCGACCTTGAGGCCCTTCTTCTCGGATTCCTCGGCGGCTTTCAGCAGACGGCGAACGCCCGGCGAGTCGGTGGCGAACGATTTCTCCATGAACACGTTGACGCCCTTCTGCACCGCGTATTCGAAATGCGTCGGGCGGAAGGCGGCAAAGGTCGTGAGCAGCACGACGTCGCCAGGTCCCAAGCAGTCGATGGCTTGCTTGTAGGCATCGAAGCCCAGGAAGCGACGTTCGGGCGTCACCGCGACTTTGTCCGGATGCACCCGAAACAAATTGTTGTAGGCAGATTGAATACGGTTCTCGAACAGATCGGCCATGGCATACAACTGCAGCGGGCCGCCGGTGGTCGAAAAAGCGTCGGCCACCGCGCCGGTGCCGCGCGGACCGCAACCGACCAGGGCCAGCTTGATCGGTGGGTTCTCCGCCGCATGCACGCGCGGCACCACGACGCCGGCCAGCGCCGAAGCGGCCATCACGCCTCCCGAAAACTTCAGAAACTCACGACGCGACGGCGAGCTGGACGAACTGGGGGAAGACAGGTCGTTCATGGCGGACTCCTTCTGCGAGGTAAGAGGCGCTGCGCGACCACGGCTGGCCCCGCGGTGGGGATCGGGTCGCGCGGTGCGGGATGTCTCAACGCGTGTGAGTCTACCGGAACGCACCACCGGCCGCAATCAAAGCAGCCCCGTGCCAAGCAGACACCGGCGGGAATTGGGATGGCGACGCTCCCGCGGAGCCGCGAGCCGCCAGGCACGGCCCGCGGCGACCTTGATCGTAAAGTCGCCAATTGCCGTCAGCGCTGTCAAGGGTCGGAGTGGCTGGTGGCTAAGCCTAAGCGAAGCCCCAGTCCCCGATGGCTGGGGCATCGCTACGTTCTGCCCCAGCCACCCTTCAGCCAGCAGTTGCCAACCTTACGATCAAGGCCGCCCGCTACGGCTCGGCAGGAGCCTCGCCCTCCCAATCCTCGCCCTCCCAATCCTCGCCCGGTCATGAGCTGGAGCTGCGGCGAGATGGGGGCTTGCTTTTCCCGGGCCGTCCGGGGTTAATCGGAAGATCGAGTTCCAACGATATTCAACCGCTTTCCGGAGTTGCTGCCGTGCCCAGCGATCTTTCCACGCGACACCAGTTGGTCGGTGATCTGTTTGAATTGCCCAAGTCCCGTGACGAGTGGGAGCGGTTCCGCTTATCAGACCAGCAGGTGACGTTCTATCGCGAACAGGGCTACCTGCCGGGGATTCGCGTGCTGACGGATGAGCAGGTCGAAAAACTGCGAGCCGAGTTGGCCACCTTCTTCGAGCCGCAGCATCCCGGTCATGAACTGTGGTACGAGTACCACACGAACGAATCCGCCAGTCCCAACACGGTGCTGTTTCACGCGCTGGGCGCGTGGCGGATTGCGCCCGGGTTTCACGATCTGCTGTGGCATCCGGCGTTTAGCGTGCCGGCCAGTCAGTTGCTCGGCGGCGTGGTGCGGTTCTGGCATGACCAACTGTTCTGCAAGCCAGCTCGTCACGGCGGCGTGGTGGCGTGGCATCAGGACTACTCCTACTGGACTCGCACCAAACCGATGGCTCATCTCACCTGCTGGATCGGACTGGACGCCAGCACGCGCGAGAACGGCTGCGTCCACTATGTGCCGGGCAGCCACAACTGGGACTTGCTGCCGATCACCGGTCTGGCCGGAAACATGGAGTCGATTCGCAACGTGCTGACTCCTGACCAGTGGGTCGCTTTCAACACGCCCGTAGCCGTGGAATTGAAGCAGGGTGAGTGCACGTTCCATCATCCGTTGATGGTGCACGGCTCGTTCGCCAACTACACCGAACGACCGCGGCGGGCGACGGTCATCAACGCTTTCCTGGACGGTACACGTTCGGATGCCGACGAACCGTTGTTGGCCGGCACGGCACTGATCCCTCGAGGTTATCCGATGGACGGTCAGTTCTTCCCGCTCTTGTTCGATCCGCGAACGATCGGCGCAGGTTGAGAAGATATTCCTGTCGTAGGATCTTCCTGCCGCTCTCTTCGTTGGTTTTCCAAGGCGAGCGGCAGGAAATAACTTACCCGTAGGACGGCCCTCCGAGGCCGTCTGGTAAACCAACCTGCGGGACGCAGTGGACGGCCTCGGAGGGCCGTCTTACGGGAAGACC
>JAPLNJ010000982.1 GCA_026692885.1 Planctomycetota bacterium | reverse complement strand
GATCGTGTCCGGCGAGGACGCCTGACCCATAAAGCGGTCGGTCGCCAGTTCTACGCGGCCGTAGGCATCGTAGGCCGTGCGACTGACCACCCAAACCGAGTCGCCGTTTTCGTCCTTCGATTGCGAGGCCGTTTGAATCACATCGCCAGTCGCGTTGTACGACGTCCGGGTCTCGTTGCCGTACTGGTCAAACGAGGAGACAACGCGGCCAGAGTTGTCGTACTGGGTCGCGGTACTGGAAACCACCACATCGTGAACTTGGAAGAAGTCCTTCAGAGCGGCGAACAGTTGTTGGCCTGTCGCTTGGGCTTGCGGCGTGAATGTATCACTGCCGATGCGCAACTCGCTACGATAAACGGTCGCGGTCCCAACCGTGGTGGCCACAATCGCGAGGACGACGTCTTTCACTTGCCACGTTTCTGCCACACGGTCAGCGCCGTCATAGACGGAGAACGTCGTGCGGATGCTTGTCTGGCCCGTCGCCGGGTCAGTCTTGGTGGTGCTGGCAGTGGAGGTGACCTCGCCGTACGAGTCGTAGGTGCTCGAGACGAGGGGCACATGGTCGCTGTTGGCGGTCTGGGCCTGGGGATCGGCAAACGGCGCATCGGGATTGAGGGGCCGGCCCACGAAGGTAAAGCCTTGCTTGCTGCCGTCCGGCAGGGTGAAGACGATGCGGTCTCCGTCCCGGAAGGGGCTGGGCTTGCCCAGTTTGAGGGCCACCGTCGGGGCTTGATCATTGGGATCGCGAATCCGCAGTTGGCCGATGGCCGGTGAGCTGACGTTCCCGGCCGCGTCGGTGGCGGTGCCCACCAGGGCTAACACAGCCCCCGGTGCCCCCTGGACCGTATAGACCGCCAAGCCGCCCGCGTCCAGCGCGACCGGCGTGCCGTTGACCGTCAGGTTCCGCGTGGCGACCCCCACATCGTCCGTGGCCGCGACCCAGATCGACACCGGTTGTCCAGTGGGACAACCGCCCCACGAGAATCGTCGCCTTGTTGAGCGACGCTCGTTGCGTGGCCAAGCCAACCCGCTCACAACTGTTGACTCCCAACAAGAGAAATGGGCAACAGCAACACAAGGCAGCAAGAATCGCGAAACTCTCGCCCAATATGAAGGTGTCAACGGGTTTGTCAAGCCCCCGCACGTCGCCCAGGCTTGATGCGATTGATGGCGGCGACAACGCGCAGGCGATCAAACGGGCACACACGGCCACAGGCCACACCAATCGAGCCGGATCGTGAATACTTCGTCATGACCGTGCATAGTAATCGGTATCCAGCAAGATGGCGGACAGGCTGGAGATCACGTCCGTCAGCGGGATCGGGGTCAAATGCCCTTGCCCCTCAAAGTGCAGGGCGTCGGGCAGACGGGCGAAAAGGGGGCGAGACCGCCAATCCGCTGGCCTTGAAGTTGGCGTAGGCTACGTGTCGCCGGCTGGCCAGACACGCATCTCGCTGATTGCTGATTCTTGGCGACGCATTGTAACGAGCGCGCATGCCGCCAGCCTAAATGACCGATGGGCAATCAGACCTCAGCGGGCGCAACGTCATGCGTCCAGGGGCCACGCTAAGGCCATGCTGATCGCCATGCCATGAAGGCATGGTCCATGATGGTGGCCTTCAGGGGTTCGGTATCGACCCACGGCTTGCGGGCCTCCTGCTCTAGAGAGATGTTGGCCTTCTGGATCAATCTCACGATCACCTCCTCAGTCAGCACGAAGTCGCCGATATTAGCCGAGCAAGCAGTCCTCGATGATCTGCGTTCTCTTGGATGTGGCCAGCTGCTCATCGGGCGGCAGGCCGCGGTCGACCTTGGCCCGCCGTTTCGGGCGCGGCAGCGGAGCGGCCTCCGGCGTGTTGGAACGGCCTTCCTCAGGGTCATCACTTGCGGAACCGCCTTCCTCGTCTTTGCGACGGCCGCGGAGGCGACAACTCGACGCCGACGGCGGCAAGCAAGGCGGCTGGCCCTTCCACGGCGGGCGAGGTCCTCGGGACTTCCGGCCTCGGCTTCCCGTGGGAACGAGCGTTGAAGACTTGTCCCCGATTTGTCCCGGTGGTCGACATCCACAACCGGGAATGAGAAGAACCAACCGGACTTCCGAAAACTCAGATCGCCAAAGGACTTGACTGCAAATCTTTGCCGATCAAGGATTTGGAGAAAACGGGGTGTCCGGAAATCCGTGCTCTGGCTCTGCCATTCGTGGGAACAACGCAAGAAATATCGCTTGGGCCAGGTACGCCGCCTGGCCAGCGAGGTCAGGTTCTCAACGGGGCAGCCTTGGGTGTCCGCGCGCTACCCGCGGCGGCGGGAATCGCGGCGGCGGTCGATTTCCTTGAGCGTCATTTTGCGCAGGCGAGTCTGGTTGGGTGTGATCTCCACCAGTTCGTCGTCTTCGATGTACTCCAGCGCGGCTTCCAGCGTGAAGCGGTGCGGCGGGGCCAGGTAGATATTCTCGTCGCTGCCGGAGGCCCGCATGTTAGACAGTTTCTTTTCTTTCGTGGGATTGACCACCATGTCGTTGTCGCGGCTGTTCTCGCCCACGATCATGCCCTCGTACACCTCATCGCCGGGCGCGACGAACAGTTCGGAACGGTTCTGCAACGTATTCAGGGCGTAGGCCACCCCGCGGCCGGAACACATGGAGACCAGCACGCCGTTGGAACGCCGCGGCATGTCGCCTTCCAGCGGCCGATAGGCTTCGAAGCGGTGGTGGATGACCGCCTCGCCCTGCGTGGCGTTGAGCATTCTCGTACGCAAGCCGATCAAGCCGCGGGCCGGAATCGAAAACGCCAGATGGGTGAAGTTCCCGTGGGTCGCCATTTTTCTCAACGTGCCGCGCCGCTCCCCGACCATCTCCATCACCGGGCCGAGTTTCTGCGTGGGCACTTCGATGTCCAGCGTCTCGAATGGTTCTTCCTTCTGGCCATCCCGCTCGTGGACGATCACGTGCGGCTTGCCGACGGACAGCTCGTAGCCCTCGCGGCGCATATTCTGACCCGCAGGGCCACGTTACGTTCCAGTTCCCGATAGAGTCGCTCGCGCAAATGCCGGGTGGTGATGTCTTGTCATTCGCGCCCGGCAAACGGTGACGAGTTGATGCAGAACAGCATCTCCAGGGGCGGCGCGGCGACTTTCAGACGCGGCAAGGCACGCGGATGGTCCTTGTCGCAGATCGTGTCGCCGATCTCCATCTGTTCCAATCCGACCACGGCGGCGATATCTCCAGCCGTGACCGATTCCACTTCCAGCCGGCCGAGGTTCTGAAAGACGTGGACCGCCGCGACTTTGGACGGCGTCACCCGCTCGTCGGCTTGCATCAGGACCACATTCTGACCTTTGCGGATGGTCCCGCTTTGCACCCGGCCGATGGCGATTCGGCCGACGTATTCGGACCAGTCCAGCGTGGTGACCAGCATCTGCAGCGGCGCGTCCGGCTCGACCTCGGGACCGGGAACGACTTTCAGCACTAGGTCCAGCAGCGGCTGCATCGACGTGCCTGGGATCCGCGGGTCGTGGGTGGCGAACCCAGCTCGACCACTGGCGAACAGGTGCGGAAAGTCATCCAAGTGATGGTCGCCGCCCAATTCCATCAACAACTCGAAGGCGGCATCCAGAATCACGAACGGCCGCGCGTCCGGCCGATCGATCTTGTTGATGATCACGATCGGCGTCAAACCGGCTTCCAAGGCCTTGGCCAACACGTAACGCGTCTGCGGCATGGGGCCTTCGGCCGCGTCGATCAGCACCAAGGCCCCGTCGGCCATGCGGACGACGCGTTCGACCTCGCCGCCAAAATCGGCGTGCCCAGGCGTATCGATGATGTTGACCTTCACGCCTTTGTAGGGCAGTGAGATATTCTTGGCCAGAATCGTGATCCCCCGTTCCCGCTCAAGGGGATTCGAGTCAAGGATACACTCTTCCTGTAGCTGGCTATCGCGGAACTGGCCGCTTTGGCGCAGCAAACAATCTACCAGCGTGGTCTTACCGTGGTCCACGTGGGCAATGATAACGATATTTCGCAGGTCGTCGCGTCGCATTGGGTTGCAGCTCGGGGCCGCGTTCGGGTAGGCTACAGGGTTACAGGTCAGGGCCGTGATCGGAATGTTGCGCAAGACGCTCGCAGCGGTCCACACCAACCCGCAGCGTCGGCGAGAAGACGCCGCTTTTCCTCGCTGACGCTACGAGTTAATGTGTGCAACATTCCGATCAAGGCCCAGGCCAACTCACGAAAGCCCAGTATGTTACCAAATGTTGGCCCAACAACGATAGGGGAGTCCCCGGGAGACCCACATGCTACAGCTCGCACTACGTATCCTGATGTCGCTGGCCATCGCAATCCTCGTATCGGGCACCCGTGCCGACGAGGTCCGCCGCCCGGATTTGCTGCTGACTGCGGCGGACGTGAAACAACACCTGGACGATAGCGTCTACCGGATCCTGGACGTCCGTGACGCGACTGCCTATGCCACAGGCCACGTGCCAGGCGCGATGTCCATCGATCTGCCGCAGTGGACCAAGCAGTCCCGTAGCGTGGCGGGGCTGTTGGATCGGGCCTTCTGGGATTCGGCGGTGGGGAAGCTGGGCGTCGATCACCAGACCCGAGTGCTCGTGTATGGGGCGGACGCGGCCAACGCGGCCCGGGCGTGGTGGCTGCTGGAGTTCGTCGGCGTGAAATCGGTCAGTCTGCTGGATGGCGGCTGGAGGGCCTGGCAAGCAGCCGGATATCCCGTGGCCACCCAGACGTCTCAACGGGATCCGCGGAAGTTTGAGTCCAGATTCCAGCGGGAGCGGCTGATGGACATGGCCGAGTTGCTCAGCGGGCTGGACAATCCCCGGCTGCAGGTGCTCGACACCCGCAGTCGCGGCGAATACACCGGCGAAGACGTGAAGGGATCTCGTGCCGGGCACGTTCCCGGTGCTGTGCATCTGGAATGGATCGAGTTGCTCGACGAGAGCGGTCGCTTCAAGCAGCCAACAGAACTCAAGACGCTGTTGGCAGAACGCGGGATCAAGGCCAACGGGCTGGTAGTCACCTACTGTTACTCCGGAGGCCGGGCGTCGGTGGCGGCCTTCGCGCTGGAGCTGCTCGGCCTGCCCCAGGTCAAGAACTACTATTGCGGCTGGCAGGAATGGAGTGCTGCTGAGCAGGCGTCGGCGCAGACCGATGCCGGGACTAAGAAGTGATATACTGCCCGCGGGCAGCTTGGTCGTAGAACGGATTTCAATCCGTTCAGTGAAGAGCGGAGCGAATTCCGCTCTACGAAGGGATCAAGTTTTGCTATGTCTTCCCGTTGTAAACTTCGGTATTTTGAGCGGATCATCTTCCACGTAACAGACATTTTCTGGCAGAGCAGATAGGAGCAAGTAGATCATGACAGCCAACAGCGGAAACCAACCGAACCAGAACGACCTGATCGTCATCGCCGGGGCAGGCGGCTTCATCGGCGGGTCGCTGGTGCGCCGCTTTCACGAGCGGGGCTTCACCCGAATCCGGGCCGTGGACAAGAAGCCGTTGCCGGACTGGTACCAGCGGGTCCCCGACGTCGAGTGCCTGTGTCTGGACGTGAGTCAGGAGGTAAACTGCCGGCGGGTTTGCGAGGGAGCCACGGAAGTCTACAACCTCGCGGCCGACATGGGCGGCATGGGCTTTATCGAGAAGTTCCGCATCGAGTGTTTGCGGACGATTCTGGTCAACACGAACCTGATCGAAGCTGCCTATCGGGCCGGGGTTCAACGCTACTTTTTCGCGTCGTCGGCCTGTGCCTACAACACCGACCTGCAAAAAGACCCGCACGTCCGAGCCCTCAAGGAATCGGACGCTTACCCGGCGATGGCCGAGCGCGGCTACGGCTGGGAGAAACTGATGTCGGAGATGTTCTGCCAGGAGTACTGGGCCGAGCGTGGCCTGCAAACGGCCATCGCCCGGTTCCACAACGTCTACGGCCCCAACGGCACGTGGGACGGCGGCCGCGAGAAGGCGCCGGCCGCGATCTGCCGCAAGGTGATCGAGGCCAAACACGCGAACACAGGCTGTATCGAGGTCTGGGGCGACGGTACACAGACTCGCAGCTTCATGTATGTCGACGACTGCACACACGGTATCGACCGGATCACGCACTGCGACGAATTGATCGCCACGCCGATCAACCTCGGCTCGAGCGAACTGATTTCGGTGAACCAACTGGTCGACCTGGCCCAGGAGATCGGCGGCGTCAAGCTGCAGCGGCACTACAAGCTGGACGCTCCCAAGGGCGTCGCCGGCCGCAACAGCGACAACACGATGATCAAGCGGGTCTTGAACTGGGAGCCTTCCATTACGTTCCGCGAGGGCCTGGCGAAGACGTACGCCTGGATCGAGCAGCAGTACCGCGACCGCCAAGCGGGCAAGCGTACCGTGCGCGACACCGTCTGAACGGGGGCTGCAACCAAGTAGGTCGGGCTTTCTAGCCTGACGTCAGCCCAAGTAGGTCAGGCTTTCCAGCCTGACGTCAGCCTGGAAAGGCTGACCTACGCAAGGCGCGCTTGATCCACATACAGGAGTCCCCCATGAGTTCCGTACCCGATCCCGAGATCGCTGCCTATATCGGTGCGATTCCGTATCGCATGGCCTTCGCTGGTGGTTGGATCGATCAACCGTTCGTCTCGCGGCTCAACCCTTCCGCGCCGGGATCCATGGTCGTCGTGGGCCTGGAGCCGACGTTTCGGTTCATGGACCGGGCCGGCATGGCGACCGGCACGCGCTACGTCGCTCAGCGGCTGTGGCAAGGGCGGCTACCGGCGCGTGATCCGGCCGAATTGGTCAAGGAACTGTACGCCGAGGAAAACCGCGACAGGTCCGAACCTTCCGGCTCACAGGACATGATCGGCCTGATCTATCCGGGCGTGAACCGGCTGGATTTCGACAGCGAGCACGAAGGTGGGATCTTCCCCAAGCACATCGAATCGAACAACGATCCCGAGGTGGCCCGCTGGCTGGAACAGGTCGTCCAGATGCTTCCGGTGGCACCCCGGCCGGAGGGCTACAATCCGTTAGGCATCAAGCAGCTTGACCCAGAGTGGGTTCGGCGGCTGGGTCAGACGGGCCGCGATTGCTACGACGCGATCCTTCGGCGGGACGCTCGGGCTCTTGGGGCGTCCATGAACGAGTGCATGGTCTGCTGGGAGACCCTGCTCCCGCACACGGTACGGCACCCAACGGTCACCGTGGACCTGCTGGGGCTCTTGCGATTCTATCAGTCGCACTATCCCGGCGCCATGTATTCCGGCTGCGGCGGCGGGTACTTATACGTCGTTTCCGAGCGACCCGTGCCCGGCGCATTTCGCGTCACGGTGCGGATTGCTGCCGGGTAAGTGGCTGTAAGAGAACAAGTCCGTAGATTGACCGTAGGACGGATTGGCACTTCGGTCCCGCGGATTGGGGCCGAAGTGCCAATCCGTCCCACCATCGATTCGCTGGGTTATTTCTTTACAACCGCTAAGGCAAGCGACAGCAATCATCTACCCAGCAGCGGCAGTGGTGTGGCGCGGCTGGGCGCAGGAACGGTTGCGTAGCGGAAGTCGTGAGACTTCCAACGTTTCGCGAGCTAGCAGCCCGAATTCTCACGAATTCGGCTACGAGTTTCTTCGTGTGTTTACTGGTCTTCTGAGAACCCGTTCCCGCGCCCGGCATGGTTCACTTGGGAGTCCTGACCTTGACAGGCAAACTGCGTCCCTGCCCCCACCTTCTCGCTGCTTCTCGTTCTGACGTTTTGCGTCCTGGGGCAGACGACGCGTCAAGACACTGGCGTTCCCACGCAGAGCGTGGGAACGAGAGAATCTGCACGGTTCTGGAGAGTCGTGCTACACAGGCCCCGGCGTTCAGGCGGCCTTGTCCTCTTTCTTGATGGGCAGGACGGTGTCGCCCGAGAATCGATTCGTGCCTTTCATCAATTCCAGAATCTTCGCGGCGTCGCACTCGTAGGTCCACATGTAGGTGTTCCAGGTGTCCTTCCGGCGATAGGCCATGAGGACGAAGAGCTGCGGTTCCCGTTGCGTGTGGGCAATGAAGTAGAGGGCAATGGTTCGGCTTGAGATTCTTGAGAAACCGACCGATTCGATATCGAGCACACCGTCGTTGAACTTCGCTGCGGCGGTGACCACCAGCCGCTTCATCCCGTCAGGCAACCGCTCCGGCGGCACCCCGGCCGACTCGGCTAGAATCTTCGCGGCCGTTTCAGGTCGCGCCTCCGCCAAGGCCGCGAAGAATTTCACGCACACCGCGTGATACTTCTCCAGCCCCTGCTCCTTCAGGAACGGTGCGACTTCCGTCGCCTGCGACGTTGGCCCCAGGGTCATCAGACACGCGAACAGCACAAGCTTCATGGGTCGAATCATGTGAACACCTCACGATCTAGACCATTGGTCCCCAGCCACACGCGAGACATCGTCCACCCGCAGCCCCACAGGCCAACGGGGGCCGTCAGCCCCTTGAATCGTAACGCAATCGAGCCGCAACGGAAGTAGGGTGGCCAGAGCGGACCAACGTCAACCGCCGCGACCGACCGAAAACCGTCCCCAGAATGGAGAACCAGCGAATCCTCACACAACCAGCGCCGGCCCACCAGGAGCGACTCTGGTCTTTGAGGTTGCGCATTTCGCCTGAGAGTAGAAGAATTCGTGAGAATTCGGAGGCGGCAGTGGTCGGTGGCCCTCGCGAAATACCCCGAATTCTCACGAATTCGGCTATACGGAACCTGAAGGGCTCGAGGCGTGCCCGGGCGAGCGATGATGTACCAGCGTTACTGGGCGAAACGCCCATCACCCCCGACCTGAGGGGCGCAAAATTGGGGAGTCGGGCGTCAACGGATGGTCCTGTTTTCGTTCCGCCCCCATCCGGGCTTGCCCCGGTGGAGCGAGGTTTCTGGACTACTCCACGGGTCCGCGACCGCCTCACTTCTTCCGCCGCCTCCCGCCCGCCGCCGGAGGCGGCGGGCGGGAGGCG
>JAPLNJ010000981.1 GCA_026692885.1 Planctomycetota bacterium | reverse complement strand
TCCGCTCTGGGCTGTTATGTGGCTGCCCCTATCGGGGCGAAAACTTGAGCTGCTATGTGGCAGGCCCTATCAGAGCGAAAACTTGTGTATAACGACGAGGGCTTGCCCGGGGGATACTTACGTTTGTCGCTACACACAAGCCCTACACCTCACTCCCCCGTTTCGCCCGCGGCGAAGCCGCCGCGGGCGAAACGGGGGAGTGAGGTGACGCGGGGGAGCACCTCGTGTAACCTTTTCATCGCCGACGCTCCTTAGGGATCGCTCCAGGCATCACACGAAATCACAACCTCAGCGACAGCTTGTGCCACCAGTCCAGCGGCCTTCACTTGGATTCCGGCTTCTCTGCGGTCTTCGGCAGCGGAGGTGCCGGCTCCGTTTTGCTCAGCGGACAAGTGCCCGCGTTGGGGCAGCCGGGGCAGGCCTTTCCGGTTGGGCACTGCTGAGCTTGGGGACAGTCCTTGCTCGCCGGACAAGCCTTTGCGTAGGGGCAGTCCTTTCCCGCGGGGCACGGCTGGGCCAACGGGCAGTTCTTGCCGGCCGGACACGGGTCGGCAGTGGCGCGGGGGCATTGGCCAGCGGCTGCCAGTGGGCAACCTGCGCGGGGACAACCGACGGCGCCCGCAGTCGGGCCATCTGTCGCCGTTGCGACGCCCCTAGCTCCGGGGACCTCGTGGTTCTTCCACGCCTCAGCGAAGCCGTTCTTCACAAACAGGGAAACGACGCCCCCGTGAGCCTGGATCAATTCGACCGCGTAGGGATCATCCGAGGTCTCGATCACGCGGACGCCCTTGGCCGTCTTCTCGTACTTCAAATGGATCTTGTCCGCGTGCCGGAAGACCTCGGCGAACAACGGGTCGCGCATGTGGATCGGCCGCCGCTCTTCGACACGCTTGGCCATGGCGACAACGTGTTCCTGGATCTTGGCCGCGATTTCCGGCTTATCAGATTCCGTCAGTGTCTCCACGCCTTGCTTGGTGTTCTGCACCTCGCGGCGAATTTGATCGTGGTTCTGCAGCAGGAAATGGAAGGTGTCGCGGTCTGCCGCAAATTGCGCATCGGGACCTCCACCCTGACGCGTCCATCCCGATCCACGGCCTGGCCCGCCACCCTGGCTGCCCCAGGCCGGACCTCGACCAGAGCCGCCACCGCGCCCGGCCCAGGGCGGGCCGCCTTGAGCTGCCAACTGGCTGGCGGCGACCGCCAACACACACAATCCCAACACGACTCTCAACAAATTTGTTCGCAGGTTCATACCATGCTCCTTTAGACAAATCACTAGCTCGATACACCGTACGATTCTGTTTGCAAGCCGCATGCCGAACCCCGCCACTGAGATCATTCTCAGGCAGGTTGTTGCGAGTCGCGGCCTGGCGTGGGTCTGCTGGAGGTAGGACCGCCCGCGAGAAATCGCTCGGACCTCGACCTGCGTGCAGAATATGTCGCGTTCGACCTTCCGGTACTGAGCAATTCTTGCGCACCGTGTGTGGATCGTCGATGCCCTCAAACCGCGCGATGTAGAGTACGGAGCTTTCGCTGGCGTGCGTATTCAAGTTGTCCGCTACGAACACCCAGCCCGCGTCGGAGTCGCTGGCGACCGTATCATGATTTGCCAGCGAACTTTCCACAGACCGATCTGTTTTCGGGCCAACCCAAGGTCGACGGCGATCACTACATTGAGTTCGTGGGCGAATGCCAGTAGGATCAAGTGCGCCCGCTGCACGAGCCGCTGTGGGGCCGTGTTCGAACGCTTCATCTGCTGCAGGATTCCGTGTTGCTTTTCGGTGAGTTTGATGCTGGCCGCCGCAGCCGGATGTACCTTCCTCCTGTTGCAGACCGGGACGTTAGATATCACGGTCATCAGATCCCGTGCTGTTCCACCACATCCTTTGCTGCCAAGGAGCTTTCGCCATGAGAACTCGACACGCTTGTACAGCCCTGCTTGCCTGCTCGATGGTGTGGGTGCTATCGGCTGCGGCTCGAGCCCAGATTCATCCGCACCACGCCGCCCAGATCCGCAAGGCGGCCAAGGAAGTCAGGCCCCGCGTCGCGCCGAAAGAACCTCGCAGCGTGTTGATCTGGAACACGCCACCCCACCTCATGGACAAGGATCCGCACAAGGGCTATTGCATTCCTTACGGCGAAGAAGGGATGCGGGCCATCGGCGAAGAGAGCGGGGCCTTCCAGCCGGTCGTCAGCGACGATATCGCCATGTACACGCCCGAGAATCTCAAGCAATTCGACGCGATTGTGCTGAACAACGCTTCCGGTCCGTGGATCACACCCACGGCGGCCGACCTGGCTAAACCGGCGGTGCAGAAGCATGGTACGGACGCCCAGGAGGTGGAAGCGGTGCTGCGGAAGAGCTTCTTGGACTTCCTCGAAAACGGCGGCGGGGTGGTGTGCCTCCATTTTGCCATTGCTGGCAACAATCACTGGCCCGAGTTCAAGGAACTGTTCGGCGCAACGTTCACGGGACACCCGTGGACCGAGGAAGTCGCCGTCACCGTCGAGGAGCCGACGCATCCGTTGGTGGCGGCCTTTGGCGGTAAAGACTTCAGGATCACCGACGAGATCTACCAGTACGGACCGCCGTACGACCGGTCGAAGCTTCGCGTGCTGATGTCGATCGATCCGGCGCGGACCAATATGGGCCCGCGTTGGATCGATCGCAAGCAGACCGATTTTGCCCTCACCTGGATTAAGCCCTACGGGAAAGGGCGGATCTTCAACACGTCGTTCGGCCACATGGCGAGCCTCTATTCCACGCCGCAGGTGCTCCAGTTCTATCTGGACGCGATCCAATTCGCGACAGGCGACCTGGAGGCTCCCAGCGCGTCGCGCGACAGCCGCCCGGTCCGTCAGAACGTGCCCGGCACGCAACCGGTCCCGGGGCTGGAGCCGGGCTTCTACTCACTGTTCGACGGCAAGACGCTCGACGGTTGGGACGGCGACCGCACGATCTGGTCGGTGCAAGACGGATCCATCACGGGCGAGACCAAGACCGCCACGGGACTAAAGGAGAACAATTTCCTGATCTGGAAAGACCAGGTGGAGAATTTCGAGTTGCGGCTGAAGTTCCGGCTCGAAGGGGGCAATTCGGGAATCTACTATCATGCCCAAAAGCGACGGCCCGGCCAGACCCAAGGCGACCCGCTCGTAGGGACCCAGGCCGACTTCGACGCCTCGGGTCGCTGGACCGGCGTCAGCATGGAATACCTGCTCCGCGACGTATTGGCCGAACGCGGTCAGAAGGTCGTCATCGACGAGCAAGGCAAGAAGCAGGCGACGCCGCTGGGCGACCCAGCAGAATTGCTCAAGGCCGTCAAACCCAAGGATTGGAACGACTACACGGTGATCGCCCAAGGCGGCAGCGTGGTGCTAAAGATCAACGGTGTGACGATGTGTGAATTGGACGACCGCGATTCTAAACGCCTCGTCCACGGCTGGCTGGCCGTACAGGTCCACGTAGGCCCGCCGATGCGTGTCCAATTCAAGGACATTCACTTGCAGAGGCGGTAGGCGGCCAAATTCTTCGGTATCAGAGGAGTACGCGCATGAGCTTCAGGCAAATTCTGCTGCGCACTGTCTGGCTCTACGCCGTGTACGACTTCTTCCGCCGTCAGGCCGGCACGGAGTATTTCTGGGACGGCGACGTGATCCCGAAACGCGATACGATTGACTTCGCCGGGCTCGACGTGATCGAAAAGCCGCGGTTTGCCTATCGCGGCTTGCGCTACTTCGCGCACCGCGGCTTGCATCGCTTCCAGGCCGAGCACTGGGACCTGGAGGGCTGGCAGCGGGAGATCGACTGGTGCGTGAAGAAGCGGTTCAACTTGTTCATGCTCCGCACCGGCATCGACGACCTGTTTCAGCGGGCCTTTCCGGGCGAAGTGCCCTACCCGCCCATTGATGCCAAGGACCCCGACGGCGTCGACCGCTCGTATGACGACCGCACCTCGTTTTGGGCCCTCAAGTATCGAGGAGAACTCCGCAAACAGGTGCTGCAATACGCCCGCGACCGTGGCTTGCTGCATCCGGAAGACACGGGCACGATCACCCATTGGTACCTGGGAGCCAATAGCTGGCAGCCATGCGAACTGGAGTTGCCGGCCGCGGTGGCCCGGTACTGCCGGACGCGGTACGCGCCGGAGTTGGCCGTCCGGATGGAACCGCTGTGGAACGACTTCCTGGCGGCCTCGCAGCTGCTGCACTGGTTCGACAATCGGGGCGAGGCGCAGGTCTGGTTCGACGAACCGCAGTATCGCTTGCTGGCGACTTCTGCGTTCTTGAACCTGGCGCCCGAGCGGCTGCCGCGGTTGCGTGCCGACCTGGCACGCTTCTGCACGGGCCTGACGCCGGCGCCAGAGGTGCTGGCGGGCTTGGCCGAGCTGGCGGCCCCGCAAGGCGACAACCCGTTGTGGCGGCGTGACGCGTTAGACATGGCCCGCACGATTGCCAATCGCGCGCTGGTGGCCGCGTTCCTGCGCGCTGCGCTGGAGATGGAAAGCTGGCGCGCGGGCCAGGCGAACGGTGCCGCGCTCCGCCAGCGCGCCGAACTCACGCGGCGTCTGATGGACACCTTGGCCGACGTGCTCGCCCTCTCCGACGACTTCTCCATGCACGCTTCGCTGCTGCGTCTGGAACGGGCTCCGCCACTGAATCAAGTCGCCCCGACAATCAACCCGCACAGCGAACGCACGCTCAAGTCCAACGCGGAGAACAGCTACTGCCGCAGCCAGCATTACGAGTTGGTCCGCCACGTCTACCGGCCCGAGCTGGACGCCTTCTGGGAGTGGGTCCTGGGCAAGATCGAGTCGGGCGACAAGTCGCCGTGGAAGCGGCCCGCCGAGTTCTCGTCGCGGGCCAAGCAGATCGCGGACAAGTTCTACGAGACTCCGTTGGCGGAGATGGCGTCTAAGCCGCCGCGAGAATCAGCGGCGCTGGCCGCGGCGTTGACGCGTTTGGAAGGTTCGGTGAAAGAACTGCTGGACGGTGCCGCAACGTCTCATTGACCCGGCAGTTTCCTGCCCAGTACGTGGCGAAGTATGTCCCGCGGGTGACGAGCTTGTGAAGCGGTTCCGGCGGGAAAGCGGTGACGGTCGCTGCGGGGCCTGAGTACGTGCGGCATCTTACGACCACCAACGTTTGCAGTATCAAGAACTGAGGAAAAGGAGCTTTCGAAATGCAACCTCTGCATCACGAACTGGATCGTCGTCGGTTTCTGAATCTGGCTGTCGTCGCCGGGGCCGGAGGGCTGGTCGCCGGCATCGGCCGGCAATTGTCGGGCGGGGAAGCGGCGCCCCAGCCAGCCGCGGATGTGAAGCCGCAGGGGGCCTGTGAACTGTTGGTCGGCGCGGCGACGATCAGTATCACCCCCGACAAGCCGGTGGCGTTGCAGGGCCAGATGCATACCCGCATTTCGAAAGCGGTCGAGTCGCCGATCATCGCCGCGGCCCTAACCTTGGAGAGCCGCCGCGGCGCACAGGGCGGCGACCAGGCGGTGTTCGTGGCCTGCGATCTGACGGTGCTCCGCGGCGGGATCATCGAGAAAGTCCGGGAACACGTGAAGGGGCGGCTCCCCGACTTGGACGTGAACAAGCTGATTTTCAGCGCCACGCATACGCACTCCGCACCGGTGATGGTCGAGGGCGCCTACGAGATTCCCAAGGACGGCGTCATGCAGCCGACCGAGTACTTCGAGTTCCTGCTCGGCCGCCTGAGCGACGTGATCGTCCAGGCTTGGCAAGCGCGGAAACCGGGCCGCGTGGGCTGGGGGTTGGGGCACGCCGTCGTGGCCCAGAACCGCCGCGCCGTGTACGCCGACGGCCATGCAGAAATGTACGGCAATACGAACCGGCCCGAATTCCGCAGCATCGAAGGCTACGAGGATCACGGCATTCACGGGATCTTCTTCTGGGACCACGACCAGAAGCTTCTGGCGACGGCGGTCAACGTGGCCTGCACCGCCCAGGAAGTGGAAAGCAATCTGGCCGTCAGCGCCGACTTCTGGCACGACGTACGCAAGCTGCTGCAAGCCCGGCATGGCGAGGGCTTGGTGACGCTGGGCTGGATCGGCGCCGCGGGCGACCAGTCGCCGCACCTGTTAGTGCGCAAGGCCGCGGAAGAGCGGATGCGGAAACTGCGCGGGCTGACACGCATGGAAGAAATTGCCCGGCGCCTCGACCGCGCCTGGGAAGAAGCCTACGAAGCCGGCCAGCAGGATCAGCACGCGGAGGTGGTCTTCGCGCATCGGGTGCAGACGATCGCGTTGCCGGTCCGCGTGGTGACGGCCGAAGAATGCGCCCAGGCCAAGGCCCAGGCGGAGAAGCTCTCGAAGGATCCCCGCGAGAGCACGTTGATGCGGTGGCATCAGCGCGTCGTCGAGCGGTACGAGCAGCAGCAGGCCGGGCAGGAGAAACCGTATCTCATGGAGTTGCACGTGGTCCGCCTGGGCGATGTGGCGATTGCGACCAATGATTTCGAGCTGTACACGGACTACGGCGTCGCCATGCAGGCGCGGAGTCCAGCGACGCAGACCGTGGTGATTCAACTGGCCGGCGGCGGCTCCTATCTGCCGACCGAACGGGCGGTCCGCGGCGGCGGCTACGGCGCGATTCCGCAAAGCAACCGCGTCGGCCCACCCGGCGGCCAAGTGCTCGTCGACCGCACCGTGGAGTTGATCCAGTCGCTGTGGAAGTAGCCCAGAAAGCCAACTGCGAAATCAGTTCGTCCTCGGCGGACTTCAGTCCTCACTCATCTGAAGCGTCGGACGAGTCGTCTTCACCAAGTGATTCCGCCAAGTCCGCAATCATCTCCCGTTGCGAAACGGGAACCGTACGCATCGTGATAGGCATTTTCAGCATCGTGCCCTCGGTCGTCCCATGCCCCGAAGCGAACAGCTTTTGATACATGGGCCTCAAGTCGGAAGCATCGGACATCAGTCGACCAAGAAGTTGCTTGCCGTCGCTGATCTCTTCACGACTGTTCCATGTCGCCTCGTGGCGGCAGTGCCAACTGCGACCTTGCGTGTCCTGGACCACAAAAGGGTCTTTCCAGTCGAACGCGAGATTGTCGACTGGACCGCGAATGCACACGAATGCGTAGGCCCAAAGTATCTCGGTTCGATCACAAGCAGGCACAAACTGCGCCAGATGCTTTCGATTCGTCGTGACTACGGTGCCACTGACCGCTGCCGCCTGCGCGGCGAGAATTACGTCGCCATCGAGAGCTTCATTGGAAGCCGTCGGATTTCCACGTGATCGCGAGTCACACCAGAACTCAGCGGCCTTTCGCATCGTCGACGTGTCGAGTGGTAAGTAGTCCAATAGCTCGCCGAGATCGTTAAGTCGTTGGACGCTGCGTCGAGTTGATTGGCCTTTTTGGATGAGATGTAGCAATTTACGGCGGAGTTCGTAGTCACAGACTTCGGGCAGGAAAACCCGATCCTCAGAACCGCTCCTCAGGATGGCCTCGACCCAATCCGATGCCCGCTTGTTGGCGGCATTACCCGGGTGGCACAATTGCCCGAGGAGACCGGTATCAAGCAGAAGGTACATCGTGGTTCTCACAGCGAAGCGCTGAGTCCTTTAACTCCTCATTCAAGAGTTGTCCAACTCGCTCGTCGTATTCGTGATCCTCGCGAGACCACTGTTGAATACGCTCGGCAGCCCTGAAATATCGCTCGCGGCGATCCGCGCCGACTTCATGGAGTGCTGGCAAAGTCACTGTAACCACACGTTTCTCCTTGGGACCAGGGTCGAAGTCTAACGGCGAATCCGTTCGTCTATTCCAATTCGAATTCTAGCTTGTCATAAAGACGAGGCCATCCACCTTTCTGACTTTGGAGAGATGATCGCTTAAACTCTGCCGCCGTGCAAGCAGGTCGGCAATTGGTTTTGGGATCTTGCTTTCCATTTGCATGCGATTGGCCGGGGCAGCCGCTCAAGGCTGGGGGCGGACCGGGTCTGGCTGGTAGGGCACGAACTGGAAGGCGTACAGATCGGCATCCTTGAGCACGAACCGCAGCCGGACTGTCTTGCCGGACAACGCCCGCACGTCGCCTCCCTTGCGCCACCGTACGACGCGCGCCAACTCGTCGCCGAAGACCTCCGGGCAGTCGGCCAGGGCATAGCCGGGCACGGGTTGGCCCGCGGCGTCCTGGATCTCGACTTGAATGCTTCCCGCGCCGGACGTCGACACATTCAGCGTCAGATTGCCGCCGTCGAACACCAGCGATTTCGTCACCAACTCACCACCTCGGGCGGTAGCCGACAACGAAACAAAGCCGTCGATTCGCAACGTCAGACGCCGCACGCTGACGCCGGCGCCCTGCCAGTAGTTCTCCGAGGCATCGATTTAGACCTCCTTCCAGACGCCGGGCACCGGCACGGGGTAGTGGCCACGGGCGTCGGCCTGGACCGGCGGGGGGCTGTCCGGAGTCATGGTGTTGATGTTGGGGCACCACTGGAAGTTGGAGTTCATCACTTGGTCCCAGGTGATGATCTGTCCCGAGTTCACGGCCGCTCGGCCCATCATGTCGGCGATGTTCGTCATGGCCGCGCGCTTGGCCTCGTTGTGCGGCTTGTCCTGGCGGATCGCGTCCAACAGCACGTTCCACTCGGCCTGCCAGGGCGAGTACTGTTCTTTGGGCGCTTTCCAGGCGATGTTGTCCGGCGCGCAGCGCTGGTCCTTGTACGTGTGGACCGTGCCGGCGTGGACTTCACCGGAGAACTGGGCGGCGCACTTGGTGCCGTGGACGAACGTGTCGAATTCGTTGTGACATTGGGAAATGTACCGCACCACGTCGTAGGCCTTGGTGCCATCGGGGAAGGTCCACTCGACGGAGTAGCTGTCGAGGTTCTGGCTGCAATCGCTGCTGTTGGCGATGCGGCCGCCGATGCCGTGAGCCGTGACTGGCCACATGTCCTTGAGCCAGCAGATTTCGTCGATTTGGTGGATGTCCATCTCGGCCCACAGGCCGCCGGAGACCCAGTAGAAGTACACGAAGTTGCGAATCTGAAAGAACAGTTCCTTCTCGTCGGGCGGCTTCGGTCCCATGGCGATGGCGCTGTGCATGCGGTAGGCGCGGATCAGTTGGATCTGGCCCAGTTCGCCGTCGCGGATCCGTTTGATCAGTTCCTGACGATTCACCGAGTGGCGGCACATCAGGCCGGCGGCGATCTTGAGCTGCTTCTTCTCGGCGGCCTCGCCCGCCTCGATGACCTTCCTCGCGCCGACCGGATCGCTGGCGAACGACTTCTCCATGAAGACGTTGATGCCCTTCTGCACGGCGTATTCCAATTGGTACGGGCGGAAGCCGGCGTAGCCGCAGAGCAGAGCCACATCGCCCGGCTTGAGGCAGTCGATGGCGTGCTTGTAGGCGTCGAAGCCGAGGAACTGGCGGTCCTTGGGCACGTCGACCTTGTCGGCGAACTGCTTGTTGAGGTTCGTCAGCGAGGATTCCAGGCGTTTCTCGAAGATGTCGGCCATGGCGATCAGTTTGACCGGCCCGCCGGTGGCCTCGAAGGCGTTGACTGCGGCTCCGGTGCCGCGACCGCCACAGCCGATGAGGGCCAGGCGGATGGTGTTGTCTTCTGCCGCATGCACTGGCGGAATGGCCACACCCGCCAGGGCGGTGCCCGCGGCGGCGGCCCCGCTCCACTGCAAGAACTTCCGGCGCGACGGATGCTGCACCTCGTTGGACAACAGAGACTCTCGCGTCATGGCTGTTTCTCCCTTGACTGCAAACTACGCTGACGGTTCACGGGGGCCTTTCGCTGCACGCTCGCCACCGCGACCCCACAGCGGTGGCCTGCCAGGCGTAAGGATTTCCTTCCCTTACGCGAGATTGTCCTGGAAGGCAGCCTGAAATGCCAGCCCTGCCTTGCTGGGACCTTGCCTGTCTCGTCCATCTGTTCCTCAGACTGCGCAACGGAGCCTGAGCACGCTGGTCTGGTCACGAATGAAGATGGATCTCTCGGGCTGAAAGGTGCTCAACTGACCTACAGCGCGGAGACTTTCCCCGTGGATCCGACCGCAGCCTCGAAGCTCAGCGGCGAATTCAAGAAGCTGCCAGGGGCCAGCGCGAAGGACCGTTTCTTCTTCGCCTTTCTCAATTTCGACAAGGACCTGAAGCGGATCGAGGCGATGCACGTGAATCCCGTGAAAGGCTCCGATACGGGGCTGGCCGCGCCCTGCACGGCGCAGGACACCGTGCTCAAGGTCCACCGCGGTGCAGACTTAAAAAAGGGCGCGTTCCTGGCGTTCCGCACCAGGGACGATTATCAAGGAATCCAACGGGTACTCAACGGAAACAAAATAGGTCCCTGGTTTCAAAGGAACCTGGAACGGAATCCCGTGCCCAGGACCCGCGACGGCGGCCTTAACCCAGAAGTCAATTTCGTTCTTGTTTCCTCCAAACAGCTGCGCGGCAAGCATCGCCGCCATCGCGTCCGTTTCCACTTGTTTCTCGGAGAGAATCGCATCTACGCTGACTCCGCCATGAGTGGCATGAATTCCGTCTGTGCCAACGCCCGCGACGCGAACAGCAGGCATGCCTGGATGTCCTCGCGTGCCAGGCCACCGTATTCATCCAGGATTTCCTCGACGGTCGAACTGTGCCCCAGGAGATTTAGGATGTAGTCCACAGACAGTCGCGTGCCCTTGATCACCGGTTTGCCAGCCAGGATTTGCGGGTCGCTGATAATGCGTGCCAGAAACTGATCGTCATTCATGGGCGTGGTTCCTACGGAGAACAATACGGTCGATCACCGACGAAGAGATTATGCGCTTTCCACTGCTCCGCCTATAGCGGTGGCGAAATATCGTGCGGGTTGCCATCACGCGCGGTCAACGCAATCCGAAAAACCACAGGACGAGTCCAAGAACTACTGTGAATCCTACAAATGTGAGTGGCATTTGCCACAGGTTCCACGAGCAGCACCTTCGCGCCCAGCCGCGCGGCACACACGGCAGCTGGGCGATTCCAGCGATGAACACGCGATTCGAGCGGCGATTGAGCGGATGAACCTCGCCTCTAACGCCGACTCAGCCGACAAGGGGGTAGAGATCTTGAGCGGCGTTGTCTCGGACAAGGGGTACATCCTCGTCCAACCCAATCCGCAGAAGCCGGAAGCACTCGTGGGGGACGAGAAGGTGTTTCTCGGTATACTTGCCCAGTCGCTGCGCGAAGGGCCGAAGTAGAGCGTTCACAAGGTCCACCGAATCGAGATCATCGGCCCCCTCGCCTAGGAGGTTGGCGAAACCAAGAATCCGAGCCAAAACGCGAAAACACCCGACAATATCTGGCCAACTGTTTGGCTCAGCGTGTTTGCTAAGGAGGACGTGGGGTGGAGACTGGTCTATTCCACGCCTGCCGATGACATCCAGAAAGCATTTCGGCAATTGGACGCCGCCAAACTGAAACCGGCGAAGTGAAGGGACAGACAATCGATGCGTGCGCCGCGACGCATGCCGGATCGTCGTTATCTTGCGCGACATCAATCGCGTTCCGGCCGTCGTCGGAAACCGTTCGGCGGACCCGCATTTCGATGGATACATCAGCCTACCCCACAAACCGAGTAGCGTTACGACAGTCCGCAGGCAGCCGTCACCGGACGCGCTCCTCGGCCACCCGCCGGGTGATCTCGCCCGCCTGACGCACGTCCGCCTCATGGACGTCCAGATGCGTGACCGCACGAATCCGGGTCGCGCTGGTGTGCAGCACCAGCACACCTTGCTGTTGCAACGCGGCGGCGAAGTCGGCGGCCGTTCCTAGCGCCGGGTCGACTTCGAAGATGACCATGTTGGTGTCGATCTGGTCTGACTGTAATCGCAAGCCGTTGGCTTCACGAATCGCTTGCGCCAGGATCTGGGCGTGGACGTGATCTTCGGCCAAACGCTCGACGTTGTGTTGCAGGGCATACAGGGCTCCGGCGGCGATGATGCCGCACTGCCGCATGCCACCCCCAAACACCTTGCGCTGCCGGCGCGCCAAGCGAATCAAGTCGCGTGGACCGGCCAACGCGGAGCCGACCGGCGCGCCCAGCCCTTTGCTGAAACAGACGCTGACCGTGTCGAAGTGCTGCGCCCACTGGGCCGCCGGAATGCCGGTGGCCACCACGGCGTTGAACAGGCGTGCGCCGTCCAGATGGCGTCGCAGTCCGTTGTCGGCGGCCCAACGGCAGATGTCCACGACGTGTTGATAGGGCTGGATGCGCCCGGCGCCACGATTGTGCGTATTTTCCAGCGTCACCAAGCGGGTGCGGACCATGTGGTCGTTGTCCGGCCGGATCAGTTCCCGCAATTGATCGACGTGCAGCACCCCGAACTCGCCTTCGACCGTACGCGTCGCCAGGCCGCTTAGTTGCGCGAAGGCCGCCTGTTCGTAGTTGTAAATATGGCAATTCGTCTCGCAGATGAATTCGTCGCCGGGCACGCAGTGCAGACGGATCGCGATCTGATTTGTCATACTGCCGGACGGCATGTAGATGGCGGCCTCTTTGCCCAGCATCTCCGCGCACAAGTTTTGCAGCCGCTCGACGGTCGGATCAAGGTCGATGACGTCGTCACCGACGTCGGCCTGGGCCATGGCCACGCGCATGTCGGGCGAGGGTTTTGTGACGGTGTCACTACGCAGATCGATCACGCGGTTTGTCATGGGACGGCAATCTTGGGTGAAAGAACGGGGCGGGAGGCAACGCCGTTAAGGATTTTGACGCGGTCAAAAACCGGCACATACGTCGTAGCCGAAGTCGCCAGACTTCGCGGATTCACGCCAAACACCCGAATTCTGGCGAATTCGGCTACCAAAATGCTTAACGGCGTTGGGCGGGAGGACGAGGCTTCTGCTCCGCAGCTCGCTACTCGACCAGGAATTTGTGCACGGTGGTGTGCCGATAGGTTTCGCCCGGCTTCACCATGACGGACGGGAATTTCGGCTGGTTGGGCGAGTCCGGGAAGTGTTGGGTTTCCAGGCAGAAGCCCTCGTACTGCTGGTAGCCACCGTTCTCCGGCTTACCATCCAGGAAGTTGCCGCTGTAGAACTGAATTCCGGGCTCCGTCGTGCGGATCTCCATCACGCGACCGCTCTTCGCGTCTTTCAGGCGGGCGGCCAACTTCAGTTTGCCCGCGGCACCTCGCAACACATAGCAGTGATCGTAGCCGATCGGTTCGCCTTGGACTTGGTCGAGCCTCGCGCCAATTTTCACCGGCGTGTTGAAGTCAAACGGCGTAGCCTGCACGTCCGCCAGTTCCCCGGTGGGAATCAACGTCTCGTCGACCGGCAGGTACTTGTCGGCGGAAAGCGTCAGTTCGTGATCGCGAATCGTCCCGTGGCCGGCCAAGTTCCAATAGTTGTGGTTGGTCAGGTTCACTGGCGTGGCCTTGTCCGTGGTCGCCGTGTAGTCCATGACGATTTCGTTGTCGTTGGTCAGCGTGTAAACGACCGTCACGTTCAAGTTGCCTGGGTAGCCCTCCTCGCCGTCCTTGCTTAGGTAGGTGAACTTCACGCCCACGGCCTTGTCCGTTTTCACCGGTTCGGCATTCCAGAGCACCTTATTGAAGCCGACGACTCCACCGTGCAGATGATTCACGCCGTTGTTGGTCGCCAGCGTGTACTGCTGACCGTCCAGCGTGAACTTCCCCTTTGCGATACGGTTGCCGTAGCGTCCGATCGTCGCACCGAAGTAGGGACTCTTGTCCTGGTAGCCTGCCAGGCTGGGGAAGCCCAGGGTGACGTTGGCCAGCTTGCCTTCACGGTCGGGGATTTCCACGGCAGTGAAGATCGCACCGTAGTTGATCAGTTTGATGACCAATCCATTCGCGTTCGTGCAGGTGTACACAGTCACTGCGACGCCTGCGGGGGTCTTGCCAAAAGGAGCTTCTTTGAGATTCATCTTGGTCGCACTTTGTTTGGGCTGAGGTTCGCTCGCCGGTGCCTTCGGTTGACATCCGGTTGCCAGCCAAACCACGCATCCGAGCACCCACACCAGACGCACACCAGACGTTGGTCTTACCATCATTGCAGACTCCCTACGATAACCCGATTGAAGCCATCCCGACACCACGGAACCGCCTATTATGGAGTTCTCGCCCCAGATCGTCCAGCGACCGTCAGGGGACTCAACAAGAACCAGGAGGTTTGCAGGCTGCGGCCTTGATCATAACGTTGCGAAATACTCGCAGGGTCGTGATCGCCCCCGAGAAGCTCCCGACGTAAGTCGGTGGGAGTGTTCCCGCCCTGTGCCTAACCCGGAGCCCCATCTCCGACCAGCCCGACTTGCCGGCGGCCCGCCGCCATCCGGCGGCGGGCAGCCGACGAGTCGGGAGAACTCGGTGAGGCGCCGCGGTGTTAGGAGTTGGCGGGACTGCTCTCAAGCCTTGGCCGTCGTAGACCAGAACGTTCCCTTGCGGTTGCGAAAGACGAAGGCGCATCCGCTCAGGGGATTCTGGGCGAGCTTCTGTCGGTACAAGCCCGCCAGGCCATCGGAACATGAATCCGTGGCTTGGCAAGCCCTCCCACCTGAGCCCGACGTGTGGTATCGTGGCCTCCCGTAATCGGTAAGATTGTCGTAGCGCCCCACCGCGGGGCTGCGAGGTGCGGAAGCGAGCGAGCAGGTGAGTCATGAACGACCAGGACAAGACCAGGGATCAATTGATTGCCGAGAACGAGGCACTGCGTCGGCGGGTTGCCGAACAGGAAGCCCAGTTGGCCAACCGACAACTGCGAAGTGAAGCCAGCGGACGCAAATGTGCCGAGGAAGTGCTTGCCGAGGAGCGGACATTCTTGCGGCAGATCATTGATACTACGCCGGACATCATCTTGGTAAAAGACCAAGAGGGGCGTTACGTGCTGGGCAACAGGGCCGCCGCACGCTTCTTCGGCTCCACGGTTCAGGACATGGTGGGCAAGACCGACTGCGAATTGCTCTTGCACCAAGACCCAGCCACCGATGCCTTGGTCATTGCCGAGCAGATCTCGCACAACGAGACTGACCTACGTGTAATCCAGAACCAACAACCACTTTCTGTCCCTGACCTTCCGGTGACGGCTGCAAACGGGCACACCCACTGGTTCACAGCAGTCAAAACACCCTTGATTGAGCAGGATGGCACTTGCCAGCAGATGCTGATCGCCGCCACCGATATTACCGAGCGTAGGCAGGCAGAGGAGGCACTGCGAGACAGCGAGGCTCGCCTGAGCTTCGCCCTGGAAGTCAGCGGGGCCGGAGCGTGGGACTTGGATCTAGTGGACCACACGGCCCATCGTTCACTCCAGCACGACCGACTGTTTGGCTACGAGTCGCGCCTGCCCACGTGGACCTACGAGACGTTCCTGGAGCATGTGTTGCCGGAGGATCGAGAAGCGGTGGACGACCTATTCCGGCAGGCCGTTGATTCCCAGGGAGATTGGCGTTTCGAGTGCCGGATTCGCCGCAGCGACGGACAAGTCCGGTGGATTTGGGCGGCTGGCCGCCACCGCTCCCACCAGGGCGATAGTCCACGGCGTATGACTGGAATTGTCCAGGATATAACGGATCGCAAGCGATCCGAAGAGGCGTTGCGTGAGAGCTTCGAGGAACTTTGGACGATCTACCACGGCATGGTCGATGGGATCTTGATGGCGGATATCGAGACGAAATGCTTCGTCAAGGCCAATCGGGCCGCTGGCCAGATGCTCGGCTACTCGCCAGAGCAATTCCTCTCGATGTCAGTGCGGAACATTCATCCCCAGGAAGCGGTGCCGAAGGTATTGGAGGCGTTTCAATCGCTGGCGGAGGGGCGCATCCTGCAGGTCGATAATCTGCCGGTGCTGCGCAGGGATGGCAGCGTTTTTCATGCGGACATCACCGCCAATCAAATTGCGTACCACGGACGCCATTGCTTGATCGGCTTCTTCCGTGATGTTACGGAGCGCAGGCAAGCCGAAGCGGCGCTGGCTGAAAGCGAGGAAAAGTATCGACACCTTGTCGAGACTACCGATACCGGCTTCCTGATTCTCGACGAGCAGGGGCGGGTAGCGGATGCCAATGCCGAGTACGTCCGCATCGTCGGGCATGATACTCTGCAAGCAATTCTTGGGAGATCGGTGGTGGAATGGACGGCACCGCATGACGCCAAGCGAAATGCAGAAGCGGTTCAGCGATGTCTACGACAGGGCAAGATCCGACAGTTTGAGGTGGATTACGTTCGTGGCGATGGCACGGTCACCCCCATCGAGGTAAACGCCAGCGTCGTGAATACTAGCCAGGGGAAACGTGTGCTTTCGCTTTGCCGGGACATTTCCGAACGCAAGCGGGCGGAGCAGGCAATGCATCAAACCCTCGCCCAGCTGGAAACGATCTATGGCGGGATGATCGAGGGCTTGCTGATCACAGACATCGAAACCAAGCGGTTTGTGCGAGTGAACGTTTCCCTCTGCCAGATGCTCGGGTACTCAGAAGAAGAGTTGCTGGCGGCATCGATCAAGGACATCCACCCAGCCGAGGAGGTGCCCAATGACTTACAGCGATTCCAGGCCGCTGCCGACGGTCGAGTCTCCATCAACCGAGACCGTCCGGTTCTCAAGAAGGATGGCAGGATCTTCTTTGCCGACATTACGGGCCATCAGATTTCTTACGACCAACGGCCTTGTTTGCTGGCACTGTTTCGTGACGTGACCGAGCGTAAGCAGGCTGAGGAACAACTGAAAGCCGAACAGCAGGCACTTCGTCGGATGGTTATCGCCAACGACTATGAACGTCGCCTGACAACCTACGAACTTCACGACGGGGTGGCTCAGCAGCTTCTAGGGGCCAAGATGCTATTTGAATCACAGCGGCCTCCCAAGGGTCGGAAGTCGAAAGCGGCGGAGGCCCATCGTGACGGAATGGAAGCGTTGACTCAGGCATCGGCGGAACTCCGCAGGGTGATGAACCAGCTCAGGACGCCCGTGTTGGATAGGTTCGGTCTGATTGAAGCGATTGCCGACGTGGCAGCGCAACTGCGGTTGGTACCAGGGGCACCGGAAATCGAATACCAGCAGGATGTCCAGTTCGAGAGGTTGGAGCCGACACTGGAGAACTCCTTGTACCGTATCGCCCAGGAAGCCCTGACCAATGCGTGCCGACACAGCCAGAGCGAGAAGGTCCGTGTGGTGCTCACGCAAGCAGGCGCCGAGGTGACGCTGGAGGTCCAAGACTGGGGGCTCGGTTTTGACAAGGGCACTGTTCAGGAAGATCGCTTCGGGCTGGAGGGAATTCGGGAACGGTCAAGGCTTCTCGACGGGGAATGGAGTATCACCAGCGAGCCGGGTCAGGGGACCGTGGTTCGAGTGACGTTCCCCGTGATTGAGGCCGCCGCCCCGAATTAGGCGGGTCGGCGTGGCAACGTGCTGTTTTGTCAAGTGGCCCTCTTCCGGCTAAGTAGCTCATTAGGGTAGCAACGTGGGCCGAAATGAATTCCCGGTCTCGCTCGTCAATCCGGGGTCGTCGTCGCGTCGAAATTCGGTAAGCTATTTTGGCCTACGTTGCTACGATGAATTGTCCTCGCGGCAGCCTCAGGAAGTGCACCAGGAACTTCCTAGGGCAGCCCCGGCACGCCTTTCGGAGAAGAACCATGCGAATCGATCGGTTCCGCTGCTGGCCGGCCTTGGCCGTCCTCGGTATTCAGGCCGGCCCGTTGGTATCCGCTCAGGAGGCGGATCGGGATTTCAAACCCGAACTGGCCGCGGTCGGTCGTGAATTCTTGCCGCAACGACGAAGGTGGGTCGCAGCGACGAGCTGATCGTTCAATTGCTTTCGGCGATATCCTTCATGCTTACCAGCTTCAAACGTCCAAACGGATTATGCATCGGGCTTCCGGCATCCAACTTGTGGCTGCCTGTCGCCACGGCTCGAAAGCGCGGACCGTCTTCGTCGGCCAGTACGTGCCCCTCGCCGATCGGTTTGCCACCGCAGCAGAGGTAGCGGACAACGTCGATGATTGCATCGCCCTCGGCGCCGACGTCCGAACATTTCATCACGACGTCCGGCAGGCCCATCACGTGCATCCCCATCGTCCACACTTCCTGCCGGCCGCGGACAATGCTGACAAAGGCGAAGCTCAGGGCGTCGGGGTCGCCAGCTTCGGTCATCTCGATCCACTTTCGGCCGCCATGAGCAACGGCGCTGTTGTCGATGAACACACCCGCCCCGCCCGCCTGCACGATGGCTGCACCGGCTCGCATCATTGTCAACGCCGCCGTCATAGAACCGCCGGGACCCGTCAGTACAACATTCACTGTGTAGCTGTCGAGGATCTCCAGTTCGTCGTCCGCAGCCGACTGCCGACACGAAGACCTAAAGATGTGCGCAAACTGATCGTCCGGCGGCATCGGCGTAAACTCGATCTCGGTAAGGTCCGGCAAGAACAGTCCTTCGGGCGTCAAGCGAAAGCCGGCCGGTATCCGCTCGATAAGTTCTCTCGGATGCGACCAATTGCCTGGGATGCGAAGGGTCGTTCTAACAACCGTGTCTTCCTGGTTCATGGATGGTCCTCGTTTGCTTCTGGCTACGCTGCAGTCGAGCCCTCTCACGACGCCATGATAGCCACGCGACACGCAAACCGAAAGGACGCAACGGACAGCCGCCGTGCCCTACCCCCAAGGCGTCCCTTGCCAATTTGTTAGACTGTGCCAGACCCCTACGTCCCCTTGCCATTCCCGCCCGTCTCGCATACACATTCTTATACGCCCTCGCTGTTGCTGAACGTGAAGGACACAACCAGGAAAGGTGCCAAGATGAACAAGAAGATGGAAGCCGCGTTTCTCGAACAGCTGAACGCCGAACTCTATTCCTCGTACCTCTATCTGTCGATGGCCAACTACTTCATCGCCAAGAATCTCGAGGGGATGGCGAACTGGATGCGGATCCAGACTGAGGAAGAACGGCTGCACGGCCTGAAGTTTATCGATTTCATCAACAATCGTGGGGGTCGGGTCGTGCTGCACCAGATCGACACGCCAAAGTTTGAGTGGGATAGCCCACTGGCAGCCTTCCAGGAAGCGTACGAGCACGAACTCCTGATCAGCAGCAAGATCAACGTCCTGGTGAACTTGGCCGTCAAGGAAGCCGATCACGCCGCCAACACGTTCCTGCAGTGGTTTGTGAACGAGCAGGTGGAGGAAGAAGCGAACGCGCAGCGGATCGTCCAGCGGCTGAAGCTGGTCGGCGACAACGGCCCGGGCCTGTTGATGATCGACGACCAACTCGGCCAACGGACGCTGACCGCCCCTGCGGCCGCGGGCGAAGCGGGCACGAACTAAGGCACGGCGGGAAAGCAACTCCCTCGCCCCGGTACTCCGGGGAGAGGGTGGGGGGCAACGCCGTTAAGGACTTTGGTAGCCGAATTCGCCAGAATTCGGGTGTTTGGCGTGAATCCCCGAAGTCTGGCGACTTCGGCTACGACGTGCGTGCCGGTCTTTCCTGCACCGAGATGCTTAACGGCGTTGGGTGAGAAGCGGCTGGTGACTTGCCAGAGTGGCGCTGGTTGACCACGGGAGGAGAACTCATGCCTTCACCATTTCCTGGCATGGATCCGTACTTGGAGCACCCAGAGTTTTTCCCGGGGCTGCACGAACGCCTCAGCGTGTACTTTGGCGAGGCTTTGCAACTCCAACTGCCAGACGGTTACTACTCCGATATAGGGACTCGCGTTTGGATTGAGGAAAGCGGGCGAACCATCGAACCGGACGTCAATGTGCTGACGTGGGAAGGCCTGCAAGCGACGGCGGGGGATGGCGGGGGAGTCGCCACGGAGGTGGCGGCCGAGCCGGTCATCATTCCGGCGATCAGCGACGAGATGCTCGAATCGTTTGTGGAAGTCTACTCGTTGCGAGGCGGGCGCCGGCTGGTGACCGCCGTGGAGTTCCTGAGTCTGAGCAACAAGATCGGCGGCATGGACGGTCGCGAGCTTTACCGGCGCAAGCAGCGGGAACTCCTGCACAGTGAAGTCCACCTGCTCGAAGTGGACTTGCTACGCGGTGGCGAGCACACGACCGCGGTGCCGTTGGGGCGAGCCCGTCGGCTGGCGGGGGCCTTCGACTATCATGTCTGCTTGCACCGGTTCAGCGATCCCGTAAACTTCCACGTCTATCCCATTCGGATGGCGCAGTGTCTGCCGCGGATCGCCGTGCCCCTGTTAGCGGGAGACGCCGACGTGTTGGTGGACTTGCAGGCCGTGTTCGATCGCGCCTACGACACCGGCCCCTACCGCCGACTCTCGCCGTACCGGGCGGTCACTCCCGTTCCGCCGTTGACATCCGCACAAGCCGCCTGGTCGGACCAGCTGCTGCGCGCGCACGGACTGCTTCCCACGTCCTAGTACCGAAACACGGCCGCAATGGGTGGTGCGGGAGAATCGTTGCGCGGTACGGCAAACACGGACCCGCGGCTGAGCAGCGTTTGCACGGCAGCGAAATCCAGCAGGTCGTCATCTCCTGGCTGTTCCTCCGCGTGCACCTGAATTTCGCCAGTGGCTGGATCGAACGTCCCCCAGACGTGCGCTGCATGATCCACAAACAGCGACTCCACCTGACCACTCACGGTGGCCGGGAGGATCTCGCGAATGTCAGCGGAGGTCTTCCCCGTGCCGACGAGGTGCCGATACTTGGCCCCCGCATCCAGTTTGGCCTTTTCGACGTGCGGCTTGACTAGCGGCCAAGCTCGGTCGTGCAACTGCTGTTCGTTGAGGTGGTCCGGATTGCCTGGCAACTCGGCCTCGGCGAGGTGTGCATAGCTGGAGACTTCCCGGTAGATCGGCAATAGGTACTGTACCCCAGCCAACACCAGGGGAGCTCGTTGGTCACGGAGCACGGGATGCAGCACCGCGTCGATCAGGCGGAAGTAGTGGGCGAGGTCTTCCTTGGAAGTGTCACGCTCCGCGCCTTGCCCGTGGGGCACGCCGCCTTTCCCCGGATCGCCTCGTCCCGCGGGGTTGGCCGGGTGGCCACGATCTCCGGCGTCGTAGTTCAAGGCGTGTTCCATGTCGCGCGGCAGCCCGTCCACCGTCACCGCTTTGATGCTGAACTGCCCGCCTTCCAGGAAACGCACCTGCTTCTGACTGAGCGCCAGCACAAAAAACCGATCATTCGCACCGACCAGGGGCAGCAACGATTTCACCTGGAAACGCCGGTTGACGACTACCGACTCCTCCAAGTGCAGTGGCAGGCGAAAGTGCTGCAGGAAACCGTTGGCCACAAACACCGCCAACCCCTGGCTGCGTTTGTCCCAGAAGCCGGAATCTGCGGGCAGGCTGCGCACCGGATCGAGCAATTTTTTCGCGTCGGGGCCGCGCATCCCGCGCTCGGTGAGCTTCCGTTCGGCTTCTCCCACCAAATTCTTCAGCCGCAACAAATCCTGGGGGTCGTCGACACCCGCGGCATGGGTCGGCATGGTGATCGATACGCACGGTCCTTCTTGGCTGGTGGTTAACTTCTTCAGTTCACTGGCGTTAAAACTGTCCATAGTTTACCCCTTTTCAAACAGGCACAATGGTTCACCCGCACGATTTTTCGGTGGGCCTAATCCGGCAAACATCGTGCCGACTTGGTCACAGCGACCCGCGTGCTGTGGACGGCAACCGGTGTGCAGCGCTGCACAGCCCGTGAGCGAATGGGCACAGAAAAATTGGCGAGCTGACTGAAACGACAACAGCATGATGTTCCAACTCAGGGTTCAGCCGCAATCACAACCTGTCAGGTTAGATCCGCACGTTCAACTGTGCAAGCGGGGCAGCCCACAAAGATGCTCGCATCGCACGCACGTCCTCTACGGGTGAAGAAATCGTTTGGTGCTAGTGGCTGAGTTGGAAGGATTGCGATACGCTGAGAGCCTTGGTGTGCGTCCGAGTTCGTCAAGCGACTGGGGCGGTGAGCCGTACTCCCAAGCAGCTCGACAGGAGCCTTACCTGACCGAGTCTAGGCAGCCGCGATGGGTCGTCGGGGCCCGTTGTTCTGAACACCGTCGCTGACAGGAGGTACAGCGCAATGAAACGCAGCACGAATTGTCTGGACCTGGCCTGCGGGCTGGCAGCCCTGCTGCCGCTGGCAGTCGCGGTCGGTCAGGAGGACTCTTTCCGCCGCTCGGCCGACACGCGGGTGTCAGAGTTGGCCCACTATCTGGAGCAGGTCGAGATCTATGCGCCGAGCGTGTATCATCACCTGGCCATCTTTCC
>JAPLNJ010000980.1 GCA_026692885.1 Planctomycetota bacterium | reverse complement strand
GTAACGGCGTGCGCATAGGAATTGAAGCGCCCTTGGACATGGCGGTCATTCGTCAGGAGCTAAAGGACCAGATGGAGGATCGCGCGGCGGAACAGCAGCGAGTGCCTGAACCCCAGCGCTGACACTCAACGTCCTGGCGGTGTTGCCTGCCGTTTGGCTGTCCGCAATTCTTCTTCTTTGGGACGCAGATCGATGACGGCCGATGGCCGACCGGTGTCCAGGCTGCCGTTGTTGGTCTTAGCGTGGGCGAGCAGGCGGGAGACCTTCTTCAGAGCATTGGTCATCTCGACCGCGTTGCCGGCGGCCGGCGCCGGCCCCCATAGGATTCGCGTGCCGCTTCGTGTGAACAGCTCGTAGGTCGGCCCGTCGAGCGGTTGGGGCGGCTTGACCGACGAATCGGGCCGGTTGGCCAGGATGTGGTGGAGGCCCAGCGTCTTCCAGGAATCCTGCAGCAGTGACGCGATGCGAGCGGCGCCCACCACACAAGGATCGCCCCACGCTGCCCCCACGGCACCGGCTGGAGTCGTGTTGGGGACGGCGATGCGCAGGTACTCGTGGGCCTGATCCGCCGAGAAATCGGACGGCGGCAGCAGCACGCCGCTGGCATCGACGGGTAGCAGCCCCGGCTGGCTTTGGAGCACGACCTCGACCATCCCCACAGGCCGGCGGTATATCAACTCGACCACCAGCCGCGGTGGCTGGTGCTTGCTGACTCGAATCACCTTTTCCACCCAGTGGTGCCCCGAAAAGGCTTGAGCGACCTTGATGGTCAGCTGCTTATCCAGCAAGGAAAGTCGTGTCAGGCCACCGTCGCGCAGCACCTCCGCCTTGACGTCTGCCTGGACCCACTTCGGCGCGGCCGTGACTTCGATTTGCTCCGGCAGTACGAAATACTCTTCGCTCGCCGTGATCTGGTCGCCCCACTGATGCCAAGCGACCAGAACTCCGCCCAGAAACAGACCGGCCAGTACGCAACCGACAATCGCCGGTCGCCAGCCCCCCTGGAGGAACGGAAAGAACTTGGCCACAAATCCGGCCAAGGGATGGGGATCACGTTTGCGTTTTGCTGCGTTCATCGCACCAGCCTCCATGCTGGCCTTAGGCTAGCTCTCACCAGATGTCGATCGCCGCGCTGCCGAAACACACGGCTCTGGAGAGCCATGCTACATGGCCTTAGGCAAGCTCTCACCAAATGTCGATCGCCGTCTCCAACTCGACTCCCAAGCGTTCGGCGATTTTGTCACGCAGGTGTTCGATCAACTCCACCACATCCCGGCTGGAGACGCCCGATTGGGAGACGACGAAGTTGGCATTGCGGTCACTGAGTTCGGCGGCGCCGACGCGGGCGTTCTTGAGACCGGCCTGCTCGATCAGACTGGCCGCACTGACGCCGCCCGGGTCCTTGAAGAGCATGGCACTGTTTTGATTGCGGAGCGGCTGGGCCGCTTTGTTGATGATCCACAGCTTCTGCATCCGCTTGGTCAATTCCTGCGGGCCGGTTTCCTCCAGGGCAAATTCGGCTTCCAAAATCACCAATTCGTCCAGGCTACTCTCCCGATACGCAAAGAACAGGTCCTCGCGGCTGCGGCAGAGGATTTCGCCGGAGTGCGTCATCACCGTGGCCGAGCGGGTGCACTGGCCGATGTCGCTGCCGTGGCTGCTGACGTTGCTGTGCAGCGCACCGCCAACCGTTCCTGGGATGCCCACCAGTTGTTCCAGGCCAGTCCAACCCTCACGCACGGAGGTAGCGATCAGATGTGCCAATTTGGCTCCACCCCCGGACACCAGTTGGCCGTTACGCACCGTCACGGCGCAGAAGGGGGCCGCCGAAAGGTGAATCACCAATCCCGACACGCCCGCGTCTCGGACCAGCAGATTCGAACCGCCCCCCAGCAGACGCACCGGCCGATCGTCCTGATGGCAGCGGCGGACAAGTTCCTGCAATTCTTCGGCCGTGGTCGGTTCTGCAAAGTACTCCGCCGCACCGCCTAGACGGAGCCAAGTGTAGGGAGCTAGCAGCTCGCCCTCGCGCACAATGTGTTCAAAACCGGTTTGTAAAGACATCGTTCCTTCTCACAACGGGCTGGCAATTATCCCGCGATCATAGGCGCCTCGATTCCGAGTGTCAATGCAAAGCAGGCAAACCAGGCAGAGCCGATTGTCTGCGAAGGCACCGGCGGGGATTGATCGGGCCTTGATCATAAGGTGGCGCAAAACGCTAGCAGCAGGGGGTCAGGGTGGCTGGCGGCAGAGTGCAGCGATGCCCCAGAAACCGGGTACTGGGGCTTCGCTTAGGCTCAGCCGCCAGCCACCCGGCTCGTGGCCAGCACCAACAGCCATGCGCAACCTTATGATCAAGGCCGCCCACGGGCGTTGTCGGCATCCGGCCGTGCAGTACAATGCGACTGGTTCGGCGTGGCTTGGAACATTTGCACTTGATCGATGCGTTAAGGTTGGGCATGCCAGATACGGACGTGTTCGCATCTCTGACACCAGCACAGCGGGAGGCGGTCGCGCATGTCGACGGTCCGCTGTTGATTCTGGCCGGCCCCGGCACTGGCAAGACGCGGGTGGTGACGCATCGCATCGCGAATCTCCTGCAGCAAGGCATCCCGCCTCGGCAAGTGTTAGCCTTGACTTTCACCAACAAAGCCGCCGACGAAATGCGGCAACGGGTTCACCGTCTGACTGGCACCCACGGGGTGTGGCTGGGCACGTTTCATGGGTTCTGTGCGCGGCTGCTGCGGCAACACGCGCCGCTGGCAGGCCTGCACGAGAACTACTCCATCTACGACACGGACGATAGCCGCAAGGCGCTCCAGCAGGCCATCCAGGAAAGCGGCGTCGTCTTGACCCACACCACGCCGGACACCGTGGCGAAAGCCATCAGTTGGGCGAAGAACAACCTGATCACTGCCGAAGAATACGCGCCTCGATCGGGACACGCCACGGGATCGCTCGTCCAGCGGATCTACCCGGCCTACCAGAAACGCTTGGTCGAATCGAATGCCGTCGATTTCGACGACCTGTTGTTGCATGTGGCCGTCCTGCTCCGGCAGAACCCAGAACTGCGGAGCGATCTCGACGCCCGTTACCGATACCTTCTGGTGGACGAATACCAGGACACGAATCTGGCCCAGTACGCGATCGTGCGGGCGCTGTCGATCGATTTTCCGAACTTGGCCGCCACCGGCGATCCCGATCAGTCGATTTACGGCTGGCGCGGCGCCAATCTGAGCAACATTCTGGAGTTTGAGAAGGACTTCCCGCAGGTCAAGGTGGTCCGGTTGGAGCAGAATTACCGCAGCACGCCCAATATCCTGCGGGTCGCCGATCACCTGATCTCGCACAACGTGCGGCGCAAAGCCAAACGATTGTACACCGAGCACGCGGAAGGGGTTCCGGTGCGTCTGATGTTTTACGCCACGGAACGCGAAGAAGCGCTGAGCATTGTCCGGCAGATTGCCGACGAGACCCAAGCCGGTCGTCGGCGAGCTTGCGATTTCGCCATCTTCTACCGCGTCAACGTCCTGTCGCGCCAGTTCGAACATGCCTTGCGGGCGCTGAGTATCCCCTACCAGATCATCAACGGCCTGGAGTTTTACCAGCGGCGAGAAATCAAGGACGTGTTGGCGTATCTGCACCTGCTGAACAACCCGCAGGACGATGTGGCGTTCCTGCGCATCGTCAATACGCCCACGCGCGGCATCGGCCAGAAAACGATCGACCGGCTGACCCAACACGCCCGGCTACAGCGGCTGTCGCTGTTGGATGCGGCGCGGGAAAGTGGGCGGATCGAGTCGATCTCGAAACGCACCGTCACCCTGGTCGCCAAGTTCGTGGCCCTGTATGACCGGATGGCCGCCAAGGCCAGTGGATCTCTGTGGCAGGTGCTGGACTGCGCGATCCATGAATCCGGCTATCGCGATTGGCTGGCCAGCTCCACTGCCGAGGAAGATCGGGACCGGCTGGATAACATCCAGGAGTTGCTGACAGCTGCGGAGGAGTTCGACCGGCAGTCCTCGGCGGAAGACCATTGCCTGGAACGGTTCTTAGAGCAGGCCTCGCTTGCCTCCGACACGGATGCCTTCGAACCGGACCTCGATCGCGTCACGCTGATGACCTTGCATGCAGCCAAGGGATTGGAGTTTCCGGTCGTCTTCCTGGTGGCGGTGGAAGAGGGCTTGTTGCCGCACGAACGAAGCCACGAGGACGCCGAGAAACTGGAGGAGGAGCGGCGGCTGCTGTTCGTGGGCATGACTCGCGCGAAGCAGGAGTTGCAGCTCAGCCTGGCCCAGTATCGGTCCTTCCGCGGCGAACGTCGCGGGGCTGTGCCCAGCCAGTTCTTGATCGAGCTGCCGCGGGAAGAAATCCGGATCTGTGAGTCGGCGTCCCAGGACTTCGACGACGAAGAGTCGCTGGACTCCGGGCGATACGGGAAGGATCAGCCGTCCGCCGAGGTCTGGTCGGATGACGAATTCGTGCAAGAGGCCCCGGCGGCGCCGGCCCGCCGACGGGCTAAACTCCCGACCGCCGCAGAACGGTGGGACGACGTCGATCAGACGCCCAAGTCCCCCGCCCCAGCCGCTATATTTCAACCCGGCGTGGTGGTGATGCATCCCGAATACGGCTGCGGCACGATCGTCGCGGCCAGCGGGACAGGACAGAAGCGGATGGTCCGAGTCCAGTTCTTCGAGGGCGACGTCCCCAAAAGTTTTCTGCTGGCCCACAGCTCCCTGGAGCCGCTGCCAGCGGAGGGATGTGAATGAGTTATTGAATCCTTGGTCGCCAAGGGACTGGGAGGGCGAGGCTCCGGGAGGGCGAGGCTCCTGCCGAGCCGAAGTGGGCCGTCAAGGACGGCCCGTGGCTCCGCGGGAGCGTCGCCCTCCCAATTCCAGTTCTTCAAACCGTCCCACGCATCCTCGACAACACCCAAGAGAGATCCTTCATGTCCGAACTCGATCAATACGATTACGCCTTGCCTCGGGAATTGATTGCTCAGCGGCCGCTGCTACGGCGGTCGGATGCGCGGCTGCTGGTCGTCCGCCGACAAGAAGCGTCACTCGACCACGCTTACGTGCGAGATCTGCCGGAGATCTTGAATCGCGGTGACTGCCTGGTGCTGAACGATACCCGTGTAATTCCGGCACGACTGGCCGGTCGCCGCACACGAACGGGCGGACGCTGGTCAGGTCTGTTCTTGACGGCCGACGCACAGGGTCATTGGAAAGTCCTGGCCAAGACGCGAGGCAAACTCGCGGCTGGCGAAACCATCACGTTGCAGGATCGCGACGGTCGAGAAGCCTGCCGCCTGCTCGTCCTGGCGAAGCTGGACGGTGGCGTGTGGGCGGTGCGGCCGGAAGTGGACGAGCCCACGTTGGATCTGCTGGACCGCGTGGGGCGAGTACCGCTGCCACCGTATATTCGCAATGGGAACATGGTCGATGCAGATTGCACAAACTATCAAACCGTTTTTGCGAAGCATCCCGGAGCGATCGCGGCGCCCACGGCGGGTCTGCACTTCACGTCCGAACTGCTCCAGCGATTGGCAGATCGCGGCGTGAACTGCAGCCGGATCACCCTGCACGTGGGATTGGGGACCTTTCGCCCCATCACGACCGAGCACCTGAGCGAGCACCCGATGCACGCAGAGTGGGCGCACATCTCGGCGGAGACCGTGGACCACCTGCACCACGTGCGCGAGACGGGCGGCCGGGTCGTGGCCGTAGGCACGACCGTCGTCCGCACGCTGGAGACCGCGTCTGCTGGCGGGCAACTGCGACCGTGGCAGGGCGAGACGGACCTGTTTATTCGTCCGCCCTATCAATTTCACGCGGTCGATGCCCTGCTGACGAATTTTCATTTGCCCAAGAGCACGCTGCTGGTGCTGGTGCGCACGTTGGGAGGCGACGCCCTGCTTCGACGTGCCTACGCCGAAGCGATCCGGGAAGAGTATCGGTTCTACAGTTACGGCGATGCCATGCTGATTCTGTAGGTAGGTCAGGCTTTCCAGCCTGACGTCTCTCGGCCCGCATGTCAGGCTGGAAAGCCTGACCTACAGCATGCCGCACCTCGTCAACTCCGGCGGTAGCCCGTATATTGGCAGGCAGTACCGGTGTTCTTCGTTTCTGAGGAAGGAAGTCTTATGTCCCTCGTCCACACCGAGCGGGTCTTGGTGGTGCCCACGGAGTTGTTTCACCGCCTCGGCTATTTCCAGGGCTTTTCGGCCGAAGTCGACCGATACCTGGCAGGTCTGCTAAGCCCCGCGCACACCAGTTACCGACCGCGCGGCGACATGGAGCGGGATCCGAGCTTCAAACAGTTGATCCCGTACGTAATCTTTCGCCACACCGATGCCGCGGGACAGCCGCGGCTGTTCCAGTACACCCGCGGGACAGGGCAGGGTGAGCAGCGTTTGCACAGCCGACGCAGTGTCGGGATCGGCGGCCACATCTCGGCGGATGACGCCGCCGAGGTCAGCCCTTATGACGAAGGCATGCGCCGCGAACTCGCCGAGGAAGTCAGCATCGACACCAAGTACCAGCAGCGCTGCGTCGGGTTGATCAACGACGACGAGACGGAGGTGGGCCAGGTACACCTGGGCGTGGTGCACCTGTTCGACGTAGAGTCGCCCGACGTACGATCTCGCGAAGACGAGATTATTGACGCGGGTTTCGAACCGGTGGCATCTTTGTTGAGGGATCGGGAGAAGTTCGAAAGCTGGTCTCGGATTTGTTTGGAGGCGTTGTTCGGTGCCAACCCCAATCTACATGGATAATCAGGCCACGACGCGTGTCGACCCGCGCGTGGCCGAGGCGATGTGGCCGTTCTTCGGCGACAAGTTCGGCAACGCGTCGAGTACCAGTCACGTGTTCGGCTGGGAGGCGAAAGATGCCGTCGATGCCGCCAGGGAGTCGATCGCGGCCGTCCTCGGAGCTTCATCGCGCGAGATCGTCTTCACCAGCGGGGCCACGGAGAGTAATAACTTGGCCATCTGGGGCGTCTGCGAGTGGCCGCGCCGCACAGGCAACCATGTGATCAGTGTGGCCACCGAGCATCCGGCCGTGCTCGATCCGCTGGCGAAGCTCGGCCGGCGCGGCTCGGAAGTCACGCTGCTGCCGGTACGGTCCCAGGGCCTGGCGGACGCCGGCACGATCGACGTCGAGCAGTTGGCGAGTCAAATCCGGGACGACACCGTGCTGGTCTCCGTGATGCTGGCCAACAACGAGATTGGAGTGCTCCAGCCCTTGCGAGAAATCGGACGCATCTGCAAAGCCCGCGGAGTCCTCTTGCACACGGACGCCACCCAGGCCGTCGGCAAGCTTCCGGTTGACGTCGAGGATCTGCAAGTCGATCTGCTGAGTCTGTCGGCACACAAAATCTATGGACCGAAGGGAGTCGGGGCGTTGTACGTCCGGCGTCGCAATCCTAACGTCCGGCTGGAACGGCAAATCGACGGCGGACGCCACGAGCAAGGTCTGCGCAGTGGGACGCTGAACGTGCCGGGGATCGTCGGCTTGGCCCAGGCGCTCGCCTTGTGCGTGGAAGAGCTGACTGCGGAGGCGAGTCGGCTGCGTCAACTGCGCCACCGGCTCTTCGAGGGACTACAGGCGGCGGTGTCGGATGTGAGCCTGAATGGACCGGCCCTGGACCTGCCGGAACTGAGGCTGCCGGGCAATCTGAATTGCAGTTTTGCGGGCGTGGAGGGCGAAGCGTTGATGCTGGGCATGCGTGACCTGGCGGTGTCCAGCGGGAGCGCTTGTTCGTCCGGCAGTCCGGAGCCGAGCCACGTCCTGAGAAGCCTCGGTTTGAGCGACGACCTGACCAGGTCCAGCCTGCGTTTCGGACTGGGACGTTTCAACACAGAAGAGGAGGTGGATTTCGCCATCGGCTTGGTGGCCGCAACCGTCCAGCGTCTGCGGAGTTTGAGTTAGGACTCCTAATAGCGAATGCTCGAGTCGCCGGCCTGCTGGCGCTGCTGATTTCGCAACTCGTTCATCATGAAGCTCAGGGCCGTCGCGTAGCTACGAATGGCGTCGGCGTAGCGGCGGGAACTGGCGGCTTGCTCGGCGGCGCGCTGGTACGTTTCAAATTGGTGCCAATTCACCTTCCATTGCGATTCCTCCGCGGCGGTCCGCAATTCGTGAACGACCCCTGACAAAGTTTGCACGAACTCGTCGCCCGGTTTGCAGACCTCGCGACGGTAGGGGCCTCGGCGTGTCTGTGGATTCGCGGCCGGAGCCGCATCGACCGGTTGCCGAATGTACAAGGAAGCCAGCGACAGGATCAGGGCCAGGAAACAGCAGATGCCCATCACGACCCAAACCGCCGGGTTGATGGCGAAACGCCGCGACCGGTTGCCCGCCGGGCGCGGCTGCTCGCCGCTTGTCGCTGTCACCAAACCCTCGCCCACCACTTTGGCCACGAGCACCGTGACGTTGTCCGGTCCACCGCGGAGATTGGCCAGATCGACCAAGGCTGCGGAGGCTTCTTCGGGCGTCAGGTTGGCCAGTATCGTCCCTAGCTCGTGATCGGGGACCTGATTGCTCAAGCCGTCGCTGCACAGCAGGAAAGTGTCGCCCACCTGGATCGGGAATGGTCCTTCGATGTCCACGGCTACGTTCGGATGGGGTCCCAACGATCGCGTGATGACATTCTTCGGGACCGCTCGCGCCAAATCCGTGTTCGCAGACAGCTGCCCGGACGCCTGCAGTTCCCAGACCAAGCTGTGGTCGAAGGTGAGTTGTTCCAGACGCTCGTCCCGCAGCCGATACACGCGACTGTCCCCCACATGCCCCACCAAGGCCCCCACGGGCAGCAACACCAGAATGCTGGCGGTGGTGCCCATGTTGAAGAACTCCTGGTTCGCCAACCCGCGGCGGTGGATCTCGCCGCTGGCTTCGGAGATCGCGCGGCGCAGGGCCTCAGCAGGTGGCAGATCACGATAGTGACGATAGAGATGCGGGACGTTGTCGACGGCCAACTTGCTGGCCAGTTCACCGGCGGCGTGGGCGCCCATGCCATCAGCCACCATCAAGAAGTGGCCGCACACGCGCCAGGAAGCCTCATCCTCCGCGAGCACGACGGTGTGCGAGTCCTGGTTGTTCGCGCGGCGCATGCCCACGTCGGTGCGTGCTGAGCACTGCAGGTTGGCGACGAAATCGGAGGATGCATTGGACATCGGTATCGGCCAAACTCCTTGGGCAGCTGTGTTAGCAGGCGGAGCAGCACTCCAACCGGCTGTCATCTTAACCGGAGCGAAACTCTGCGGCTAGACACATTCAACGTCAACTCGCCGGTTTCTCGGCCGCATGTAGGGTGCCTCGCGTCAGCGATTTGTTTGATACATTGGCGCTCGGCAAACGTTGGCCAGGGTTGCCCGCTGGGAATCGCCGCTGGCGACGATGCGGCCTTGATTGTAACGTTGCGCATCGTAACCCGAAGCGTCAGCGAGGAAGAGCGGCGTCTTCCTCGCTGACGCTTCGGGTTACGATGATTCGCTGCTAGTGTTTTGCGCCCCCTCACGATCAAGGCCCGACGATGCACCAAGGGCTTCATGGTCCCTGCCTGAATAATATCGGGCTAGCCGGCCCAAGACGGGGTCATTATACTCCCCGCCGCCTTGCGTCCTTCACTTTCTGCGATCTAGTATCTCGTCTCCCAAACGGATTCGTCTTCCCCGATGCGAGTCATGCGTCCAGCGACCGTCTGGTGTCTGGGGTTCGTGCTCGTCGGCACGTGCTTGTTCGGTTGCGTGCGGCGCCGCATGACCGTGCTCAGCGATCCGCCAGGCGCCTTGGTGTATGTGGACGACCAGGAAATCGGCGTGACTCCGGTGTCCGCGCCCTTCACGTACTACGGGACGCGGAAAATCCAACTGCTTAAGGACGGCTACGAAACGTTGACCGTCAAGCAGACCTTCACGGCCCCTTGGTACGAGCTTCCGCCCCTGGATTTTGTCAGCGAAAACCTGTGGCTTCACGAGATACACGACGAGCAATTGGTGAACTTCCAGTTGCAGCCACAACAGATCCTGCCTACCGAGAAGCTGCTGGAACGTGCGGAAGGGATGCGGGTCGGCGCGAGTCAGGGGTACACTCCGGCCCTGCCCAACGCGACCACTCGACCGCAACCTATTCTGCCCCTGCCCGTTCCGGGACCGGCCGCGCCGTCGAGTTCTGCCCCGCCAGGCGGACCAGTCTGGCCACTCGATCCTGCCCTGCCTCCGCCGGTTTCGCTGCCGTCGCCGCCGGCCGGCCCGTTGGCCCCGCCGCCGTTGCCGCCGACGGGAGGCTAGTGCGTCGTCAAGGCTTAAGCTTGGGGTGACCGATGCGGTGGCGTAAGCTTCCAGCTTGCGTCTGACGCGATGAATCGACAGGCAAGCAGGATGCTTACCCCACTTCTTAGCCTTGACGAGACACCAGCCATCCGTTTCAGTTGAGGTGACCGGTGGTGGTGAATTTCCGGCGGAGCGTTCCACCTTGGCCGATGGAGAATATTTGCTTGACTCACCGTTCAGCTCGTCCAGGTCTGGTTTCGCCCACGGATAGCAAAGCCGACCCACGGATGAAGACCTGGCAAGAATACATCCGTGGGCCGGCCTTGCCATCCGTGGGTTCGTCGCAAGGAGCAGCAGGAGGGTGGCAATGACCGCAGCAGGTTCGGTCCGGCAGACGAGACCTACTTGAGGGCGATCTGCCTCATTTCCACTCCACGCCGGTTTTTAGACCGGTTCCGGTGGGCCGACGATCCAACGCTCCGGAAACGCCCAACTGTCGCGGCTCGCGGGCGATCTTGTCGGAGAAGATCCGGATGTCGTTCAGGATGGGGCCCAGCCGTTTGGTAAAATCCTCCGCGTTGGACGCAATGGATTGGATCTTCTGGTACAGTTCGTCGTCGTGAACCAACTTGCCAAGCGTGCCTTGGGTCGTGTTCATGGCCTGGCTGAAGGCCACCAACTGGGTCAGCAGTTCGTTCAGGTTCTGGGTGCTGTGTTCGACATTATCCAGAAGTTGGCCACCTCGCTCGCGCAGGGGCTTCGTGAAGCTCTCGATGTTATCCAAGTTAACTTCCGCCTTCTGGCTGACTTGTTGGAACTTGACCATGGTCTCCCTCGCTGTCGCCAGGGTTTGCCGTGTTTCGATCAGAAAATCCGGGACGCCCTTCAGCGACTGCTCCAGTTTTGCCATGAACTCGTCGTCACCCATCACTTTCTGGACGGCCGTCATGGTCCGATCGAAACTATCCAGCGCCCGCTCGGTCTTGGCCACGATTTGCTGGAGTTGCTGCTTGTTCCCGCCCACGGTCTGGTTGAAGGTGCGCGCCAGTTCCGAAACCTCACTGCCAGCACCCTGCACCGACGCCAATGCTCCCTGAACATCTTTCTCCAGATTCACCAGGACCCGCAAGGGATTATTGGCGACCACGCCATCGTTGAGCAAGTCACCATCGTGGATCAGTTCTTTGCCGAGTTTGCGTTCCTCGTCATCAAGTAGTTTGTCGTGGTTTCGATCAAACCTCGCCAGCAACTCGTCATTTCCGCTGGGCACGAACTCCAAGACGGCATCGCCCAGAATCGAACCGCCGGAGCTGACGCGACAGGTCTCGTTTTGCCGGAGATTGTTCTTCTGCTGGATCTTGACGGAAACCAACACCCCGCCTTCCTCCAGCAGCCTGACCTCGGACACGCGGCCGATCAATACGCCGCTCTTGCGCACGGGCGTGTTGACCGTGATTCCCGGCGCCTCGGTGAACTTGATGTTGACTTGGTAGGTCCGCTGCAGGACGTTTGGTCCGGCCCCGAATAGCATGACCAGGACCACCGTAACGATCGCCCCGAAGACGACCAGGGCGCCCACCCGAAACCGAATTACCCGTTCGTCCATGCCGTCTGCTCCTCCTCAGCCTCCGCGTGTAACTCCACCAACCGCTCGCCCGCCTCGCCGCGCACAAACTGAGCGACGCGGTGGTCTTCTGTGCGGTCAAGTTCGCTGGGCGGTCCGTCGAAAATGACTTGCGGCTCGTCGTGAGCCAACCGCGACAGCGGATACAGCATCACGACACGGTCCGCGACTTTCCGGGCGGTCCGCATGTCGTGACTGACGATCACGCTTGTGACGGGGTGACTGCGACGTGTCCGCATCATGAGTTCATTGATGACGTCGCTCATGATGGGATCCAACCCTGTTGTCGGCTCGTCGTACAAGACCAGTTCCGGATTCAGGATCAAGGCACGCGCCAAACCGACCCGTTTGCGCATGCCTCCCGACAATTCCGCCGGCTTGCGATTCACCACCGTCTCCGGCAGGCCCACCTCCGTCAACCGCGCGACGACTTTCTGGTGGATTTCCGGGTCGCGATAATGGGTGTGTTGTCGCAAGGGAAAGGCCACATTCTGTCCGATGGTCAAGCTGTCGAAGAGCGCGGCGTTCTGGAAGACGAAGCCGTACCGAATACGCTGCCGCGTCAGTTCCTTGTCCGAGAGCTTCGCCAGGTTGTGGCCGTCGAACACCACCTCGCCCTGCGTAGGTCGGATCAGGTTGATCAGGGTCTTGAGCAGGACCGTCTTACCGCACCCGCTTTCGCCGATGACGACCACCGTCTGGCCGCGTGGGATGCTGAGGTTGATGTCGCGCAGGACCTCGGTGCGTCCGAAGCGGACGTGCAGGTGCCGGATGTCGACCAGTGGTCGGTCCAAGTCGGGAGGCATGGGTGAGCTTGCTAGAGCAAGCCATGTCCTTCAGGCCAGAACATAAAGTAGAACGAGTCGAGACAGATTCCCAGAAGCAGGTCGATGGCCAGGATCAGCACAAACGAATGCACGAAAGCGGCGGTGGCGGCTCGGCCCACCCCCTCGGCACCCGCGCGGCAGTGAAAGCCCTGGTAGCAGCTGACCAGCACGATGGCAATCCCGAAGAAAAGGCTCTTGAAAATCCCGCTGAACAGATCGAATGGTCCCACGAATTGCTGGGAATTGTACAGGTAATGGTGCTGGTCGATGCTCAGGATGATGACGCCATAGAAGTAGGCGCCGAGGACGCCCATGAAGACCGCCATCACGGTCAGGATAGGGATCAGCAGCACAAACGAGATGAACCTCGGCACGACCAAGTGGTGAATTGGATTGGCGCCCATGCTGGACAGCGCGTCGATCTGCTCGGTCACCCGCATGGTGCCCAGTTCTGCCGCCATGGCGCCGCCGACGCGGCCCGCGAGCATCGTCGCGGCCAGCACGGGTCCCAATTCCCGCGCCAGCGACATGTTGATCACGGCGCCCAAACGGGTTTCCATCTGCAGTTGATGGAACTGGTAGAAAGCCTGGACGGCCAAGACCATCCCGATAAAGGTCCCGGTCAGGGCCACCACCGGCAGACTGAGCACACCGACCTGATACATGACAGGCAGTAAGGTTCCGCCGCGAGGCAACCGCACCACTAACCACGTCAGGGTGCGCCATGCAAAGAGGGCTACGTCACCGACCGCTGCGACGCTGTCTAACACCCAGGCGCCCCAGTCCGAGACCCAGTCGCCCAGCGCCCCCAGGAAGCCGCCGCGGGGAGCTTGGGACTCGGCGGTAGTATTGGAATGGGTAGTCATAGTCACAACTGAGGTAGATATTCCTACGGCATCGCCGGAGCAGCGCGGCGGATCATAGGAGGTTTTCCGATCTGCGGCTAGACCGGAGTAGACGCGACTCTGGCTCGTTGAAAACCTGATCTTGGCCCCGATCGGAACGTTGCACAGAACGCTAGCAGCGGATCGCCTCGAAACAAGTTCTACGCGTGGGCAAACGTGAAGGGAAAGGGCTTGAAGTGTCCGGAGTACCACTGTCAAAACTTCCGCGTCTTGGATACGCGGCCAGGCGAAGAAAGCAAGAACCGCCGTGGGATCTGCCGATCTTGCGGGTACGTGTTTCGCACCTGCGAATTCGTGACGTCCAATCTGACGCCGGACTCGATTCTGGAAGAGATGCTCAGGAACGACAGCGCTAACCCGGCGGCGGCCAGAAGCCTCTGATTTCAGCATCCGCCCGATCCGCCGCTCGGAGTCACCGCTTTACTGTGGCTGGCTTTCTCACCAGTCAGCGCTCACCGTGTCAATCAGTCTCTCACTGCGCCCTGCCGCTAACTTCGGTCACCGCACAAGCTAATCCTTCATAGTTCGGCACGGGTTGACGTGCGACGCCGTGAACGAACTTCAGGCCGCTCTTCTTTTCTCGCTCCTTGATGTCCTGGAAAATGGCGTCCAAATCGTAGTTGAACCGAGCAGCATGGGCATCACGTACCCGGCGAACCTCGTCGACAATTGGATCGTTCATGGTTTGGACTCCAGTAGTTCCTCGGGCGTACAGATGATTGGAGTATTGTATCCTTTGGCTTTGCAAACGGTCTCGATTACCGGTCGCATCACGGCATTAGCCAAGTGCCGACAATTCCACGTTAGCAAAAACGGGACAGCTTTCGTAGCCGCAACCGCGATGTGCAGCGCGTCGTCGGCCGCCTTCGCTGGCAACGCTCCTGACGGCCAAACAAATCTTGAAATCGCACCACGACAGCCTCAAACGTCTTATCAAGCGGCTCGCGATCTCGCAGCACTTTGAATCCTTGCTGTAGGTCAGGACTGACCATGAGGCGAGAAACAGCCTCGATCTCCCCGTGTTCTGCGATCATGTTTCGGGTGCGACTCGCGGCATGCCCGATTGCTTTCCCATAAAGCACGATGGCTTTTTCGACCTCATTGAGAAACGCTGCGTCCGACATGCTGAGCGACCTCGCCTTGAAGAATCTGGGACAAGCCGGCGGTTGGCTGTTCTTGTGGCCGAACGACAGGGGTTAGTGTGCGCAAATTCATCCCGCCGGGGCCTTGATCATAAGGTGGCGCAAAACGCTAGCAGCGGATCATCGTAACCCGATGCGTCAGCGAGGAAAACGCCGCTCTTCCTCGCTGACGCTTCGCGCTTGCGATGCGCAACCTTACGATCAATGCATCCCGCCGGATTCCGGTGGGCGACACGCAATCGCGGCGTTGATCCTGGACAGATGATTAGTCGGCGGCCTTCGACGACTCACTCGCCGTCCCGACGGGTTCAGCCTCCGCCGTTTCTACCTTCTCGCCGCGGAACTCCAGCCGACGAACTTTGCCCTCGTCGTCACGGATGGCGTCGACGACGATCTTGTTCTGGCCTTGGAAGGTGCCTTTCAGCAGTTCTTCGGCCAGCGGATCTTCGACGCGATTCTCGATGGCCCGCCGCAGAGGCCGAGCACCAAACTCCAGATCCTTGCAGGCGACCTTGATCAGGAGTTCCTTGGCGCCGTCGGTCAGTTCCAAGGCCAAATTCCGCTCGCTCAAACGCTTCCGCACCTGCACCATCTCCATCTCGATCACCAGCTTGAGATCCTCTTGGTTGAGGTGACGGAACACGATCACGTCGTCCAAGCGGTTCAGGAACTCCGGCCGGAACACCTTCTCGATGTGTTCGTTTACCCGCACCTTCATGCTGTCGTACGTCGCATCCTGGTCCAGTTTCTGGAAGCCAAACCCACTCTCGTTCTTGATGGCTTCGGCACCGGCATTCGTGGTCATGATCATCACCACGTTCCGGAAGTCCACCTTGCGGCCAAAGCTGTCGGTCAGACGGCCTTCTTCCATAACCTGCAGCAATGTGTTGAAGATCTCCGGATGCGCTTTCTCGATTTCATCGAGCAACACCACCGAATACGGCCGACGGCGGATCTTCTCGGTCAATTGACCGCCTTCCTCGTAACCCACGTATCCTGGCGGAGCGCCGATCAAGCGGCTGACATTGTGCTTCTCCGCGTATTCGCTCATGTCGATGTGGACCAAGGCATCCTCGTCGCCGAACAAGTATTCGGCCAGGGCCTTGGCCAACAGTGTCTTGCCCACCCCTGTCTGACCGGCAAACACAAAGCATCCCGTCGGGCGGCGCGGGTCTTTGAGACCGGCGCGGCTGCGGCGCACCACCTTGGCCACCGCCTTGACCGCGTTTTCCTGGCTCACCACGCGCTTGTGCAGTTCTTCCTCGATCTTCATCAAGCGATGACTCTCCTCGGTGGATAGTCGAGTGAGTGGGACCCCGGTCATCTTCGACACGACTTCGGCCACCACTTCCGCATCCACCACGCCATCGGTCTGCTTGGACTTCTCACGCCATTCGCGCGTGATCCCATCCTTCTTCTTCTTCAGCTTGTCGGCCTGATCGCGCAGGGCCGCTGCCTTTTCGAAATCCTGGTTCGCGACCGCCTCCTCCTTCTCCTTGTTCAACCGTTCCACGTCCTCGTCGAGTCCCTTCAGGTCGGGCGGGCGGGTCATGGAACGCAGACGCACGCGGGCTCCTGCCTCGTCGATTACGTCGATGGCTTTGTCGGGGAGGCACCGTGACGAAACATAACGTTCGGACAGCTCCACCGCGGATTCGATGGCGTCGTCGGTAATCTGGACCCGATGGTGTTCCTCGTAACGCTGCCGCAGGCCTTTGAGAATTTCGATCGTCTCCGAGGTGCTGGTCGGTTCGACGATAATTTCCTGAAAGCGGCGGGCCAGCGCCGTGTCCTTTTCGATGTACTTACGGTACTCATCCAGCGTCGTCGCTCCGATGCATTGGATTTCGCCGCGGGCCAGCGCCGGCTTGAGCACGTTGGCGGCGTCGATGGCGCCTTCCGCGCCGCCCGCACCGACCAGGGTGTGCAGTTCGTCGATGAACAAAATCGTGTTCTTGGCGCGGCGCACCTCGTTCATCACCGCCTTGATGCGTTCTTCGAATTGGCCGCGGTACTTCGTACCGGCCACCATCATGGCCAGATCGAGCACCACGATCCGCTTGTCCGCCAACAGATCGGGAATAGTTCCGTTCACGACGCGTTGGGCGAACCCCTCGACGATCGCCGTCTTGCCGACGCCCGACTCGCCGAGCAGGACCGGATTGTTCTTGGTTCGCCGGCAGAGGATCTGCAGGGCACGTTCGATTTCCCGCTCGCGGCCAATCACCGGATCCAGCTTGCCCTGCTTGGCCAATTGGGTCAGGTCGCGTCCAAAGCTATCTAAGGCGGGGGTCTTGGACCGGCTCGCCTTGGACCGCGATTCTCCGCTGCCGCCGCCGCCGCCACTGCGTTCCTCTCGACCGCCACGTTCGGAGGATTCTTCCTCGCCTTCCAGACCGTGTCCGAGCAGATTGAGGACCTCTTCGCGAACATCCTCCAGCTTCAGGCCGAGATTCATCAGCACCTGTGCGGCGACGCCTTCCTGCTCGCGCAGCAATCCCAACAGGATGTGCTCGGTGCCGACGTAGTTATGGTTCAGGTTGCGGGCCTCTTCCATCGAGTACTCGATGACTTTCTTGGCCCTAGGCGTCTGGGGAAGTTTTCCCATGGTGACCATTTCGGGCCCGCTTTGGACCAACTTCTCTACCTCCAGCCGGATTTTCCGCAGATCGACGTCGAGGTTCTTCAGCACGTTGGCCGCCACCCCGCTGCCCTCTTTGACCAAGCCGAGCAGGACGTGCTCGGTGCCGATGTATTCGTGGTTGAACCGCTGCGCTTCCTGGTTGGCCAGTTGCATTACCTTGCGTGCGCGGTCTGTGAATCGCTCGTACATGGGATCCCTTTTTTTTGACACTCGAATTCTCTATCCCGGTCTCTTCTACTCTAGACTCTAGCGAAGATCGCCCCCACGGCGGAAACCTGGCCGCCTTGGATTGGCCCTCGTACTACACATTGACTGCGCAGGACTCATTAGCTTCCTGTCGCTGTAGCAGTCGTCGCTCCGCCGCGATCTCCGGAGCCCATCGCACAGCGCTATCCTGACGTTCCAACGTGTCGAGTTGCTCCCTGGCCTCAGAGATGCGGTCCGTGCGCCGAAACAACGTCGCCAGCATCAACTGGGCATCCTCGTCCCGTGGGTGCTTCCGAATCAATTCCTGCAGCAAATGCTCCGCTTCGAGCCAGTGCTTCTGCAAGTATTCCCTCTGAACCTGAATAAACAAGTCCTCCGGGGCACGATCTCCGATCCCGCCCAAGATACCTCCTAACGAGCGTCTTCCTTGCCACACGGAAACGAGCCAAAACGCCAAGGCCGCCAGCCCACCGACGGTCACCAACCTGGTCGGCAGCAGCTCAGGCCACAGGAAACACGACACCACCCAGGAGTCCACCACGACGGCAAACGCGAGGGCTGTCATCAACGCGCGCCAATCTCCCCGCCACCATAGCCGTGGCAGCCCAGGCCAAAGACATGTAAGCCAAGACGAGACTTGCATCGGGCGATAGCTCCGGCATCCGTACCGACAGACCTGACATTCCACGCACATTGCGAGTTGGAGAGAATTCTAGCCGCCCTGGCTGTGTCGAGCAAGGCAAGTAAATACACTGTCTGAGGTTAGGGAGTCTGTTTCGATCTGCCAAATCCGTCTAGCTTCAAGCCGGACCAAACGTTGTGTGTGCCGCGAAAATCGCGACTATCGCTTGAAATTGTGCGAAAATCTGGCAGCCGATAACCGACTTTCTTGACGAAGCGAATGTCGGGCCAAACCAGAAAAAACGGGACACCATGCCAGATCCAACTGCCATCTCAACTAGCCAGTTTGTGGGTGAAAAGACTTCGGTGCTGCGGATTCTCGATGCGAACGTCAACCGCGCGACGGAGGGTTTGCGAGTTTTGGAGGAGTACGTCCGCTTCGTGTTGGACGATGCCCACCTCAGTCGACTGTGCAAGGAACTTCGACATGACACCGCCGGGGCGCTGCAAAGGATTGCCGGATCGGAGCGCTGGGCGGCTCGCGACACCCTCCACGATGTCGGGACGCAGATTTTCGCCCCTACCGAATACCTGCGAGAGAACCTGGCTGACGTACTGACGGCAAACGCGTCTCGCATCGAACAATCGCTGCGTTGCCTGGAGGAGTACGCTAAGCTCCTTTCGCCCGGCCTGGCGCCCCTGTTCGAAGCCTTCCGCTACCGAGCCTACACACTTGCGCGGGCCATCATTATCACCGGCCAGAGTTGCCAGCGTTTGTCCCACGCACGGCTCTACGTCCTCGTCGATGGTGGTTCGTCTGCCGAATCCTTCGGTCTGCTGATTCGGCGTCTGACCGTAGCCGGGACGCACGTCATCCAGCTGCGGGACAAGCAGCTCTGCGATCGGGTGCTGGTCGAGCGGGCGAGGTTGCTGCGAACACTGACTCGACGTACCAACACGCTGTTTATCATGAATGACCGCCCCGACTTGGCGCTGTTGGCCGATGCCGACGGTGTCCACGTCGGGCAGGCAGAGCTGACCGTGAAGGACGCCCGGACGCTGATCGGCCCGCAGCGGCTGGTCGGGGTTTCGACCCATTCCCTAGACCAAGCCCGTCAAGCCGTGTTGGACGGGGCCAACTATATCGGCTGCGGGCCGACATTTCCCTCGGGAACCAAGACCTTTGCCAGCTTTCCCGGGACGGAGTTCCTCCAGCAAGTCCGCCAGGAACTGAGTCTGCCAGCGTTTGCGATTGGCGGGATCTCCCGCGACAACGTCGAACAGGTACTCGCGGCTGGGTTCACGCGAATTGCCGTTAGCGGCGCGGTGGTAGACGCCGCCGATCCCGGTCAAGCCGCGAGTTGGTTGTTGGGCAAGCTGCCCGCGTCTGTAGCGAGCGGGAGAGACTAGCACCAAACGATATTTTGGCCCCTGCGCAAAGCATGAGACTTAACGGTTCAGCAGAGACGGGGTGTGAGACAAGGGGTCAGACGTACAGATTTCAGTTTTCGCGGTCGTGTGCCCAAGCCCTGGGAAAGCCTTCTGCCCGCGAAAACTGAAATCTGTACGTCTGACCCCAGCTGGCGGTCCGTCTATGCGAAACCGCAAAACCCCGTGCTTGACACCAACAACCCCGAAAACCGTTTGGTGCTAGGAGTCTTGTCCGAGTATCCACTCAAACCACAATGAAACGCCTCCGCTAGCGACGCTAGCCCTGTAATGTCAGTATGTAGTATCAGTATATTGTGCAAGCGGGCAGTACTCGGACAGACTCCTAGGCGAGGCGAATATCTTATGGGCAGGTCGACTTGCGGGACTCGCTGGAAGACGCGGGATCGCACCCCTGGGATTAGCTCGGCCGTCCATTTACGCCGCTCCAAAACATGGTAAGATGAGCCACGCGGTAGCCACGCGGAGGACCGCGAAAGAAACAACTGCCGGGTTTTCAATGTGGTTGTCACGCTCCGAGGCTGTGAGAGAATCAAATCGGCCGACGATGTTTGCACAAGGTGTAGGGTGGGCTGTGCCCACCAGGCACAAGCCGTTGTGGTGGGCACAGCCCAGCCTACGATTTTTTCACGCCATCTCCACGCGATGGCATGTCGTCACGGCGGAGCGTGACGACTACTATGCTTGCGACACTTGTTTCTGACGCGGTCCTGAGCAGACCGGCCTTCCCCGCTTGGTTGCCCACCAGGGACGTCCTTGCGACGTGTGGAGCCACGGTCGGACTTGGTCTGTGCCTCCCCACAACTGGAGATCGACCATGAAAGTTGTAATCCTATGCGGCGGACTCGGAACACGCTTACGCGAAGAGACGGAGTTTCGGCCCAAGCCGATGGTCGAGATCGGCGGCCGACCTATTCTCTGGCATATCATGAAGAACTACGCCCACCACGGCTTCCAGGAGTTCGTTTTGTGCCTGGGCTATCGCGGCAACATGATCAAGGACTACTTCCTGAACTACGCCGCGATGAACAACGACTTTACGATCGCGCTGGGGAAGCAGCAGCGTCTGGAATACCACGGCGGCCATGCGGAAGAGAGCTTCCAAGTGACGCTAGTCGACACGGGCCAGGCCACCATGACTGGCGGGCGTGTCCAGCGTATCGCCCGGTTTGTGGACGGGGAGCCGTTCATGTTGACCTATGGAGACGGCTTGGCGAACGTCGATCTGCCGGCCCTGCTGACGTTCCATCGGCAGCATGGGAAGCTGGCGACCGTGACGACGGTGCGGCCCGCCTCGCGGTTCGGTGTTCTGGAACTAGATCGCGCCTCCAAGGTTGAAGTGTTTTCTGAAAAACCGCAAGTCGACCAGTGGATCAACGCCGGCTTCTTCGTGTTTGAGCCGGGGGTTCTGGACTATCTGTCCGGGGGCGACGAATGCATTCTGGAACGTCAGCCCCTGGAACGTCTAGCGGCCGACGGACAACTGATGGCCTTTTGCCATGAAGGCTTCTTCTTTGCCATGGACACCTACCGCGAGTACGAAGCGCTGAACAGCATGTGGAACTCCGGGCAGGCGCCTTGGAGGGTCTGGTCATGAACGATACGTTCTGGCAGGACCGGCCGACGTTGGTGACCGGCGCCACGGGACTGCAGGGCGGCTGGTTGGTGCCGCGACTGCTCACCGCCGGTGCCGACGTGGTCTGCTTGGTGCGCGACTTGCCCCTGCAGAGTCGCACCGGCACGGCTCTGGAGAGCCCTGCTACTTGGGTCACTCCGGATGTATTATGAATCGCACGCGCGAGTCCTTCTTCGTCCCGATTTCCTTGCTCGCCGCGATCGGTATCTACCTACTGCTCGCCTGTGCCACGTCGTGGTTTCCCTGGGACACATCCACGCAAGCGGAACTGTTCCTTCCGCTGGCCAGGGAGTCCCTCCACCCCGAGCCGCAGGAACGCTTTCTCTATCTGCTGGGGTTGGCCTGTATTCCGACCTTGCCGCTGGCGGTGTTCGTGTCACTTTACTACCTGGACCGACGGTCCCGCCTGAAACTGCCCCGATTTGGCGACGCGGCGGACTTGACGGCCTTGGGGCGACGCCGTGATTTGCTCCTGGTGACGATCCTCGTCCTGTGGTTGACCGTTATGGTGGCCTGGACGGAACTGAATCGAGGAGTTCTCTTCGGTGCCTTCGGGGGAGCGTTAGCCGTGCCTTGGTTGGTCCGCTGCAAGTGCTCGGTTCACAGCTACTTGGTGCACTCGCTGGCCGCCGTCCTGTTGCTGTTCCTGGCGTACGTGCTGGTGTTCACCGAACATCGCCTGTGGTATGCGCCAGCGTCTCCCTCCGCGGGATGGTACTGGCAGCATCACTTCGACCTGCTGGTGGGGGCCATCAACCAGGTGCATCACGGGAAAACCGTGTTGGTCGATACGTCGTCCCAGTACGGCATCTTCTACCCGTACGTCGGCGCCGTTTTCGCCCGGCTGTTCGGGATGAGCGTGCTGACCGCTACTCTGTTCTTTGTCCTGCTGTCCCTGCTGTCACTATGGTTCGTGTATCTGGCGATCTTGCGGAAGTTCGGAGCCGGTTCTGCCGCGCTGGTGGTGCTGGCTGCGGTGCTCGGCCTGTTCCATCCCTTCTGCGTCTGGTCGGTCGAACCCATCTACTACTACCAGTACTTTCCCCTCCGGGTGGTGTGCGGAGCCTTCTTCCTGTGGTTCGTGCCCTACTATCTGGACCGGCGTTCCTGGCAGCGTGCCGCGGTGGGTTTCTTGGCGGCCGGATTCAGCGTGCTATGGAACGCTGACACGGGGTTGGTCATCCTGATTGCCTGGACCGCCACGTTGTTTTATGCTTCCCTGAACGACGTGCGCGGCGGCTGGGAAGTCGCTCGGTCTGTCGTCAAGCATCTGCTCTGGTTTGCGGCCACATTGGGAATCAGCGTCGCAGGTTACGGCCTGTTTGCCTGGGCCCGATCCGGCCAGATTCCCAGCCTGGAGTCCTACTCCCGTTACCAGAGAATCTTCTATGGCAACGGGTTCTGTCTGAGCCCCATGAATCCCCGTGAATTCTGGCAACCGGTGATTCTGGTGTACGTGGCCACGGTGTTTTTCTGTCTGCGGCAACTCTGGAAACGTCGCGCGACCAGCACCTGCAGTTGGTACTTGTTCGTCGCCTTGTATGGCTTGGGAATCTTCACCTACTACCAAGCCCGGAGTCATGTTCACGGCCTGGGCAACGTCTGTTATCCGTCGGTAATTCTCAGTTGCTTCCTGTTCTGGGACTGCCTACACCAAGTGCGGACGTGGGACTGGCGGAAGACTGCGAGGTCTCCGTTGTTGCGATACAACTGGCTCCGGCTCAGCCTATTCTCCTTGCTGCCCTTGTTTGGCCTGATCTGCTTCACCAGGGCGGTGGTGCCCGCGATTCGCCTTGCCGGCGAGACGACCCGGTCGCTGACGGTGCAGGAGGAGGATCCTGCCATCGTGGAGTTGGGCCGGCAAATATCGGGGACGGAGTTGTTGATCTGCTACCATGCGGCGAACTATCTGCACATCAAGACGCACAGCTGGTCTGCCTTGCCCGTGGCTTCGACCACCGAGGTTGTCCTGCAGGACCAGCTACGGGACATCCAGCGGCTGATCGACGAAAAGCGTTACCGGGTGCTCATGGGTAGACCCATCGCGAGTCTGTATACGGACAAGATCGGGGGCTACCTTGATCTCACGGGCTACCGGCCGATCTTCGAGGGTGAGCACTTTGTGTTGTTTGAGCCGGCGCCCTCGCCCTGGTACTCCGGGGAGAGGGTTGGGGTGAGGGGCGGGGCGGAAAGGCAAATGCCGAAGTGCTTTCTCTGCCGTTCCTTGGTGCATCGTCGCCAGCGGCAAGTGCCAGTTCCAAGCGTGCGACCTTCGCATTTGACGTTGCGTGTAGCAGAATTCGCCAGAATTCTGGCCGTTTCGCCGTGCGGCAGTTACTCCGCTTCCGCCAGAAATCTGGCGATTTCTCCTACTTCTCGCCAAAACTCGCAACTTCAAAGACGTGGGCCGGTGGCAATGGTCCTGGTCGAGGCGGTGGGACCGGGACCAGCGGCCCCACCCGGGAATTTTGGGTCTGGGGCCTCCACGAGCCACCCTCTGGACATTCAGACGCTTGAGCAGTAGGTTACTCAACGGCGCAGACCGTAAGACGTCTTGCCCGTCAGGCGATGACCGTGTCACATTTCAGCTTATCCGCCGAAGACCTGGACCATGTGCTGACCCATACGCGGGACCTATGGGAGGACCTGCGCGGCCAGCGGCTGTTCCTCACCGGAGGCACAGGTTTTTTCGGGATGTGGCTGGTCGAGTCGTTTCTGTGGGCGAACGAGCGGCTGTCGCTGGACGCCCAGGCGGTCGTGCTGTCCCGTGATTCCGCGGCCTTTTTCCGGAAGGCACCCCATCTGGAGAATCAGTCGGCGCTGACTCTGCACCTCGGCGACGTGCGTACTTTTGTTCCGCCCCCGGGGCACTTTTCGCACATCCTTCACGCGGCCACACCGTCCGGCACTCCGTCGCAGAACGCCACCGCCCTGTCGCTGCTGGACACGATTGTGCAGGGCACTCGCCAGGTTCTGGATTTCGCCGTGCAGTGTGGAGCGCAGAATCTGCTCCTGACGAGTTCGGGTGCGATCTACGGCCGGCAGCCGCCGGAGTTGCCCCGGGTGTCCGAGGACTACCCTGGCGCGCCGGATCCCATGGATCCCAAATCCGCCTACGGCCTGGGGAAGCGGCTTGCGGAACATCTGTGTGCATTGTACGCTGACCGGCATGGATTGGCGTGCAAAATCGCCCGCTGCTTCGCCTTTGTCGGCCCGTACCTGCCGCTGGACGTGCATTTTGCCATCGGCAATTTTATCCGGGACGGGCTGGCGGGTAACTCGATTCAGGTGCAGGGTGACGGTTCGGCGTATCGTTCGTACCTGTACGCCGCCGACTTGACCTCATGGCTCTGGACGATCCTGTTGCGAGGAAGATCGTGTGTCCCGTATAACGTGGGTTCGGAAGTCGCGGTGAACATTGGCGAACTGGCTGGGATCGTGGCCGCCAACTTTCGGCCGCATCCTGACGTGTGCATCCACGGCAGACGTATTCCAGGCAAACCTGCTGAGCGATATATTCCTTTGACGAATCGGGGTCAGCGTGAGTTAGGCGTGCGGCCCTGGATTGAGTTGCGGAAGGCGATTGAACGGACGGTCACTTGGCATGTCGCGAGGCTGCGGCATCGCAGCGACGATTCCCCTGTTTAGTGCGGAGAACACACATGGCTGAGGTTAAGATCGGGAACGTTTTGGTCGGCGACGGCAATCCCTGCTTCGTCGTGGCGGAGATCGGCATCAATCACAACGGTGATTTGGAACTGGCCAAACGCCTGATCGACGTGGCGGCCGAAGCCGGCTGCAACGCGGTCAAACTGCAGAAACGTACGGTCGATGTCGTCTATACGGCCGAGGAGTTGGCCCGTCCGCGCGAGAGTCCTTTCGGGACCACCAACGGCGATCTGAAACGCGGCCTGGAATTTGACCTGGAACAATTTACCGCGATTGATGCCTACTGCCGCCAGAAGAACCTGCCTTGGTTCGCTTCCTGCTGGGACGAACAGGCGGTCGATTTCATCGAGCAGTTTGCCGTTCCTTGCTACAAGATCGCATCGGCTTCCTTGACGGATGACGACTTGCTCAAACACACGCGGGCCAAGGGCAAGCCGATCATCCTGTCGACCGGCATGAGCAGCCATGACGAAATCGACCACGCGGTCAAGATTCTGGGAAAACGCGATCTGATCCTCCTGCACTCCTGCAGTACCTACCCGGCTTACTACGAAGAACTGAATCTGCGGATCATTCCCGTCCTGCACGCTCAGTACGGGGTGCCGGTGGGCTACTCCGGCCACGAGACAGGCATCCCGTCGTCGGTGGCCGCCGCGGTGCTTGGGGCCTGTATGATCGAGCGTCACATTACCGTGGACCGTTCGATGTGGGGGTCTGATCAAGCTGCGTCGCTGGAACCGAATGGAATGGCACGGCTCGTTCGAGACATCCGTTTAGTGGAGACGGCGCTGGGCGACGGGGTCAAACGCGTCCTGGAGCGAGAAGTTCCGGTAATGCAGAAACTCCGGCGCGTCGGGGGAGGCTGGCGTGAACGACATTAGGGCGATCGCCTTGGACGTCGACGGGGTATTGACGGATGGCACTTTCTGGTGGGGACCGAACGGAGAAGAATTCAAACGCTTTTCCTTCGCCGACGTGATGGGGATCTCTCTCGGCCGTAAGGCGGGTCTGATCTTCGCTTTGATCTCGGGTGAAGACAGTCCGCTCATCGACCGTTTCGCGCGGAAGATGGGCATCACGGAGATTTACAAGGGATGTAAGGACAAGGCGGCGGCGCTGACGGCGTTTGCCGCCAAGCACGGACTACCGTTGTCTCAGGTCTGCTTCATGGGCGACGACGTGAACGACTTGCCGGCCCTGCAATTGGCGGGACTAGCCGCGGCACCCGCCAACGCGCAGCTCGCGGTGCGGAAGGAAGCGATGCTCCTCACGAGCCGGGCGGGTGGTGGGGGAGCGGTTCGAGAACTGATCGACGGCCTGTTGGCGCCCGCCAATGAGCAGCCGACTTAGGAACAACCACGATGGCGGCTGCGACCGTGAAACTTTCTGACTATGTGATTCGCTTCATAGCCGACCTGGGCGTCAAGCATGTCTTCATGTTGCCCGGCGGCGGTGCTATGCATCTTGATGATTCGCTTGGTCGTTGTCAGGAAATCGAGTACATCTGCAATCTGCACGAACAGGCGTGTGCCATTTCCGCTGAAGCATACGGGCGAGCGACCAATCATCTCGGCGTGGCGGTGGTCACGAGCGGCCCAGGAGGGACGAACGCTTTGACCGGGGTAGCGGGGGCTTGGCTGGCGTCGACCCCCTGCTTGATCATCTCCGGTCAAGTTAAGTGTGCCGACATGAAAGGCTCCACAGGGGTCCGGCAGCGAGGTCCGCAAGAGGTGGATATCGTGTCGATGGTCGCACCAATTACCAAGTATGCGGTCACGGTCATCGACCCCCAAACCATCCGGTATCACATGGAGAAGGCGGTGGCGCTGGCCACATCGGGCCGCAAGGGCCCCGTGTGGATTGACCTTCCTCTCGATGTTCAGGCGACGCAGATCTGTCCCGAGCACCTGCTTGGATATGGACCGGAAGGACGATTTGATTTGAGCCTCAGCCCGGCTGACCTGTCCAGACGGGTCGCCGACGCGATCCGTATTCTGAACGAAGCCGAACGTCCGGTAATCCTGGTCGGCAACGGGGTGCATCACGCTGGAGCCCGGTCAGATTTTGCCGAACTCGTTGAGATGTTGGGGATCCCGGTGTTGACGACTTGGGCGGCCAGCGATCTGCTGCCCGGCACCCATCCGCTCTTCGTGGGAAAGCCGGGAACCATCGCGTCGCGGGCCGCAAATTTTGCTCTGCAAAACTCGGACTGCTTGTTGTCCATCGGGGCCCGCCTCGATTTCGACGTAACCGGCTTCGATCAGTCGAAGTTTGCGCGGGCTGCCCGAAAGGTTGTGGTGGACGTCGATCCAGCAGAGATCAAGAAGCTCCAGATGGACGTCCACGTTCCGGTGTGCGCCGACGCCCGTGACTTCATTCGGGAACTGCTTCGTCAAAGGCAGAATGTCCCGTCCCTTGATTGCCGCCCTTGGCGGGACCTTTGCGAGAGCTGGAAACAAAGGTATCCGGTAGTTCTCCCAGAGTATTGGGATCAAAAAGAGTACGTCAATACCTATGTCTTTGCGACCGTTCTGTGCGAAGAAATGCTAGGAGATGACTTGGTCGTGCCAGGAAGTTCTGGCGCGGGTTTGGATATGTTCTGGATGGCGTATCATGCGAAACCGGGACAGCGAGCATTCAGCACAGGCGGTCTGGGGGCCATGGGATTCGGAATCCCGGGTAGTATTGGCGGTTGCTTGGCCGTCGGCCGGAAACGTACGATCTCGGTCGATGGCGACGGTGGTTTCCACATGAACATCCAGGAGTTGGAAACTGTCGCCCGCCTCAACCTGCCGATCAAATACTTCGTGCTGAACAACCAGGGCTATGCTTCCATTCGGACCATGCAGCGTAACCACTTCCGTGGCAACCTGGTCGGCTGCGACGCTACCTGCGGTCTTTCGCTCCCGGATACCGTAAAGGTAGCCACCGCTTTTGGTGTCACGACCAAGCGGATTCACGATCAGACCCGGCTGCGGGAAAGCATCCGAGAAGTCCTGGAAACGCCTGGTCCCATCGTTTGTGACGTCATGATCGATCCGCAACTGGTCACATCCCCGCGGGCGTCATCGGCAGTGCGGCCGGATGGTTCGATGGTCTCGAAGCCGTTGGAGGATTTGTGGCCGTTCCTGGACCGCCGAGAGTTTGTTTCCAACATGATTATTCCGCCGGTGGACGAGTAAATCAGAATTCACGCTTTGGCAAAGGGTGAAAGTTAATTACTGTCTCGTGGTCAGGGAGAATCGGTGAGAATCATTGGCGCGATGCGAGGTAGACGGGTTTTCTCGTTCGTCGCGTCGCGGAGTGTTCTGGCGCGCGAGTTCTGTCCATCGGAGCATACTTTTTCATCGAGCATTCGCTGGTGGGAGCCGAAAGACACCGGCTGGCCGAAGAATTGGGGATGTTGTACTGGCTTGTAGGGCGGGCTAAGAAAGCAGATAATTACAGAATCCAACTGAGGTTTGACGTTGTGGCCCTTTCCGGAAAACGATCTCTGGTGACGGGGGCGACGGGGGGTTTGGGGCGCGAGATTGCGATCGCCTTGGATCGCGTCGGCTGCCGCCTGTTCCTCACTGGCCGCAATCCGGGCCTGCTCGCGGAGGTCGCTGCGTCGCTCCCCCACGGCGCCTCGGGATCCGCACTGACGTTCGCCGCGGATCTGCGGAAGCCTGCGGAACTGGACGCCCTTGTGGCGGCCGTGCGCGAGACGTTCGGCACGATCGAGGTCCTCGTCAACGTCGCGGGTATCTTTCCCGTCCGGCCGCTCGTCGACACGGACGATGAAACGTTCGACACCTGCATGCAGCTCCACGTGACGGCGCCGTTCCGGCTGAGCCGCGCCTTCGCGGGGGACATGGTCGCAGCCGGCTGGGGCCGGATCATCAACATCGCCTCGTCCTCCGCCTACGCGGGTTTCCGCAACACAGCGGCTTACTGCGCGTCCAAACATGCACTCCTGGGTCTGTCCCGCGCGATGCACGACGAGCTCAAGCACGCGAACGTCCGCGTCTACTGCTTCTCGCCCGGGTCAATCCGCACCAAAATGGCGCGCATTAGCGTGGACCAGGACTACGCGACCTTCCTCGACCCCGTCGAGATCGCCGACTTCATCGTGGACGTGGCATCTCACGACGGCCTCATGATGACCGAGGAAATCCGCCTGAACCGTATGGTGACCCGATGAGCGGCCGCCTCGAAGTCCTGGCACTCGTACCCGCGAGGGGGGGATCGAAGTCGATCCCGCGCAAGAACGTGCGTTTGGTGAACGGCAAGCCCCTTATCGCCTGGTCCATCGAGCACGGCGTTGAGGCCCGCACCATCACACGCGTCATCTGCACGACGGACGACGACGAGATCGCCGCCGTGGCGAAGCGTTTCGGCGCGGAGGTCCCCTTCCGCCGGCCCTCGGCGATATCGGGCGATGTGGCGGTCGACTTCGAGTTCCACCTGCATGCACTCGAGTGGCTGCGCGACCACGAGGGCTACGTCCCGGACCTGGTCGTCCATCTGCGGCCGACGCACCCGATCCGCCGGCCCGCGACGCTGGACCGCGCGGTGGAGCTGCTGGCCGCCCACCCGGAGGCTGACTCGCTGCGCGCGGTGCGATTGGCCGTCTTCACTCCCTACAAGATGTGGCGACGGGGCGACGACGGGTTCCTAGTGCCGCTGCTGACGATCGAGGGGATGCCGGACCCGTACAACATGCCGCGCGACATCCTGCCGCCTGTCGTGCAGCAGGACGGCTACGTGGACATCACACGCCCGCGGACCGTGTTCGAGCAGGGTACGACAACCGGCCGCCGCATCCTCCCGTTCCCGGTCGATGACGAGCCGGTCGTGGACATCGACTACCCCCAGGAGCTCGCGGAGGCCGAGCGCCTGCTCATCAAGTACACGAAGGCGGTCTGACACCAATGGCGCGCATCCTCCTCCTGCATCCGAGCCGCTGGGGCCGCGGTATCACGGCCATCTGGATCGCGAGCCACGCGGCCGTCCTGAAGGGTCGCGGCCACGAGGTCGACCTTTTCGACGCCACGTTCTACCGAGACTGGGCCGAGGACGAAGTCGCCTACAACACGCTGAACCAGCAGTATCAGCCAACCGACTACGACCGGCGGATCACATGGAAGACGGAAGGTGTGCGCGAGGCGCTTCAGGCCCGCCTGGACGCGTTCCGGCCGGACGTCGTCTTCTGGTCCGCCATATCGTCCCACATTCACGGCGAGGGCGAGTACGTGAGCATCCAGTACGGGTGCGAGCTGATGGCCGACTGCCGCAGTGACGCCCTGCTCGTTTGCGGGGGCCTGCAGCCCACCGCGGCGCCGGCCGACTCGTTCCGGCGATTCCCGGCGCTGGACCTGCTCATCTCGGGCGAGTCCGAGATGCCGCTAGGAGATATTGCGGACGCCCTCTCTGCGGGCCGGCCGCTGGAGGGCATCCCCGGGGTCCACCGGAGGCTTGCGGACGGCAGCCTGGCCTCGGGCCCACGCCAGCCGATAATCTCGGACCTGGACGCCATCGGCCCCTACGACTACTCGCTGTTCGAAGACCAACTCTTCCTGCGTCCCTACAACGGCCATGTCGTGCGCGCCGTCGATTACGAGCTGTCCCGCGGCTGCGCGTTCACGTGCACGTACTGCGTCGAGACGGTCATTCAGCAGTATTACGGGTTCACCAAGTTCAACCGGCGGGGAGCGCTGGTCGATGCCCGAAAGTACCTTCGCAACAAGAGCGCCAGACGCGTGTTTGATGAGCTGTCGTGGCTGTACCACGAACGCAGAGTCACGCTGGTCCGCTGCCAGGACACGAACTTCCTGACGATCGACAACCGCATGCTGCGGGAGTTGGCCGATCTGCTGGATACGATGCCGTTACCAATCCAACTGTACATCGAGACGCGGCCCGAGGGGATCACTGCCACATCGGCCGCACTTCTGAAACGCCTACAGGTCGATGGTGTGGGCATGGGAATCGAGCTCTCGACCCAGGCGTTTCGCGAGGAGCGGCTGAACCGCTTTGCTGACCAGGGACGCATCACCAAGGCGTTCCGGTTGCTCCGGACGGCTGGGATCCGGCGGACAGCCTACAACATCATCGGACTGGCGGGCCAGGACGAGGCTTCCATCCTCGAGACGATCGAGTTCAATCGACTACTGGATCCGGACAACGTCACCGTCGCCTTCTACTCTCCGTTTCTGGGAACGCAGCAGCAGGTCGCGTCCGCGGCCGAGCACTACTTCGCCGACTACGAGTACCGGGTGGACCCACAGTTGCGCACCATGAGTCGCCATGACGTGGTGACCCCAGAGTTGCTCGATTTCTACAAGGGGCACATCACCACGCTCGTGCGGAACGGGACCGCGAACCTTGCCGTACTAAAGCGCGCCGCCGGCATCGGAGGCTCACCATGACGACGCCTGCCGAAGCCATCCCGGAACTCCCGCGAAGCGGCGAGATGGTCGTGTTCGACCTTGAGTGGACGGCCTGGGAGGGTTCACTCGCGCGATCCTGGAGCGGTCCCGGTGAATACCGCGAGGTCATCCAGGTTGGCGCCGTGCGTCTTGATGCGGTGCGATTCGAGCCTCTCGGTGTATTCGATCGGCTCGTGCGTCCCGTTCGAAACCCGGTCTTGTCCGACTACATCGTACGCCTGTCCGGGATCACGAACCAGCGCATGTTAGCCGAGGGCGTGTCCCTTGAGGCGGCGCTCGCCGAATTCGCGGCGTTCGTCGCGAATCTGCCGGTCTGGTGCAACGGCGGCGATGCGGCTGTCCTGCGTGAGAACTGCGTCCTGCAGGCCATCCTCTGCCCTGTCGATACGGGACGCATCGGAAACGTGCGACCGCTGCTGGCCCGCGCGACCGGTCTGCCCGCCTCGCGGCTCGTGAGCTGCGAGTTGCCGGAGTTGCTGGGGATCGGCGCCGGCAGGGACTGCCATACGGGAGCGGGCGACGCGATCGCGATCGCCAGTGCGCTCGCCGCGCTGAGGACGAGGGGCCTACTCTAGAGACGAAGAGGAATGAAGAGTACACTGACCAATCCCGGACACCACAGAGTCCGCCAGACCGCGTGTTTTGAGGTATTCCTCGGAGGCAGCTAGATGGACGGACGGATCGTGCGAAAACCAACGGAGCAACGGACAAACCGCGAGCCACGCCTTTGTCTGGTCTGTGGCGGGGCAGGAAAGGATTTGCTCTTTCAGCAGCGGTTCTTGAGACTCTCAGAGGGCTGCCTACTGCAGGGCTACGACGTCGTGGTTTGTCGTGGCTGTGGCTTTGGTTTCGCCGATGGTCTTCCCGACCAATCCGCCTTCGACGCCTACTATCGCGACATGTCGAAATATGAGCATCAAGACCGGGGAGGGCAGCAGACTGAATTTGATGTGGTACGATTGGCGGCCCTCGCGGAGGTCGTGCGGCAGCATGTGCCGCCTGCTGTGGCAGTCCTGGACGTAGGCTGCTCGACGGGGACGCTACTCTCCCTGTTGAAGGAACGGGGATTTGTTAGTTTGACCGGCCTGGATCCCTCTGCGCGGTGTGCCGAGGAGTCGCGGCGACTGTACGATATTGACGTCTGGACGGGGACTCTGTCGACACTGCCTGACGATCAACCGAAATTCGATTGCCTCGTCCTTTCCGCGGTACTGGAGCACATACGCGATTTGGGGCTGTTCTTGGGGCAAGTGAAACGTTGGCTCCATCCGGACGGTCTGGCGGTCGTGGCGGTGCCGGACGCAACTCGCTTCTGCGAGGCAAAGAACGCCCCCTTTCAAGAGTTCAGTGTAGAGCATATCAACTACTTTGGGCCGATCTCCCTGAACAACCTGATGGGACAACACGGGTTCGCCAACATCTATACCGAACAAGTGATCCGAAACGTGGCGCCCCATGTCTCAGGAGCGGAACTAGTCACGGTCTATCGGCATGGCAGTGCCACCCACAAGTCGACGTACGACGACCTGACCGAGCCTGCGTTGCGGGACTACGTCGCCCGATGCCACAATGCTGAGAGCCGTGAAGCAGGCGTCATTCTGGAATTGCTTAAGACGCAGAAGCCCATTGTTGTCTGGGGCGTGGGTACTCATGCACAACGTTTGCTGGCGACGACGCCTCTGGGCCAAGCCAACATTGTCGCGTTTGTCGATTCGAATCCGAAGTACCAAGGCAAGGAACTGATGGGCCGCCCGGTGCTCGCACCACAGCAACTGCAGGGTCGGATGGAGCCCATCCTGATCTCGTCATGGACTTTCTTCGACGAGATTCAGACGCAAATCCGCGACATTTTGGGCCTCAAGAATGAAATCCTAAGGATTCACGATCGATGCTGAAGTCAAGGCGAAACAACTTCCGCAGTGGGACTCACATCGAGCGAGTGTTCCTTAGCGAGGTGTCGGCGCAGATCGTCAACTGGACAAGCAACTTGTTATTGATTCCTAGGTTGCCAATGGCATGGGAGGGCGAGGCTCCTGCCGAGCCAGAGCGGCCCCTGGCTCGGCAGGAGCCTCGCCCTCCCAGTTCGAAGTTCCATTAACTGCGCAGGACTCAATAGGATTAGGGATCGCTGATTCCGTGTGGCCCCATCGGGGGCGGGTTTCCTAAGGAACAAAACATGAAGTTGATCAGCATCGTCACTCCCTGCTTCCACGAAGAGGAGAACGTCGAACGGCTTTGCGAGGCTGTTCGGCAAGAGATGGCTGCCTTCCCGGAGTATGAGTACGAGCATATTTTCATTGATAACTGCTCGCAGGATCGGACGGTGGAATTGCTGAAGGGGCTGGCTCAAGGTGATCGCCGAATCAAGATTATCGTCAACACGAGGAACTTCGGACCGTGGTCCCCGCTCCATGCCACACTGCAGGCCCGTGGTGACGCGATCATCCCCATGGCCGCCGACTTCCAGGACCCGCCGCACATGATCGCCGATTTTCTACGGAAGTGGGAAGAGGGCTACAAGATCGTCGCGGCTGTGAAGAGAGGTTCCGAGGAGTCGGTCGTGATGCGACTCGCGAGGAGGCTGTACTACCAGGTGGTCGACTTTATCTCGGAGGCGGAGACGATCAAGGGCTTCACCGGTTTTGGACTTTACGACCGGAAAGTGATCGAGATTGTGCGGTCCACCGGGGACTTCAAGCCGTATTTTCGTGGCCTGGTCTGTCAAATCGGCTACCCCATTGCGCGGCTCGAGTATGTACGCCCCACCCGGAAACGCGGCTGGTCAAAGAATAGCCTCTACGACCTTTACTGCCAGGCCATGAACGGGATTACAACCCAATCCAAGGTGCCGTTACGGGTCGCGACATTCTTGGGGCTGGGTGTGGCCCTGGTGAGCTTCTTGATCGGCTGTGTGTACTTGATGTACAAACTGATTTTCTGGCAGAACTTCTCCTTGGGGATCGCCCCTGTCGTCTGCGGAATATTCTTTTTCTCGGCGGTCCAGATGATGTTTCTCGGAATCATTGGCGAATACATTGGTGCGATCCACGAGCGGGTTTTTCAGAAGTGGATTGTGATCGAGCGGGAAAGGATCAACTTCGACGATGGGTGTGTCAGAATCGGTGGTGCAGAGCATCGAAGCGGAGATCTACGATCCGTCTCAGGGCTTGCCGGAGGCGGTGTTTCTGTTCCTCAGCCGGCTGACACCGCTGGTGAACGTGGACCTGTTGATTAGCGACGAGAAGCAGCGGTTCTTGCTGGCCTGGCGAGAGGACGAGTACGATGGGCCGGGCTGGCATGTGCCAGGCGGGATCATTCGGTTCAAGGAGTCGGCCGCGCAGCGGATTCGGCAAGTGGCTCGGCTCGAATTAGGAGCCGAGGTCGGCTGCGACGCCACCCCCGTGGCGGTCCACGAGCACCTGCGTGCGGAGCGGAACACGCGAGGACATTTCATCTCGCTGCTCTATCGTTGTTGGCTGCTGACACCTCCGGATCAGGCTCGGCAAGCATCGTCCGACAGACCCTCGCGTGGTCAATGGCGCTGGCACGGCGCGTGGCCGCAGGATATTATCGACGGACAAAGCGGTTACCAGCGGTATTTTGACGCGACTGGCACCGCGCCACGAACATGAGGGAGGACTAATGCAAGTGGACGGAAACAATCTACCCATCGGAGGGCGGCGGCGACTTCACGTGGTCGCGTCTCTCCGAGACGCGAAACCCGGTCTCGGAGAGACCGGGCCATGTGAAGCGGGTAGGTTAGTTCCGTCCACTTGCCTAATACTCCAGCGTCTGGTGCGATCGCTTCCACCCGGGCAGATTGTGCGTTATTTGCTCGTGGGCGTCTGGAATACGTTGTTCGGCTACGGGTGTTACGCCCTGTTGACGTATCTCTTGACGGGCGTCTTGCCTCACGCCTACATGGCCGCGGCGGTCCTGTCGACGGGGATCAACATTACTGTCTCGTATCTGGGCTACAAGGTCTTCGTATTCCGGACCAAGGGCAACTACCTGCAAGAATACCTGCGATGTTACGTGGTGTACGGGACCTCGACCTTGGTGAACCTGGCGCTGCTGCCGGTGCTGGTGGCCGTCCTGAACCGGTCCCTCAGGCGGCCGGAGCACGCCCCGTACATTGCGGGAGCCATCTTGATCGCCGGGACCGTGGTGGTCAGTTTTGTCGGACATAAGCGGTATTCCTTCGCGACGAAATCTTTGCCCACGGCGATAACTGAGCCAGACAGGAACGTCGCTCAGGATCGGATCAAGCGGCTCCAAAGTTGATCTTGCGGGGCAAACATGAGCGGTGAGGAATTGTTTACGTTGGCTTCGTTGGACAGGGCTACTTTGATGCTGTGGATGAGGCGCAATTGATAGCGTTGGAACGAGCTAGGCCCCCGCCGAGCTTGCCTCGAATGGCACGAGGTTAAGCGTAAGTCGTTGTCATTCCGCCACTTCCCCCACTGGGCTTGCCCCGAATGGTACGAGATTAAGCATAAGTCGTTGTCATTCCGCCACTTTCCCCACTGGGCTTGCCCCAGTGGAAAAAGGGTTTGGTCACTAACCGCGGCCACCCCCACCTCTAGTCCTCTTCGCCGCATTCACCGCCGCCACAGGCGGC
>JAPLNJ010000979.1 GCA_026692885.1 Planctomycetota bacterium | reverse complement strand
CCGGATAACGCTCCAACAGGTCGCACAAGGCTGGCTCGAAGGCTGCCAGTCGCCGACCGCGGCGAGACTTCCGGGGTGTCGGAAGCTCGGGATGCACCCCCCCGGTGTCTCGGGCTTGCCGATGCTCGCGCACCACCCGCGCCACGCGTTTGCGATTGATCCCCAACTCCCGCGCGATACTGCGCTGCGTCTGGCCCGCTTGCCAGCGACGAATGATCTCGTTCTCTTGCGAGGCATCGTTCATGGTTGCTGCAACTCCGCTACGAAGTCTTGAGTGGCTTCACGCACTGCTGCCGTTTCCGCCAGCAGCCGTTCGAAGCCCGGTCGGAGCAGTTCGCGATCACAAGCCTGCAACTCGCCGCGTCCGCTATAGCGCAGCCAAGAATGCATCTTGGCCAGACGATCCAGCAACGCCGCTATCCGGTCTTCTGCCGACACATTCGATGGAAGGCTTGGGCGATGGCGATCTTCTCGGCAGCGGTGGGTTCCAGGCGGTACGCCTTAAGCCGATCATAGATCTTCCAGAACTCATCCTGGATGCATTCTTGCGCCTGCCGCTGACGCTCGGTCAGCGGAATTAGCCGATTGATCTTCCGCTCGCCATGCACCCAGCACAGGCCATGAAGGAAGCCGAACAGTTTGAATTGCGGTGCGTCGTCGCTGATCAGTCCCAACGCGGTGTACCACGATTCCGTCAATAATGTGCCGAAGAGAGCCGCTTCCGAAACCACAGTCCGGTGGTCCGCGTGCGTGATCCCCCAGTGATCCAGTTGAGCTTTCCAGGCCGCTCGGCCGCTCCAACTCGCATCGGGTTCCGACGCCAGCCGTCGTTGAAGCTTGACGCCGGCGCCGAGCCAATCCAAACAGTTCACGGCCTCTTCATTCCACGTGTAACGTTCCTCGGGCAAACAGAGCAGTTGCAGAAAGTTCAGCCGCGATTTCGAATCGGTCGAGTGGAAGGAGGCAAACAGCTCATTGCCGATGTGCGTGCAGACGGCGTTGTGCCCGCGGTGACGAGCGGACGTGTCATCACAGTGCAGGTAGCCACTGATTTCCCGTGCCGTCGGCAGCAACGCATCCTTCTCGGCGTGGAACGCGTCGTGCCCGTCGAGCAAGATCGCACTGATCTGACCCGCCGAAATGTCGATGCCCAACTCCCACAACTCCTCCAGCAATCGTCCCTGCGTGACATGGTTCTGATGGACTTGGTAGAGCATGTACTGACGAAGCCGAACACCGAAGTGGCCCTCGACATGGGGCGGTAGCGACGCGACCTGAAGGTTCCCATCAGGCAACCGGTACACCGTCCGGCGATACCGGATGTTGTGGGCCCCGATGCAAAGATCCTGAACAACGAAGTCCCGATAACCCTCGCTTTGCGTTCCTGACGGTAGGCCCTCGATCACCAGCGGTAGGTCCTGGTGAATCAGCAAGGCTACCGTCTTGTGCCGCTTGTCCGACCCAGGACGCCGGCCTGTCTGATCCGAGGCCTGAGGTGGTCCCGGCTTAAAAAGACTGCTCGGCTTGATCTTCGGCCGCTGCGTGGTCCCCTTCAGCTTGTGGATCTCGTCCCGCAGTTCCCTGATTTCTGCCTCTTGCCGCTGGATAATCTCCAGCAATGCTAACACCAGCGGCGTTTGGTCCTCCGGACCAATCACCAGCGATCCTACTTTTACCGCCCGGACGACAAGCTGTTGGCGTTCCTGGAGGACATCTGATTATGCCGCGTCGAGTAACGAACAACCCACGGGATTCGCCGGTCTGCATGTCAAATTGGTGGCCCGATTCGGCATAATCCGGGACGCGGCATAATGCCGGTTGCCGAGCTCGGCATAATCGCCATTCTTTCTCCAGCCGCTCGTAGAGCTTCGAGACGGGAATCATGGTGGCTTGGGGCTGGTCCAGGTCGGCATCGGCCGGACAGAGATAACTGACGTTGTCCTGATGGAGTCCGTGGCCGCTGAAGGAGAGCAGCACAAAATCCCCGGGCCGGGCCTGGGCCAGCAGGGCCTTCAAATTGCGTTCAATCGCCTGACGCAGGGGCTGTTTCAGGCGGTCTTTCTGCTCGTCGTGCAGCACGACGACTTGATCGGCCGGGAATGCCGCCTGCTTGACAAGCACATCGCGCAGGGCCTGGGCATCGGCGCCGCAGTAGTTCAGCTTGCCCAGCCGGCTGTCCAGGCAGCTAAAGGCCCGCCAGAAGTGCCTCTTTGTGCAGGCAATCCATGATCAGCCGGATCAGCCTCAAGGATACCTCCGGGTCCTCCCCCTTGGTCCTATCCAATGCTTCCCAGGCTTCGCGCCGAATCTGCCGGAATTGATCAAGCTTCAACCGGACCATCGACGAGCGGTCGCAGATGCACATGACATTCCCCCTCAGTTCGTCGTTCGTGCGTCTGTCAAATCCGCTTCGGCTGCCTGTAGCCAGGTGGCCAGCACTCGCTCGACCAAGAGTTTTTCGACGGGCGTCGGCTGCGGGCCTTCAAGTTCCTTGCGCAAGTGGTCCACCTTCATTTGTATCGCCGACAGGAACGCCTTTTGCCCTCTGGAAATCCGTTCCTCCATTGCCTTCCGCGCCTGCCCTGCCACGTTGCCTAGGTTTTCCACAATCCATGCGCCGCTGTCGTTCCACAAGATCTCCCGCAACTCGTAGAACGCGGGTTCGTCGCCCGCGTTCACCCGCAGGATAAGTTCGTTGATTCCGTCAATGGTCACCGCATAATCTGGCTTCTGGAACTTTGGTTGGGCCGGTTTTGGCTGCTCCTTCTTGCCCACGGCGTTTTCTCCAGTCACCTCGGTGGTAGGTAGTGCGCTAGTTTCAGGGACCAGACGTGTCACAAGCTGGCAACGTATGGATTCACTGGTCAGCGTACAGCTAGGACCCAGACTGCCACGGAGGTTGCGGCAACGGCCCAAACCACGATGGAGACTGTAGCCACCCTGCTCCGCTGCCGCGAAATCCACTTCCCGCTTGGTGTCAATCGCCGTCCATCCCCGAATCCATACCCAACAGGCGTCCAGTCATCCGGCTCCAGTCGTTCGCATTCGCAAGTTGTCGATGCTGAGGATGACGCCGGACTTCGCGGCGGGACCACTTGTTCTACAGTCAAATCCAACATAGCCTATTCCCCATCCCTTGAAGAGATCCAAGTGCTCAAGAAGCTCTTGTGGTGTTTCGATTTCCCAGAATCCAGCAGAATGGCGGACAGGCTGGAGATCGCGTCCGTCATGGGGACCGGCGTCAAATGCCCTTGCCCCTCGAAGTGCAAAGCGTCGGGCAGGCGGGCGAACAACTCCAGCATGGCCGGAAACCCCGGCGTCTGCGGCTTCATGAACTGATAGAATTGTCGCTGCCCGCCTTCCCTCTCCTGCCTTCGATAGACGCCGTCGCGGACGAAGCTCCAAAACGACTCGACGAAGTCTCCGGACAGCGACTCCAGGCACAACACGATATCCAAGTCCTTCGTAACGCGGAAGGTCTGGGCCGCCGCTTGCATCGCCAGGTCGCATGCCGCACCGCCGATCAGTGCATACTGATCCGTGAACCCGGAGAAGCGGTCGGCAAAGCGATCGAGTCCTTCTACCATGCTAACGTCTCCATCATCTCGGCCAGCGCTGCTTCGATCCGTTCGTCAGACGTCTCCCGGAGAGAGAGAAACAGCGACAGGCGGTCGACGAAATCGCCCTCGGCCAGGATCAGCGGGTCATACGACCAAACCTCAACCGTGATGGTCTCGGTGTCGCTGGGGCTCGCGGGTTTCAAATCCAGCTGTGCCTGAATCGTTCGCCATCGCGCCGCGGTCATCGCCACGGTCTTCTGGGGTGCCGCGGAGAGCATCGAGTAATGGGCCAGGGCCGAAAGCCCCGCCGTTACGCCCCCGATGGGCTTGTTCGGCCGACTCACGTGGCAGCGTTTGGTCGCTGGATTCCGCAAGAAAGGCAACGCCTCCTTCCACACCCGCTGACGGTCATCGGCAATCGCGAGTAGGCGATTTCGGCCGACTGTCTCAGTCCTGGCAAATGGCCGGTTCTCCAGTTCCTGAAGGACGCGACTCATCGACATCTTGGAGTAGCCTAGGCATTTCGCCAGTTCGTTGGGCGTGTGCCGGCCCGTCGGCGATCGCAACAGAAGATGCAGCAGCACCAACTGAGCGGCCGGGCTGAATGCCTCCGGTGTCTCATGGAGCTTGCGGTAGAACTCACGCAGGTCGACCCCGAAGGACGGAAGATACAGTTGGTTGCCTGGGACGATGAATGGCACCCGCTGCTCGATCAATCGTTTCCGCTGGTACGCGGCGACCCGGTCGCGGACATAGATGACTTCGCCAGGGAATTTCGCCAGAAGGTGTTCCGCGTGTTTGCGGATCGTCGCCGGCGAGACTTCGTCGTTGCCTCGATCCACGATCGCCAGGCACGTACGGCCAAGCATCTCCAACAGGTAGAACTCGTAGGCCTGTTTGAGGAAAATAGGCAGGCGGTTACGGTCGGCCCAAGGGCGCACCGCCACCTGAACGCCGAGCGTCTCATTCAGGTAATCCGTGATCTGCGTAGGTTGAGCAGTCATCTTCTGGTAACGCCCTATTGGCACTGTAACACACTCTGGGTTACCGAGCAAGTATCGCGTTACATTTCGGCAAGAGGCAGCCCTGGCCGAGATAATGGCGGCGCCGATTCCGTCGGCGATGTCCCTGCTACTGTCCCCGCCGGTGTCCCCGTAGCAAATCCGACCGCCCCCAAAGGATGTCCCCGCAGTTGTCCCCGCAACCTTGGCTGCCGCCGTGGTTGATGTCCCGGCTTTGTCCCTGCTCATGTCCCCGCACTGTTCCCGGCGCCAAGTCACAGCTCGCCGATTCGATAATTGCCAAGATGCCTGCCCTGACCCGTTCGGGGACTCGCGCCCCAGAGGCATGATCGGAGGTGGAATGGGGCTGATTTCAGTGGCCGAAAACGGGTTCCCGAAAGCTTGGCACCACTGGCGGCACCTCACGCATATTATCTTCACGTATCTCGCGCACCCGTCGCCCTTTACAACACCCCGTCCGTTGCCTCATAATCCCTTGATCGCAGGTTCGAATCCTGCCGGGCCTACTCACTAAGTCGTTATGCAGAGTTGATTTGCACTTGCTTTTCTGGAACGACAATAAGAGTTCGCAGTCCAGGACTTACCGTGATTTGGTATCAATACCGATGAATTTGGTACCAGGAAAGCTCAGGTAGTACAGCTCGCGAATCCGCCGCAGCCAGGCGGAGCCCACTCCTTCACTTCCAGCCAACCCTTGCCGACTTCCACAAAATCTCGCCGCACGTGAGCCCAACGGAAGACCAGCACGATGCCGCCCTGCTTCACCTGGACCATCGCCTTGTAAGCCGAATAGCGATCGACCATCAACACCAGCCTGGCCTTTTTCGGGAAATGCCGTTCGGACACATCGTGGCTGCGGGTGGGGTCCAGCCGGAACACCACCACCTCGCCGCTGAGGACCCTCCGCCGCGCCTCTCAGATCAGAACCAGGCGGCGGTGAAGCCACCGTCGACGTTGATGTGTGTGCCGGTAATAAACTGGCCGCCGACGGGCGCGACCAGCAGCAATAACGCCCCGATTAATTCTTCGGGCTCGCCGAACCGCTGCATCGGCGTGCCGCGCAGGATGTTGTCGATCCGCTCCTGCGTCAGGACTTTGCGATTCTGCTCCGCAGGAAAGAAGCCCGGACAAATACAGTTCACGCGCACGCCCTTGGTGCCAAACTCCTGAGCGATGTTGCGGGTCAGATTCAAGACAGCCGACTTGGAGGCCGAGTAGGCAAACACGCGGGACAGCGGCAAGTGGGAAGTCACGCTGCCTATGTTCACGATGGCCCCGTGGCCCTGCTCGACCAGCTGTCGGCCGAACACCTGGCAGGCTTGAAACACGGCCCGCAGGTTGATGGTCAGGATCCGGTCCCAATCGGCGTCGGTGGCGTCGAGGAAATCGGTCCCCGCGTTCACACCTGCACTGTTAACCAAGATGTCGGCTCGGCCGGTCTGCTCCAGCGTCGCGGCCAGCAACCGTTCGATGGATGGCCGCAACGTCACGTCGACCGTGCAGTAGCTGGCGGGGCCGCCCAGCCGCTGAAGCTCCTCGACGCGTTTCTGACAGCCTTCTTCCAACAGATCGGCGACCACGACGTGCGCACCGGCCTGCAGCAGCCCGCGGCATAAGGCACCGCCCAGGACTCCGGCCCCGCCGATGACTACGGCGGTTTGACCATCAATTCCAAACATTTTCTGTAAGTAGTCGGCGGACATTGTCTTGACTCCTGGAGGTGGGAGCGGTGGCCCACGACGCACGTCAGCTGCAGGCGGCTAGGACGTGGGGCGGTTTGCCAATCCATTCCACGATAACACGGCCATTTATAACCCGAAAGCCGCCGTTGGGGAAGTGTATCGCATGAGGGGCGTGGCGGAGAGTGTTCGCGCGCGAAGGAAGCCGACAGCGTCGGCTTGGCCGTCTACCCTCGCCCTGGTACCCCGGGGAGAGGGGTCGGGGGTGGCCCACGCAAAACAGTGTCGCGAGGCAGGCCAGCGTTTGTTCCACTTCTGTTCCGCCCGCAGACATGGGTCAGTCCTTCAACTTTCAGTTTTTGCGGCCTCTGGGCAACGAGGGTGGAGAGTCTCGCCGCCGCAAAAACTGAAATTTGAACGACTGAGCCTGGCCGTTGTTTCCGCCCAGTTTTGCGCGGGCCAGGTCGGGGGTGAGCGGTGCGTCACTTGCCAGGGATTCCCTCACCCCTACTGCGTCGTCAATGCTTAATCCTGGGGTGACTGATGCGGTGGCGTAAGCTTCCAGCTTGCGTTTGACGCGATGAATTGAAAGGCAAGCAGGATGCTTACCCCACTTCTTAGCCTTAAAGACGCACTAGTCCCTGGCCCCGGAGTACCGGGGCAAGGGGAATCGCCGTTGATGACTTTTACGCGGGCAAGAACCGGCACGTACGTCGTAGCCGAAGTCGCCAAACTTCGCGGATTCACGCCAAACACCCGAATTCTGGCGAATTCGGCTACCAAAATCCTTAACGGCGTTGGGCCAGGCGAATCGCGATATTGGCTGACGCCTCCCCGCCGAGCATGTCAACGGCGTTGCTGGAACTGTTGGTTCTGGAGCATCTGTTGTGGCTGCTGATTGAGTTGGTTGAACGGTTGCTGCTGCAATTCCTCCGCCGGTTCGGCGCGGCGCCGCAGTTGTTCGTCGTTCTGCTGGCCATCCTTCTCGACCACGATTCGCTCGCGGCGGACGTTGACCGACACGGCCCAGCCGAGTTGCTGCGATTGAGCGAACACGGGGCTGGAGTGCAGCAGCGCAAAATACTCCGGGCTGAACAACTTTACGGCCCGCTGCTTGCGATTGCCGACGTCTTCGGCGTCGACCCACTGACCCTCGCGCAGGTAAAACACCTGGCGTCCGACCTGGGTGACATTATCCACGTTGACCACCTTGCCGCGGCGGTCGCGGTAGGTGTTGGCCTCGCGGCTTGCGACAGCTCGATTCTGCAGTTGTTGGTCGTTGAACGCCTGATTGACCGCCCACTGACCGGCTTGCTGAGCGCGGGCTGTTGCCATCTGCGCGCGCGCCTGCCGGATCGCCGTTTCCGCATTGACATCTGCGGCCGCCAAGGCGATGAACTCGGTGTACTCCGTCACGATGCCGAACCGCTTGCTCAGCCGCACCACTTCTTCGATCAGCTCCTGATTCTCGCCATGCAGGCGAGTCTCTTGGAGCAGGTAGCCGATCTTACGCGACGCCCAAAGCGTGGGGACGAAATCGTTGGCGAGGCCACGGGGATGTTGCGGCAGGTCAATCCGGCAGACGTACTGCACCGACTTGCCAGCCAGTGTGCCGGAGACCGTGAAGGTGGCTGGTCCACCGCCACGATACCGGCCGGCGAGCATGACTTCACTGCCCTTGAACAGTACCGGCAGCTTCTGCGGGTAGACCGAATTGGTGACCAGATCGCCAAACGACACCGTCACGCCCGTCAACACGGGGTTGGCCAAACGATCGTACAACGCGGCGATTTTGGCATCCAGCTCCTCGCCGGGCCCGGCATACTCGCTGCTGCCGTCGGAGACCTCGGCCAGTTGGTCCAGCAGGTGCGCATTGACATCGTGGCCCACGCCCATCACGAAGATCCGGGTGCCCGAAGTATTAGCTTGGCGGACCTGGGCCACAATGTTCTCGTTCACCAGCTCGCCCGCCGTCGGCGTGCCGTCGGTCAGGAAAATGACGATGCGGGGCCGGCCGGGCGACGAGTGGGCGAGCAAAGCCGTCGCCAGCGCGCCGCTGATGTTGGTCCGCCCGTTGGCCACGAGCTCCTCGACGAACTTCTCGGCAGCGTCCACGTTGGCCGGTGTCTGCTCGGCCAACGTGTCGCGGAAGCTCGTGATCGTGGTGCCGAAGGTGATGATGTTGAATCGATCCTGGGCGTTCAGCTGCCGGATACAGTAGACCAGGGCGGCGCGAGCCTGTTCGATCTTCTCGCCCCGCATCGAACCGCTGGTGTCGAGCACAAACACCACGTCCTTGTCGATGCGTGCCTCGCGGCCGGCGCTGCCTGTCGGGTTGCCGACCAGCAGAAAGTAACCCTCGTCATCGCCCTCGTCGCGATGAGCTAGTACGCGCAGCCCCAGGTCATCCTGGTCAGCGACCCACAACAGACGGAAGTCGTCGCGACCGGACCACGGGTTGGCTTTGACGCTGACGATTGCTTCCTGCAGACTCTGACGCTGGACCACCGCGTTGTGCGTGGGGCTGAACACGGCCCGTAGCGGTGCGGGGCTGCGGATCGTGGCGTTCACAGTCAGCCGTTCGACGGGACCGCGTGCCCAAGCCGTGGCGGGCAGCGGGCAGGCCCACCGCCGCAGGCCCGCGTGTTCGGATATCTGCTGCCGGAATTCCACGACCATCTCGACGCTGCCCTGCAGTTCGAAGTCTGGGATCAGCAGCGCTGGCCGTCCGCTGAGCGACAGAATCACCACGGAACTTATGCCTTGGGCCAGCGACTCGTACATCTGTTGCGCCTCGTCCGGCTGCAGATACTTGGCCCCCTGTATCGCTACCAGCGTGTCGTTCGGCTTGCCGGCAATTACCGTCACCGTCTGGCCATCGGTCCCACCACACAGCGGAATGAGACAGACGGCACGCACCGCATGTTCGGAACCCGTAATCGTCTCCTGGATCTTGACTGTGGCGACGTCCCCCTCAACCGTCGCGGTCACACTGCTATACCGGACCGTGTAGCAGGACTCCTTGACGTCCGGGTCACGGACGAACCGGCCGTTCTCCAGACGCCCGGCGAAGAAAGCGGGGCCGGCGTGTGCGTTGGCGGTGACCAGCAGGATTGACGTGGCGAAGACGAAGACTAAGTGTCTCGCGGAATGGAAGTGCTTGCGTGTCATGAGTGTTGCTCCTGTTTCGGTCGAGTGGAAAAAATGAATTTGGAGTGCGGTGGACCCAGAGGATACCCTGTCCCCGCTTTTCAAAAGACCCTGGACGGCGAGGAACCATCGCGTGGACCACCGGCGTGGCGATGGCCGTTGAAAAGCGGTGACAAGTCACCGCACTCCAAATCCCGTCCAAATCCCTACGGGCCCTTGATCAGGATCTTCTTCCCATCCATGTCTAACAGGATCTCGCCGGACATCGACAGCACGCCCTGGCGATTCTCTTTGACCAACCGCTCCACCAGTTCCATGAAATCGGGCGAGCCAATAGTCACTATCTTGTCAGGCTCGGCGCTGCGGCGGCTGTTGATCACGCGGCCATCGACCCAGCGATTGCCGTGCTGGAAGAACGCCTGGTCGGCAACCTGCTGCACGCGGCTCACCTGCACCCGGTTCATGTTCTGGTCGTAGTAGGCGTTGCTCCGATTGAGCGTCACCTGGGCATGCTGAGCTTGGACGTTGAATGCTTGATTCACCGCCCCGATGCCCGATCGTGTTTGCTGGGCGCGGGTGGCCAGGTTTTCCGTAGCCTGGCGCAGTACATCGTCGCGCCGTGAAAGGTCAGTGCCCTCCCGAGCCAGGAACGCCGTGTATTCGGTCAGGATCCCGAACTCGACGGATAGCCGCACAATTTCGTCCACCAGTTCCTTCAGCTTGGGATCCGCGACCGGACTGCCGACAATCACCGAGGAACTACCGCTGGCCGTCGCACCCGATTGGCGGATGGCATCCACCAACACGGCAATCTTGCGGCTGGCCCACAGCCGAGGCACGAAGTTGTTCCGCGTGGTGGCCTGGTCCAGTTTGAAATCGAACTTCAAGCTCGTGGCCTGGCCGTGGAAGATCCCTGTGAGGCGGAAATGCAACGGCTCCTCGCCGGTGAACCTCCCCAACAGCACCAGTTGGTCGCCTTCGAACAGGTCCGGCAGCGTGCCCGGCAGCAGCTCCGTGACGCGTCGCGTGGTCGGCTCGCCTCGATCGTCGACCAGTGTCAGCTCCGGCTCGGACAGCACCGGCCCGAACAGCCGGCGGTAGACCTGCGACACTTGGGCTTCGATCTCCTGATTGGGCAGCACAAAGGTGCTCACCGCGCGGCTGTGCAGCGCCAAGTGGCTCAGCAGCGGCGCGTTCAGATCGTAGCCCACGCCGAATGTGAAGATCCGGCGTTTGTGGAGGTTGGCCTTGATCGCGGCCGTGCGGATCGACGACTCGTCGCGCACGCCTACCGTGGGCAGGCCATCGGTCAGGAACAGCACGATGGGCAGCGTCCCCTCCGTGGGTTTGGGACGTAGAGCTTCGAGCAGCGCGTCGTGGAGGTTGGTGCCGCCACCGGCCGTCAGGCGACGGATGTAATGCCGCGCCTCCTCCACGTTCTGCCTGTTCTTTGGCACCGGCTGGGGAGCAAAGCTGGCGATGGAATCCGAGTAGTCAATCACGTTGAACGCTTCGCCGTCCTCCAAACCTTGGACGACCTGCAGGGCCGCTGCCTGGGCCTGCTTAATCTTCTCGCCCTGCATGGACCCGCTGCGATCGATGACCAGTGTCAGTTCCCGCTTGACCAGCGGCGGACCGCTGTTGTCGCCTTTCACCGCCTTGGCCGGCAATCCGGCGAGCAGCAGGAAATAGCCTCCGCCCAGCTTGTGATCGGGGTAAGCCAGCAGCGACGCCGTCACTTCATCCGTGTTGTCCTGGAGCAGGTAGGAGACCTGCAGTGGGCCCGGCTCCCGCAGTTTGTCATCGGCTAGTTTGACCGAGACGACATGTTGGTTGTCGCGGTGCAGGTCGATCTGGTGACTGGGGGAGTAGACAGCGGAAATCGGTTTCTTGGCCTTGATCTTCACCGCGACTTCCCACGGCACCTTGTAGTCGATCGATTCGGTGCGGGGCAGCACGTAATCGATTCGCCGACCGTCCGCAGGCAGCAGGTGCTCGTACGTGAGTCGTACTGCCTGGGAGCCGCGCGGCTCCACGGGGAAGACGCTGGAGCGAATTAAGTTGTACCCCGCGAATTCCAGCAGGGCCGGGTCACGCACCTTGGCCACGATGGCCTTGTACGTCGCAGTGGCCACGTGCTTGGGGAGCACTTCGGCCGTGGGTTCCTTCGCCGCCCCGCTGAAGGTGAAGCCTCGGACCACGGCCCCGTCGGGTACCGGCACGAGCAGTTCCGCCTCCAGATGGCCGTCGGTCGGGTTCTTCAGGCTGACGTCCATCGTCGTGGTCGCGACCTGTTCCAGGATCACTACTCCGACCTTGACGCCGACGATATCGACCCGCTGCTGCGAGCGGTCGACGACAAAGGCCCGCGCCTGTGGCACGATGATGTTGGCCGAGAATTCCCGCACGTGGACATGTCCCACTTGCGCCCCGGCCCACGCCGCCGGCCACAGCGCGAGTCCCGCCAACAACAGGAACCCAAGGCACAGCCGAACAACAACTCCCTCGCCCCGGTACTCCGGGGAGAGGGTTAGGGAGAGGGGCCGAGCGGCAAGTGCCGAAGTCATTTCTCGGCCGTTCCCAACTCGCTGGTTGTGTGTCTTCATGATCGTCTCCTTGGCTGCCTCGCCGGTTTCATCTGGACTGCCGCGTGATGTCTGACCGCAATGGTATTATCGCAGAAACCGCTCGTTCTGTGCGTAACGAGTTCGTAACGGAACCGTCGAGGGAAGACGTCGGGTTCCGCGACGCTAGCGGCATCCGGGCTGGTAGTTCCTGCGCCCCCACCACCATCCGTGCTGGCAACAGAACGGCATTGACACGCCACCCCGCTTTTGGTTAGCGTTTCGCGTTGTCGCCGTCCTCGGCGAGCCGAATCCCGTCCGGATGCCTCGAACCATGATCGTCTGGCGGTCCTTCCACCGTAGTGTCACGCCAATCATGGCCGCCGCCGTGGTGGTCGGTGTGCTGGCGGGGCCGGCCCTGTCGACCGCCTCCGGCCAACTGCTGCAGCAACTGCGCGACGAGGTTCGGCTGCCCTCAACTTCGGCGGAGCCCGCGACGCCGAGCGAGCCGGACAAGCCCCGCAAGAAAGAGTCGAGCGGCGGCGACTGCCATGACGGCAGCTCGTATCTTCACGACCACGGCAGCCAGGACGACGACAGTGGCTTGGTGAAAGGCGTCCTGACGCTGTCGTTGGTCGCCGTGACCTCGCCATTCTGGATCCCGCGAGTCATGATCGGCGATGACTCGCTGGACGCCGGTTACTTCGCCCGTTACCCCTACCGTGGTGACCTGGACGGCTATCTGGTGACCGATCCGAGCGTCGCGGCCGCGGAGACGCCGTGGTTGGAGAGTGACCAATACAATTGGCTGCTCCGCGTTCGAGCGGAGTACGGCCATGATTTCGACGATCTGTCGTGGCTCGGCGGGCAAGTGCTGCTGGACACGGCGAGCCGCTGGGGTGTGGATACGGAGTTCAATTATCGCCGAGAGAATTTCCACGACGGACGCGAGGACCAGCTTTGGACGGGCGACTGCAATCTGGTCTACCGGTTTGCGCAAAGCCCCAACGTCCAGATGCGGACCGGGGCGGGGGTCAACTGGTTGTCCGACGCGGCCGGCCTCGACACAGGCTTCAACTTCACCTACAGCGGCGATTGGTTCCCGCGCCAGCCGTGGGTCGTATCCGGCGAGGTCGACTGGGGACGACTGGGACGCACCGCGTTGTTTCACGGCCGTGCAACGGTGGGCGTTAAATATCACCGTGTCGAGATCTATACGGGCTATGACTACTACGACGTGAGCCACACCGTGATCGGTGGCTTGATCGGGGGCCTGCGGTTCTGGTACTGAGGTCGCCGCCGAAAGAAAGGGACTCCCTCGCCCAACGCCGTTAAGGATCTGGACGCGGGGAAAAGCCGACACGCGAGTCGTAGCCGAAGTCGCCAGACTTCGGGGATTCACGCCGAACACCCGAATTCTGGCGAATTCGGCTACGAGAACCTTTAACGGCGTTGCCCCTCGCCCCGTGCCATTCTCGACCTGCGTTCTCTGTGCCTACTGGGCCAAGTGCCGTAGGGCCTCAGCCACGGTCAGCAGAGCTCGGCCGTTGTGGTAGGCGGCTTTCCAGACTGTGCCTTTGGCTTGGCCGGGCCGCGGAGTGCCTTCCGCCGAAACCGTCTCGAACCATTCGCCGTGAACGTGATCGATCTGACGTTTCCAGAGGAAGTCCCACTGTTTAAGGAACGCGTTCCAGTAACGTGGTGACTGGCTGCCGAATCGCTCGTGCATCAACAGTAACGCATTGAGGCCCTCGGCCTGCGTCCACCAGATTTTTTCGCGGCCCCAGGCTGCGGCGAACGCGGCGCCCTTGTCGTAGAAGCCGCCCTGGGCGTCGTCCCAACCCCACTGCAGCGCGTGATCGACCAGGCTGCGGGCCACGGCCAACGTTTTGGCATCGTCCGGCTGTTGCAGCGCGGCCGCCGCTTCCAGCAACAGAAAGGCCGTCTCCACGTCGTGCCCAAAGGAGTCGTGATCCGGCACAGGCCGCCAATCCGGCGTGAAGAACAGATTCAGGCAACCCGGCTCGACGGCGATCCGGTTGCGGACGAGCCGGAACACCTCGCGCAGCCGCTCTTCCAGGCAGGGGTCCCGCCAGACCAGGGCCAACTCCGTGAGTGCTTCCAGCAGATGGATGTGGGTATTCATCGACTTGAAGCCGTAGCGGGTGCCGATGAAGTCGGCTGTGCGAGCCGCTCGCCCTGGACTGCTTTCCGGCGGCGTCAGGATCGGGCGGCCTTCGCGTGTCAACGCCTCGTAGTAACCGCCGTGCACCTTGTCATGGGCGTGTTCCTCCAGCCAGCGAAAGGTCCGCTGCGCCAGTTTCAGGGCCCGCTCCTCGCCCGTCGTCCGGTAGGCCGACGACAGTCCGTAAATAGCGAAGGAGATTCCGTATACGTGTTTCTCACGGCCGTACTGCGGCGCAACCAGGCCGCGCTCGTCCAGTCCCCAGTAGAAGCCACCGCACTCCTGGTCCCACATCACCTTGTCCAGAAAATCGACCCCATGCCGCGCGTAGCCGCGGTACTCGTCGGCCAAGTCGGGCAGCCGCCGGGCCACCTCGGCACTCGTCCACGTCATGCGTGACTGGAACACCACGCACTTGTCGTTCTGGTCGCCGGCCGACCAGTCCTCGCGGAAATGCGGCAGGAACCCGCCGTGCCGCCGATCGACGCAGCGCGGGAACCACTTGGCCAGCACGCCCTCGCGCAGGTGTTTTTCGACGGTATCGGCTAGACGCAGATACGTCTCACGCGTAGGCGGATCAGCAGACGGCTGCGTGTCCTCGGCCAAACCGAGGCCGCCCAGAAGCAGTGGCCAGCTGATGGCGAGGATGTGCGCGGTGCGGAGGAATCGCGACATGGGATACTTTCTGCCTACGACACACTCGTGCCGGTCCAGGCGTACGTGGGGTCGGGGTAGAAAGTGATACTCTTGCCGTCGTCGTACAACACCAGCCAACCACCCGGAACCTTGGCACGTTGAATATTCAAGTCCTCCGAGCCAAAACCCGTCACCACGACCGCTGCCACGGGTTCGAAAACCAGTTTGTCCATGCGTCGTTCTCCCGATAGTTGTTGTCCACAGGACACTGACTCGAACGTTCGTCGAGGACCGCCCTCGCGGACAGTTCGGCTCAGTTGATTTCCCAGACGATGACGATCATACCACAACTGGCGACGGACGGAACACGGTTCAAAGACAGATAGAACCCGCGACAACAGGGTGCGGAGGCGCTATAATACCGGCGGTGTGCGGTCCTGCGAGGCTGAGGAAGCTCGCCGGAAACAGTAGGTCAGGCTTTCCAGCCTGACGATTCGTGTAGGTCAGGCTTTCCAGCCTGACGATTCGTGTAGGTCAGGCTTTCCAGCCTGACGTC
>JAPLNJ010000978.1 GCA_026692885.1 Planctomycetota bacterium | reverse complement strand
AGGATCGAAGCCATCCCCACGCTGCTCTTGTTTCGAAACGGTCGGATCGTCAAAGTATTTCAGGGCGTCCAGTCGAAACGGGCGCTGCAGGCCGCGTTGGAAGAGGCGGCAGCAGCGGCAACACCTGCCGTGTGATGTGGGGTTCGGCGGTTTTGACATGCTCGCCTGATACGCGCAGCTTGTAGGTCAGCCTTTCCAGGCTGACGTCAGGCTGAAAAGCCTGACCTACTTGGCGGCGGCCGTGAGAGGAGGCTGGTGGAACATGACGGCGGCGATCAGCCAGGAAGGCCATACGCAGATCCTTCAAGGCTGGCTGGACCAACTGCGGCAGGGTAATACGTCCCGCCTGGATGAAGTGCGGGCCGCCATCCTGGCGCATGCCGGGCAACGGCTGGAGCAGTTGGCCCGGCGGATGCTGCGCAAGTTCCCCCGCGTCAGCCGCTGGGAGCAGACCGGCGATGTACTGCAAAACGCGATGTTGCGATTGCACCGGGCGTTGGACACGATCCAACCCGATTCTCCCCAGCGATTCTACGGCTTGGCCGCCACGCAAATTCGCCGTGAGCTGATCGATCTCGCGCGGCATCATTTTGGCCCCGAGGGCGAGGCCGCCCACCATCATACGGACGTGATCGCGACTGGCGACGGACCGCCGGAAGGCCTGCTCGCCCACGCCTCCGACACGACGGGTGAGCCCACGACCTATTTCCGTCCATGACGTTGGCCGGCAGGAAGGATTCTGTTTCATTGTCTTCGACTACGTGGAGGGACACGATCTGGCTTGGAGGATGGAAGAGCGTGACTTCACGTGGCAGGAGGCAGTCGAATTGATCGCCCGCGTCGCGGAGGAACTGTCCTACGCCCACCAACGTGGGATTATCCACCGCGACATCAAGCCCGCCAATATCCTGCTCGACGCCGCCGGCAATCCGCTGCTTGCCGACTTTGGAATTGCTATTACCCAGAGCGAAATGAACAGCGAACTGGTCACGACGGCCGGCACACTGGCTTACATGGCGCCCGAACAGTTGCAGGCCTCGTCCGAGGCAGCGGTTGCTGATTTGCGCACGGACATCTACGGTCTGGGCGTGGTGCTGTATCGGTTGCTCGCGGGCCGGCTGCCGTTTGAGGGCCGGGGGCTCTGGAGTCTGCGAGCCCGCATCCTGGCAGGCGATGCGGCACCCGTGGTTCAACTGAATACGCGGATACCGCCAGCGATAGCGACAATCTGCCAACGCTGTCTCGCGTTGCAACCGGATGATCGGTATCAATCGGCTCAGGAACTTGCCGATGCGCTCCGCGCGGCAGTTCACGATCTGGAGGATAAGGCCACGGCCGCGGACGACCAGCCGGGTTGTCGGTAAGTGGGGATGCCGAATAGAATGCTATACCGCGCGCGGTTGGCGTTGGCACGTTTAACCGCGCCCCAACGGGAAGCGCGTCGAGCGACCCAAGATGTCCCCTGCCCCCCGGCGCGCTCCCCGTTGGGTCGCGGTTAAACGACAAAACAATTGTGCCATCCTCAACCGCGTGCAGTATAGAAACGGATTCGTCTCGGTGGCGAGTAAGCACCGTCCGAGAAATAACTGTCAGGTGACAAATGAGCGGCAAGGCGCTAGCCGCCGGTACTTCGGCCCATCCGGAAGAGACAGAACCGGTGGCTAGCGCCAGTCCGCTCACTTATTTCTCGAACGGTGCTTCACCGATATCCCCGCTGGGACCGGCGTCTTCGTCGACGCGAACGCGCTGAATACGAACTGCTCAGCGGCGACGCCCTGATTGTCGCCGTGATGCACGCCCACGGTCTGACCCGCCTCGCCAGTCACGATGCCGATTTCGACCGAGTCTCCTGGCTGACGCGGTACGCCCCGGTCTGACGAGGGCTCATGACACCACTGCTGTGAACATCTTCGCATGGGCCGGAGGGCCGGTATTATACAAGCACGACGCGCAAGCGAGTGGGTCTGTTCGCCTTTTCACTTGTGCCGTACAGGCCGTGGAGCAGGTCGAGTTGCCCGACCAAGTCCAGCCCGATCAGGCAGCTGCTGTTGGACACCGTAACAGGATCAGGCATGGTCCAGGTCGTCCGTCAGTTCTTCGGCTGGGTAGTTCAGCGCAGCGATTCCTTGCTTTCCCAACAGCTCGATGAACGTGCGTTTCGAATACCCAGCAAGTTCTGCAGCTTGGCCACAGGACCAGCGGCCCAGCTCGAACAGCTTTGCTGCCAGGCAGACTTTGGCCTCAGCTTCGCTGATCGAGTCCGGCAAGGCAAAGGTCATTTCCGACAGGCTGGCAAAACGCGCATCTTGCATGGCCCATGCCGGTCGGCTAAGCTGCTGTCTAATCCTTGGGGTATTTGTGCCCCAAGGCCAAGAATGTTTCGGAGAAGATCGCATGACCTGCGGGGCCCGTTGACGGCCCCCACGACAATTTGAACGACGCGTAGCGTCAAGTTTCTGCTTTCAGGAAAACGACCAACCTGAGCCCTCGGGCTCTTGAACGATAGAAGCAGTGCTTGTGCCACGCTCCCTGTATGGGAGCGTCGGCCAGGTGCTGTTCTATCGTGCCTCTTGGTCGGGGCTCCTGGAGCGGTCTTGGTTAGGCGCTCCTTTTTCTTTGGGACGGGTCCGGTTGAGCCAAGAGTCGGCGTCAACCGCGACGATCCGACCATCCGCCAGCCTTGGGCCGCTCGGCTCGTTCGGACTCACTTCAGTCCAGGCAGAATCACTTCCCGGTCGCCGCGCGCCGTTCATGGAGGAGCAAGGCCCGTGAACCGCTCGTTAGCTGGGATGAACGCACAAGATTCATTAGTCGATCGGCTGGAACACCACGCCGATCGAATGCCGGACCGCGTTGTCTACACATGGCTGGATGATGACGGCCGGGTAGACCAATTCACGTTCGGAGAGCTGGCATTACGAGCGCGGACCTTGGCCGCGAGGTTCGCGGAACACGCAGGCCCTGGCGAGCGGGCGTTGTTGCTGTACCCGCACGGGCTGGAGTTCATCGCCGCGTTTCTCGGCTGTCTGTACGCGGGCGTGGTGGCGGTGCCAGCCTACCCGCCCCGGCGGAATCGCTCGCTACTCCGGCTTACGGCGATTCACAGCGACGCCCGACCGCGTCTCATTCTGACTTCTTCCGAAGTGGCCGACAACCTGGCTGGGCAATTCGGCGATGACGGCCACCCGAGCACCCTGTTGGTGACCGACTCGATCCCAACCGAACGCGAGTCCACATGGAACCGACCGCCTTTGAAATCCGAATCCTTGGCGTTCATCCAGTACACATCCGGCTCCACCGGCGCGCCGAAAGGCGCCGTGGTCAGTCACGGGAACATCGTTGCCAACGAGCTCTCCGTACAAATCTCGTTCCAGTACTCGCCCCAGAGCACGATGGTCAGTTGGCTGCCCATGTTTCATGACATGGGGTTGATTGGGGGCGTATTGCAGCCGCTTTACACGGGCTTTCCGTCGGTTCTTCTCTCGCCCGTAGCCTTCCTTCGCGAACCGATCCGGTGGTTGCGAGCTTTCTCGGACTACCGCGGCACGACCAGCGGCGCCCCGAACTTCGCCTACGATCACTGCGTGGATCGAATTACCGAGGAGGAAAAAAACACGCTCGATCTCCGCTCGCTGACGCTGTTGTACAACGGCGCGGAACCGGTGCGGGCTCGAACCTTGGAGCGGTTTGCAGACGCTTTTGCGCGGTGTGGGTTTCGTCGCGAGGCGTTCTTTCCCTGTTACGGCATGGCGGAAACCACGCTGCTCGCCTCCGGGGGTCCGCCGCAACGCAAGCTGGTCTACTTGCCCGTCCGGTCAGCCGATCTGGAGGCCCATCGCGTTGTGCCCTCGGAAGTTCGTACAGTTATCTGGGCTTGATCGGCCACCCGGAAGTTGACGCGGCGGCCAAAGCGGCGGTCGACCGGTTCGGCACGGGGGCACACGGCGCTCGTTTGGTCTCCGGCACAACGAGCTTGCACCACCAATTGGAGCAGGCCCTGAGCGAGTTTTTGCAGGCGGAAGAAGCCGTTCTCTACAACAGTGGCTACGTGACCAACGTCGCCACCATCGCCGCGTTGGTGGGGCCGGAGGATTGTGTGATCGGAGACGAGTTGAACCACGCCAGTATCTCGGACGGATGCCGATTCTCCGGAGCGAAATTCCTGGAGTTCAGGCACAACGACATCGACTCCCTGCGAGCCGCATTGCGGGAGGCGGACGGACGCCGAGTGTTGGTGGCCGTGGACGCCGTCTACAGTATGGAGGGCGACATTGCGGATCTGCCGCGAATTGTGGATGTCTGCCGGCAGGCGGGTGCGATGCTGATGGTTGACGAGGCGCACAGCTTGGGCGTGCTGGGGACGCACGGACGCGGTGTGCAAGAGCATTTCAATCTGCCGCCGGATGCGATCGACGTGAAAATGGGGACGTTGTCGAAGTCCACCGCCAGTTGCGGCGGCTTCATCGCCGGAAGACGCGAGATCATCAGCTTCCTGAAGCATCACGCTCGCGGCTTCATCTTCAGCGTGGCCCTCCCGGCTCCGCAGGTCGCAGCGGCCCTGAAGGCACTGGAGATCCTGCAGCGCGAACCCGAACGCGTCGAGCGACTGCGGCAGGTGACCCAGCGTTACCTATCCGGTTTGCGCGATTTGGGTTTTCGGCTCCCGCCAACCGAGACGCCGATCGTGCCGATCCTGTGCGACAGCGAGGAGCAGACGTTGGAGATGGCCCGCCGCTGCCGGGAACAGGGGCTGTTCGTGATCCCGATCCTGTATCCGGCCGTTCCACGCAACGCTCCTCGCATCCGCACGAACGTGATGGCTACGCACAGCGATGAGGATATTGATTTCGCCCTCAAGGCTCTTGCCAAGGTAGGGCGCGACGTGGGAGTCGTCGGATGACAACCAATTGGTTCGAGACTGGCCCTGGAACGTGGTCACGAGAGTGGAGCCGCGAGGCTATTTGATTCGTTTACGAGTTCGTGATGAGAGGCACCTGCCAAAAGGAGAAACGAAATGTCGCAAGCACCGCAGCAAACATCGACTCAGCCCGCACAGCCCGCAAAGGCGTGGTGGTCGCGTTTTGGAATCTGTCCGGAAGTCGTTGCCAACGTGATTGGGGGGCTCGGCCTCGTGGCAACATTCGTCTTTGGCGTTTCCACGTGGTACTTTGCCAGTGTTGCGTATCGCCTTAACCAAGAGGCTACGGCGATGCAAAAGGCGAAGGAGCAATCCGACCAAGAGACAGCCAAGAAAGACGAGCAATTGAAGCGGCTGATGAAGGCCGCGGCCGACAGCAACAACATCATCGCGGCCCTTGAGATTATCTCAAAGCAGACACTCGATCTTCCAGGCGAAGCTGCGCTTGCCGCGGCAGACTCTACTGCTCCAGCCGCCGGACCTGCCGTTTCCCCAGCTCCCGATCTTCGCATGGGAAGTCGGGAGGCGGTTGCCAAGTACGGCGCGGTGGTGGGGAACGAACGGTTCAAGGGCGTTAAGAAATTCGACCTCAACCACGCCGCTATCCAGTCTATCGTCGTTCTTTCGAAACGGTTAGATGGAAAACTGGTTTCTACAGGTGCCGACGACACAATCACCAAGGATACCGCGTCCAGCACTGATACGCAGGCGAAGGTAGATTTCGTCGGTCGCTACGTCGCGCCAATCCTGTTCGCGAAGTGTCAGTCCGATGATCCAACTGTTGCTGCTGGTGCTTTGGGCGCGCTTGCGACCATCCTTACGAACACACATCGAAGCGAACTGCGATTGCTACCAACCAATTCCCCGAAGATGGCGGGAGCGGAGGGAAGCCTTAGGGAGTTCCAGGGAAGCCTGAAAGGCAGGATTTTCGCCAAGGTCGACTTCAAGACGCTTCGACTGAACCTCGCCGACCTAGGCCTCACCAAGGCAGATTTCTCCTGGGCCAATTTGGACGAGCCGGATTTCACTCGAGCTGAGATTTCGGGGGCAAACTTCTATAACGCCAAGCTTGTTGCCGCCACCTTTACGAATGCTGATGCAAGTCAGTCACCGGTGAATTTCTCTGGGGTCGAGTTCAAGAACTGTCGTGCATTCAGCGACGTCGTTTGGCCAGACGTTAAGTTCTGCGGGTCCGTCTTTCTCGATTGCCTTGTGGGTCCGACCCAGGACCTGAAGGGCGAAAACGCGGGGCTGTCCCGTGCCGATTTTACGAACGCGCAGATTAAGGGGGGCGGGCAAGGAAAGCCGTCCGAGTTCTTGAAGCTACGGCTGGCGAAAGCGACGTTCAAGGCTGCGACGTTGATCAATTGCCGTTTTACGAACTGCAACCTTGAAGAAGCTCAGTTCGCCGCACGAGACCTCAACAGTGTGCGATTTCAAGAGTGCGACATTCGATGCGCTAAGTTCGCGAGCGAGACGGTCGGCGGTGTCTCGTTTCCTGATTCCGACCTAACGGGCAGTGACTTCAGTCAGCAGAATCCTGTTGCACGATTCGATTTCACTGGTGCCATCATGGACTGGGTTCGCTTGCCAGAGGCTTGGGCACCAACAGCAAAGCTCAACAACACAGACTGCCCGCTAAAAGGCATCCGCCTCGGCAAGTCGTCACGTATTCTGCTGGTTGGACCGCCCGCAACGGATAGAACTTGCATCTACGTGACAAGCATCACGAGGGCTGAAGACGGCGCACCGTTCCAGCGCACGGATTCTTCAAAAGACGAGTTCCTCAAGAACGTCCATAAGTGGTTCCTTGACGAACTGAATGAGAAGACCGAAATCAAGAAGAAGGACGTGCCGGACCAGGAAAAGCTGGCGGCCGAGATCAAAGCCAAGTGGGGCGTAGTGTTTGAATCTCTAGCCAAGCCGTAGCTGGTCGGGGCTTTGGACACAATCGGCGGTTTCAGCCAACGGCCAGTCCAAGATGGCGAAAAGATACTGTTTCCTGCGGGACCATTTCCGTGATCGGTATTGCCCTGAAAATGCTATTGCACAAGCGTGGCCGGTTCCTGGTGACGGTCGGGGGGCTGTCGTGCTTGTTCTTCCTGAGCGCAGCGCAACTGGGGATGCTCGTGGGCTGGTGCAACACGGTGTCGGCCATCATCCGGCACGCAGAGGCGGACGTGTGGGTCATGTCACCCCTGACGCCGGCGTTTGACTACGGTACGGCGCTGCCGAAGATTCGCGTGTATCAAACCCGCGGGGTCGAAGGCGTCGCCTGGGCCGAAGGCATGTACATGGACTGGAGCATGTGGCAGCGGCCCGACGGCAAACGGATCAGCATCGAGTTGGTCGGACTGGATGAGAATTGCTGGGGCGGACCGTGGCGGATGGCTGCCGGACACGTGGATGACGTCCATCTGCCGGAAGGCGTGATCGTGGATCAAGCCTTTCTGAATCCGTTGGGTGTGGAAGGGCTGGGTGACGAAGTGGAGTTCTACGGGCAGCGGGCTGTGGTGCGTGGCGTCTGCACCGGCGTGCGGACCTTTACGGCATCGCCGTTCGTGTTCGCCTCACTGAAATCGGCGCGACGGTTCGATCCGAGGTATCGGGCCGATGAAGTCACCTACGTGTTGACCAAGTGCACGCCAGGGTACACGCCTGAGGAAGTACGCGACGCAGTGGCCCGCGAGGTTCCGGACGTCGAGGTACTCACGCGGCGCGAATTCGTCGTCCGGACGATCTTGTACTGGATGCTGGAAACGGGCGTCGGCATCACCGTGACGCTCACGGCAATCCTGGGTTTTCTGGTGTCGGCGGTGGTGGTCAGCCAGACGCTGTTTACCATCACCCAAGATCACCTGACGAATTATGCGACGCTGCTCGCCGTGGGTTTCTCGCGGCTGAAGTTGAGTGGGATCGTGTTCCTGCAGAGCCTGCTCTTGGGAGGCGTCAGTTGGTCCTTGGGATCGTTGGGATTTTACTACGCGGCCGGGGCCAGCGCGCCGACGGCGGTGCCGCTGGAAATGACGTGGTGGATCTGGGATGGCGTGACGGCGTTCTATTTTGCGACGTGCGTCGGCGCCTCGTTCCTGTCGCTCAAGTCGGTGCTGCAGTTGGATCCGGCGGTGGTGTTTCGAGGGTAGGGGGGGAGGCTGGTTTGCTGTTTTGCATTTCTGGCTCTCCGCTTCCCCACCGACCCCGTGACGGTGGATGCAGGTTTGAAAACTACACGCGGAATCCCACACAGCGAATGATGTTGCTCCCGCGCCGCCCCACCGCCGCCCCTGGCGGCGGTGGGGCGGCGCGGGAGCAACTCGCGGCAGCGCACGGTTGCCGCCTGGTTGCCAAACCTACGTCCACCGGCACGGGGCCGGTGGGGATTGTGAAACCCGCAACTTCAAACCTTGCGTGTTAAATTTGAGCAAGATAGACGCCGGGAGCAAAGATGGTTCCAGTTATCGAATGTACGAACATCACGAAGGACTTCGGTAGCGGCCACACACGGCAGGCGGTGCTGGCGGGCGTGTCGTTGCGGTTCGGTGCTGGCGAGTCGTGCGTGCTTTTGGGGCCATCCGGATCCGGGAAGACAACCTTGTTGTCGATTCTCGGCTGTCTGCTGTCGCCGACCGACGGCCAGTTGCGGCTGCGCGGCGAGCTGGTGCCGTTTCGGTCCAAGGGCCGACTGGCATGGCTGCGGCGTCGACACATCGGCTTTGTGTTCCAGCAGGCGCAACTGTTGCCCTTCCTGACGATCGAAGAGAACTTGACAGCGGTGGGCCAGAATGCGGGGCTGGATCGGCGGACGTTGCGGAACCGCGTGAACGAGTTGCTCGACGTGTTGGGATTACAGGACCTACGCCGGAAGTCGCCGCTGCAGGCCAGCGGAGGAGAACGACAGCGCGTGGCCGTAGCCCGCGCCCTCGTGCATTGGCCGCCGATTATTCTCGCGGATGAACCGACCGCGGCCTTGGACTGGGCTAACGGTCAGAACGTCGTTCGCCTGCTGGCGGAGCAGACCCAACGGATGCAGTCGCTGCTGATTGCCGTGACGCATGACACGAGGCTGGTGCCGATGTTTCAACGGACCTTGCGGATTGATTCGGGGAGGATCGTGGAATCATGAAGTTGGCACTGTGGTCGTTGCTAATCCTGAGTGCGATGTCCGGGGGAGGGTACGTCTTGTACCAAACCCACCGCGTGCCAGAGCCAGCCATGGATCCCGCGTCAGCGTCGCCGGCTGCCGACGCCGCGGAACGTCCGGCGGGCATCCAAGGTCTCGGCTACGTCGAACCGCTTGATAATGTCGAAGACTTTCGACAGCGACGTGCCACCCTTGAAGACGAACTTGCCAGCCAACTCCGGCACAGCAAACAGCAGACGAAGCGCAACGCAGACCCAAAAGTCCTTTTCAACAATCAGCCGCGTCAGGCCGCGCCGGTTGGCAACTTCCTGGAAGTACGGAATGCGCGCCGCGGGAGGCAACTTTGCGAAATCAAGCACTTGGCTCCTCCACGATCGCATCGATGATGTGGTGCATCCAGCCCGGGGCGTAGATTCGATCGCGTTTTAACTGGGCAGCGTCGCTGGCGTCGATCAGTTTCCGCAAGTGTCCGATCTGCTGCGCGCCGATGTGTTTGGCGCCAAGGTGTCGGAGCGCTTGGAATACCGTGCCGCTGATGCGCGCGGCGGTTGCCATGTTTCGGGGAGTGGTGTTCTTGAGCACGATTTCCTGGCGGCCGAACTTGACGTGGCGACTGGGGCCGTCGGTGAGAAAAACGACCCGGGCCGGAACCTGTTCCGTCAATCCCAGCAGGTTTGCGGCGTACGCACCTGAGGGCTGCAGACGCGTGGCATCGCGTTCAGCCAACGCTTTGGCAACCAATTCCGGAACCGGAGACATTCGGCCGATCGTCGGGTGCTCCCTTGGGTAGTCATATAGTCCACGAGCCAAGCGGCGGACCACGCCTCTTTTCTCCAGACGATGCAGCGCCAGGCGAACGGCCTCGGGACTGCCAATATCGAGGAATGCTTTGGGGGTAAAACACCAACCTCGCCCTTTGCCTTGGATCCTGCCGGTGATGCGTTTTTCGATCGAGTGCATGGTGTATCGCCTGCCAAGCTGTAACGAAATATGGCCATATTTCGTTACAATGTCAAGGGGTGGAGATAGGGGATCTGCCAGTGTGCCGCCATCTTCCGAGAACTACCGCGTCACCTACTTTGGATTGGCTCTGACACAGGCACTGCACTTAGGGATCGGATCCCCGCGTCAGTTCGAGCCCATCGGCCACCAGCCTCGGGGACCGGTGAATCTACCGACAAAAAATCCAAAAAATGTTCTTCCCCGCCAAGGACCGGCATTCGCTGTACTGACTGGAGCCGAAGCCATCGAACTTGAGAAACCCTCGGCAGAGCCGAAGCACGGATGAAGAAAGAGGGAATCCGTGCTCTGGCTCTGCCATCCGTGCGGGAAACAGAACGTGGAAGACCGAAACCGTGAGGCAAGACTTACTCTTCCAGCGGCCAGAGTTGGGGCGAGGGGCAACGCCGTTAAGGACTTTGACGCGGGGGAAAATCCGGCACGTACGTCGTAGCCGAAGTCGCCAGACTTCGGGGATTCACGCCAAACACCCGAATTCTGGCGAATTCGGCTACCAAAATCCTTAACGGCGTTGGCGGTGGGGGCGTTTGCCTTTGCGGAACTGATGGAGCGACGTTTTGCTGTGGCGGCGGTATCCGTGCAATCCTCGCGCAGTCTGCGTCTGTTTCGCCGGAGTGCTGTGACCCTGGGAATCGCGCTCGGCACAGTAGTCTTGCTGATCGGCCAACCGTCGGTCGAACGGAAAATGGCCTGGGCGAACGACGCGCTCGACACCTCGCTCAAGGAACGTGTGGTTCACGTCGACCCCGCGGAAGTGCTGGGCCTGATGCGCAACAATCAAATTCTGCTCGCGTTGGTCGATGTGCGGAGCGAAGGGGACTTCAACGTCTTCCATCTGCTCGACGCCCAACACGTCACGCTGGAGGAGCTCGGACGTGGCTGGGCCGCACGCCTGCCCGGCTCGGCGATCGTGGTGGTGATGTCGAACGACGGGCGCGAGGCGGAGGATGCCTGGAAGCGTCTGGCCGTGCAGTTAAATCCCAATGTTTACGCGACCGGCGGAGAGGGAAACCGCGTTTACATTTTGGCCGGTGGGCTCAACCGGTGGCTCGATGTCTACCGGGAACGCCAGGCCAACGTGCCCGGCCCCGAAGTGCCGGCGACGGGCAACGACCACTCTCGGCATCGCTTCGCCGTCGCCCTGGGCGGCCGCGAGGCCTTGGCCCGGCCGGAGGCGAAGGCGGTCGATCGTAAGTTCCCGACCAAGGTCAAGGTCGTCTCCGCCAAACGTCACGCCGGTGGCGGCTGCGGATGAGCGTCTGCGACCGTCAAATGTCGTCTATTTGTCGGTCAGCCTTTTCAGGCTGACGTCAGGCCGGAAAGCCTGAATTTGTAGGTCAGCCTTTCCAGGCTGACGTCAGGCTAGAAAGCCTGACCTACTAGGTCGCGGCCACGGGCCGCATGAGGAGGCAAGTCATGAAAATGGAACAATGGATTCGAGCGATCGCGGGCACCTTTGTGTTGGTGTCGGTGGGCCTGGGCTACTTTCACCACCAGTATTGGCTCTTCTTTACGGCCTTCGTCGGGCTGAATCTCCTGCAGTCCGCCTTCACGCGGTGGTGCCCGATGGAGGACATCCTGGCCAAGGCTGGAATCGCCAAGAAATCCTGCTGTGGGTCGTGATCGCCCAGGCTAAGGGCCTGCGGCGTCTGGAAACGGCGGCAAAGCCAGCGGATCGTAGCCCTGAATCTGGAAGGGCGACATCCGCCAGGTATCGGACATCGCATCGTAATAGGGCTGGGTAAGGGCGATTTGGATCGCGGCTGCGTTGGTCGCCGTCGGGTCGTAGAGCACATGCACGTCGGCGATGCCGGGACTCGGCCAAGCTTCAATTTTCACGTAGCCGGGCACGCGATACAGATCATCGCGGTCCAGGAAGTAGGTCAGCAAGTTCGCGCGGCCGCGGCAACTGAGCTCACCGATTCGCAGTTTCGCCTCCGCCACCTGCGCCGGCTTGGTGCCGCGTGTTTTCACGAACGATGGCATTGGGAACAAATACGAGGCTGCCACCGCTGCGGAAACGCACCCGCACAAGATCAAGAGCAACGCGGCCTGCGACCACGCTCGCCCCCACCCCGGCGGCGGCCCCCACGAGAGCGCCCGCGGCTCGGTGCGGGGACAGGCCTGGAGGCAGTTCAGGCACGACAGACACCGCGCTGCTCGGACCTGGTCGAGTCGATCTACGGAAATCGCGACCGGACAGCACTTGGCGCACAGCCCGCAGTCACGGCAGGACTCGGCATGACGCCGGATACGAGTTAGGCCGAACCGCGAGAACGGATTCAAGACGGCTGCGAATGGGCAAAGCCAACGGCAGAACGGCAGCATCAGCACCAGCGACGCCACCACGATGGCGGCCGACACGACGTAGGCCCAAATCGTGATATCCGTCCCGTGGCGACTGATCAGTGCGTAGCACGGATCAAACCCGCGGAAAACCAACTCCCCGGCCTGCCACGTCAGCCAGAGAACGACGGCCAACACCGCGT
>JAPLNJ010000977.1 GCA_026692885.1 Planctomycetota bacterium | reverse complement strand
CGCTACCTGCTGTTCATCAAGAACGACCAGCAGTGGGAAGGTAATTCCCTCAAGGTCGCCTACTCCGGACTTAAGTTCTTCTACTCCCACACCTGCCCCCGGGAATGGCCCACACGGACCAAGCTCCGCGTGCCCAAACAGCTCAAACTGCCCACGGTGCTGACCATCCCGGAAGTCGATCAGCTCATCGACAGCATTCGTAAGCCGGCCCTGAAGTGTTTCTTCTGGACGGTCTAGATCCAGAAGTACCTGGGGCACAGCGCGCTGATGACCACCACGATCTACCTGCACTTGACGACGGTGGGAGAAGAAGTCGCCGTCGCCAAGATCAACGCCCTGATGGATCGGCGGGTGAGTCACCATGCGTGAAGCCCACGGCTGCCCACCACCAGCGGACGTGGAGCAGGCCACGGCTCGACCCACGATCGGCGAGATTTTTCGCTCTCACTGCGCCCTGCCGCTAATTTCGGTCACCGCACAATCTAATCCTTCATAGTTCTCTTCCTTCATCATTCTGCCTTCTTACTTTAGCAATGCCCGCCGAGCCGCATCACAGATCGTAGACTCGCCCCTTGTACGGCGCGAGCATCTCGACACGCGAGCATCTCGACCAGCACGCGGACCACGCAGCGCTGTCGATTGTCGAGTTGTTTAAGCAACGGTGCGTCCTTTGCGTTTCGAGGACTGCTTGGAAGCGGTCGGTTTGGGCGGCTTGGACTGCCCCTTGGCTGACTCGCGGATCGTGTGAAAGCCAAGTTGATTGTTTGGCGCGGCGGGGGCAGGAGCCATCAGTTGGCGAATCGCGGCGACAAGCTGCTTGATCGCCTCGTCGTGGCTGCCGACCTTCCGTTCGAGTTGATCCAGCTTGCCGGCCAACTCGCTGTGAGCCAGCACCAGTTGCCGCAGCTTCACGAACGCTCGCACGACGAACACGCTGACCTCGACCGCTCGCGGTGAGTTGAGCACGCTGGCCGCCATCACGACGCCATGCTCGGTGAAGACGTAGGGCAAGTATCGCCGGCCGCCTCGGCCGATGTTTGAGGTCACAATTTGTGACCTCAAAGAGTCCATTTCAGATTCCGTGAGCTGGAACCGAAAGTCTGGCGGGAAACGGTCGAGTTTGCGCTGGATGGCCTGATTCAAAACCTTTGTTGGGACGTCGTACAACGCAGCCAAGTCGCTATCGAGTACCACTTTCTGCCCGCGAATCTCGTGGATCAGCGGTTCGATTTGGTCAACCAGAATGAGCTTCGTTTCAGCGGTCACGAAATTCTCCTCGAGCGCAAAGCGACTTTGAGTCCAGATTATTCATACACCTGTAGGCCGGAACAAGCAACCGGAAGCACTGCCGGAATTTCGGTCGCTTCCGGCGCGTGGCGTCTGCACCAAGCGGGTTCTTCCTGCGAGCGTCGGTTGCGCCATTCCGGCATGGCCTTGCGCGACCTCGTTCCGGCCTACATGACTCCGGGTTGAGGTCACAAATTGTGACCACCTCCGAGTGTTCAATCTTCATCGCCAGCCGACGCGTCGTCGAGTTGGACTCCTGCCCGTAGACCGCGATGTCGCCGATCGGCCCGCCATGGTCAGGGGCGTGACCGTGCCATCCGGGTTGAGACGCTGCAGGGCGATATGCTCACGCTCGCGGACGATCTCGAAGCCGAGCGTTTGCAGTGCCCGCAGCACCCGCGATCTCGGCGCATCCACGGGAAACTTGGGCATGTCACACGCTCGCTTCGGCGACGAAGGCTTCGAGAATCGGGGCTTCGTCCCCGTCCAGAACGTCAGCACCGAATGTTGCCAGATGGAATTTGAGCGCTGACAGGACGTCCCGCAAGGCATCTTCGCTTTCCAGCCAACGAAATGAAATCGACGGGATCCATCAGCGTGGACTTATCGAAAGGCGGAGTTTTCCAAACAGATCCGGAGAAAGGGCACGAATGCGCTCGTGCCACTTACACCGGCGACGAACGACATCGCACATGTCCCCCGTGGACTCGACACTGATCACGACATAGGTGTCATCGGGGTATTCCGGGTCGGATTCATCGTTGCACGAAAATGGGCCTGGAAACAGTTCTTCCGTAAGCTGTTTCACGTCGGACATCAAAGGGGACAGGCTGGACGTCGACGATCCGAGACGCACTCCGGTAGCCAACCGATGTTCCATCGCGTCACCGCGTTGTGCGAGTGATTCGAGTGCTATTGCGGTCATGTGTTGCTCTCGTTGGTGAGGTGGTCTTCTCCTGCGGCTTGAAGTCCAAACCTTTCACGACGGTCATATCACATGCAAAGCACGAGCAAGCGGGAATGCTCCAGACCGGCCTCGATCTTCGCAGGGATGCTGTCGCCGGGCTTGAGCACCCATGCATCCAACCAAACCTTCAGCCCGTCCTTCCGCAGCCGCTCCGCCACGTCGCGCACGGCCTCCTTGTCCTTCGAACTGGGACTCCGGAACGCGTCGTAGGCAAAATCCGCGTTGCTCATGGTAACCGCCGGGTCGATTGTTCGATGGCTGGGGCTTCAACAACCGATAATCTACGCCCTTGAACCACGGTTGGGCAATCGGGAGACAGCCAAGATGCAGCGCCCGATCGCTTAACCCGAAGCCGCCGGCGCAGGCGTGGGGTGCCAAATCCAGGCAGCGTCAGTCCCGAATCCAAGCGGTGAATCCAGGCGGGGGTCAGAGCTTGAGGGCCTTGATCGGAACGTTGCGCACTGCAACCCAACGGTCAGCGAAGAAGAGCGGCGTTTCCTCGCTGACGCGGCGGGTTACCATGATCTGCTGCTAGCGTCTTGCGTCACCCTACGATCAAGGCCCGTGATGGACCCAGCGGTGCGGCTGTCAACAAATCGTAGGGTTGGCTGTGCCCACCACAACTGCTCGTGTCTGGTGGGCACAGCCCACCCTACTCCTTGTGCAGGCACGTCAGACGGATGGCGTACACGCTGTTGGGATGTCGAGAGTCGTGTTGGACAGCCGGCATGGACGGTTACGTCTCGAAGCCCATGCGTCAGCAGGAACTGTACCACGCCAGCTGCCCGTTCTTTGCCAGCGCCGAGACGGATCTCACCGCAGCCACCGCGAATCCGTGAAGGCCCGTTTCTCTTTCTGCCATCATCGCCTATCCTGATGTGCTCTTGGACCGGCCCTTTCTTACGCGGATGATCGCCCTATGGCACAAATTGGAACTAGATCGTTGGCCCAGCTGTTGCGGCGGGTTGGCACGTCCCTCAAGGCCGGCCTCGACGTGCGGACGATCTGGGAACGGGAGTCGCGGCAAGGCTCTCCGATCCAGCGTGAGCAGCTGGCAGTGGTCAGTCGCCGGATTGCCTCGGGCGACTCTTGCGCCGAGTCGCTGGCGGCATGCCAGGGCTATTTTCCGTCACTCGCCTGCGATTTGGTCGAAGTCGGCGAGAGAGCCGGATGCTTGGAAAATGTGTTGTTTCTGCTGGCCGACCACTACGAGCATCTGCTGGACCTCCGCCGCACCTTCCTGATTGGCATCGCTTGGCCGGCAATCCAGCTGGCTGCGGCCATCGGCATCGTGGGACTGCTGATTTGGATTACGGGGATCATTGGTGGCATGAGTCCGGGCGGCAAGCCGATCGATGTGCTGGGTTTGGGCTTGGTGGGCACCTGGGGCCTGATCAAGTACCTGTTGCTGGTCGGGTCGGTGTTGGGCACAATTGCCTTTCTGGTGGTGGCCCTGATGCGGGGAGCGTTGGGGCCGCGGCCGCTGCAGCTGGCCATGCAGCTGCCCGTGATCGGCGGCTGCCTGCGAGCGTTCGCCTTGTCGCGATTCGCCGGGACCCTGTCCATCACGCTCGATGCTGGCGTGGATGCCCTACGGGCGATGCAGCTTTCGCTGCGCAGCACGCAAAACGCTTACTACACCTCGCACCGCGAGGTGGCGGAAGGGATGATTCGCGACGGACACGAGTTCCACGAGGCGCTGCGGGTCACGGGCGTGTTCCCCGCTGACTTTCTGCACTCGCTGGAAACGGCCGAACTGACGGGCACACCGGGGGAGACCCTGGATCGCTTGGCCAAGGACTATCGTCAGCGAGCCCAGACTGCCGCGAAAGCCCTCGCCGTCGCGGCCTCGTTCGCGATCTGGGTTCTGGTGGCGGGTCTGCTTGTCCTGTTGATCTTCCGTATCTTCATGGTCAGCTACCTCGGCCCCATCCAGGAGGCCCTGGACTTCAACAAGGTGCGTTGAAGGGCTGGGCGAATTGCTCCGCCTGGCGTTGGATATCCAGGCCCACTAGTTCGCTCCAGGCCGCCAGCAGCCGGCGAAACATTTCGCCCGGCTGGCCACTGCCCACCGGCTGCCCCCGTGGGGATGGCGAGGCTCCTGACGAACTGCAACCCGTCGGCGGCTCGGCGGGAGCCTCGCCCTCCCAAGGCTTCTCGCCCTCCCAAGGCTTCTCGAACTGCGGCGTCAGCAGTTGCACCACCGGCCAAACACAAGGGCTGGTGCTGCACAGCAGCACCTCATCAGCACTCAGCAATTCCGCGACTTGGAAGTCCCGGTGCAGGAAGGGAACACCGAGCCCTGCGGCCAACTCGGCAATCACCATCAGACTCACGCCGGGCAGGATCTTCTTGGTCGGCGGCGAGACAAATCCCTCCTGGCGATGGTACAGGAAGACGCTCGCCGTAGAGGCTTCCAAGACGCAGCCGGCGCTGTCGAGCAGCAGGGCGCGCGAACCCGACTGCAGCTGCGCGGCTCGGCGATCGGCCAAGTAGTAATGCATACGGCTGCGACACTTTAGGGCGGGGGGCCAGCACGTCGGCGGGACCTGATCCACGTCGGTCACCGTCAGCATTTGCCCACGCACATACTTCTCGGCCCAGACGTGAAACGGCAGCGGATAGGTGTGCATGCAGACCAGCGGCCCACGCACTCCCGCCGCTTCCGCGCTGGCCGCCATCGCAGGGTAGGGGCCGGGAGTGACAAACATCGACAGGCCCAAGTCGTCACCTGGTGCCAGCAAGGCATGATTATGCCGCGCCAATTCGTGCGCCGCCTCGGCCAATTCGGCCAGACTGATGCCGGGATCGACACCGACGATATCCAGCGACGCGGCCAAGCGGTGCAGGTGCTGTTCCAGGCGGAACAGACGCCCGCCGAAGGTGCGCAATTGCTCCGCGACCGTCGTGCCTTGGACAAAGCCCGCATCCGACACAGGCACGACGGCCTGTGCTGCAGGAAGCAGTTTGCCGTTCAGATAGGCCAACATAAGATCCACCATTTTCCAGTTTCTAGTTGGTGCCATTTATGCCGGGCGCGGTTAGGAACGGCATATTCCGATTCGTGGTTTAACCGCACGCTGGATACCCGCTTGCGGTTGTCGTGCGCGTGGCCAGCCGCACACGCCGTGCGGTTAAGTGGCTGTAAAGAAATAACCTGGCGAATCGGTGGTAGGACGGATTGGCACTTCGGCCCCGAAACATCGGGCCGAAGTGCCAATCCGTCCTACGGTCAAACTACGGACTTGTTTTTTTCCAGCCTCGAAACAAGTCAAGTTTATCCGCACGCGGTACACCTTGCAATATGAGCGTTCAATGCTCATATTGCAAGGATCATGAAAACCCTTTCGCGTCTCGACTTGATGCTTCGCCTCGAACAGCGGTTCCGTGCGAATCCGATGGTGTTGTTGCTTGGTCCGCGACAGTGCGGCAAGACGACCTTAGCTCGCCAATTCGCCGCCGGACACGACGTGGAGTACTTCGACCTCGAAGCTCCGGGGGATGCGAGTCGTCTCGCCCAGCCGATGACGGCCTTGGAACCGCTACGCGGGATGGTGGTGATCGACGAGGCGCAGTTACGGCCGGAGTTATTTCCAGTGCTGCGCGTGCTGGCGGATCGTCAGCCGTGGCCGGCGCGGTTCCTGTTGCTGGGGAGCGCGTCGCCGGACTTGGCGCGCGGCGTGTCGGAGTCGTTGGCGGGACGCGTCGCGCTCGTACCGATGGCTGGCTTCGACTTGTCGGAGGTGGGGGCGCAGGACCTGCGGGCGTTGTGGTGGCGGGGTGGGTTTCCCCGTTCGTTCCTGGCCGCCTCCGACGCCGACAGCCGGCAGTGGCGTGAGGATTTCATCCAGACGTTTCTGGAACGCGACCTGCGTCGATTTGGCGTGCAGATCGCGCCGTTGGCCTTGCGGCGGTTCTGGAACATGGCGGCTCACTATCACGGCCAAATCTGGAACGCCTCGGAAATCGGGCGCTCACTGGGCGAGGCCCACACGACCGTCAAGCGGCATCTGGACATTCTGTGCGGCGCATTCGTGATGCGGCAATTGCCGCCATGGTTCGAGAACCTTGGCAAGCGACAAGTAAAATCGCCCAAGGTGTACTTGCGCGACAGCGGCCTGCTGCACTCCTTGCTGGGCATCCCTTCGTTTGCATCGCTCGAATCGCATCCGAAACTCGGCGCATCGTGGGAAGGCTTCGCGCTGGAAGAGGTGCTCCGGGTGACAGGCGATCGCGAAGCCTATTTCTGGAACACGCAAGGCGGAGCCGAACTCGACCTACTGGTGTTCGTCCACGGCGAGCGGTTCGGCTTTGAATTCAAGTACGCCGACGCACCGGCAGTCACGAAGTCGCTGCAAGTCGCCCACTCGGACCTGCAGCTACGTCAGGTCTTCCTCGTCCATCCGGGGACCAAGACCTACGCCTTGAACGACTGGGCCGAAGCGGTGGGCATCCGCCATTTGCGCGCGCGTGTCGAACAACTTGTGAGTGCCCCCCAGCATCCTTTGTCCAGTCGGCCGAAAACAGGTCGTCCGAGAACGACAGGTACGTGAGCAGCCCTCCCCTTGCACAATCCGTCAGGGCGTACCACTCGACCTTCATTCTTCATTCTTCATTCTTCATTCTTCGTCCTTCGTCCTTTCCCTCTTCCCTCCCATCCAGCCACAGCACGTAGCGTTGGACTTGGACCATGACGGCGGGGGATTCGAGGTAACTCAGCGATTGATGCTGGTTGCCAATCTCGCAACTGACGTTCTGCTGGGCGAATCGCGGGATGTCGTCCCCGAGCTGACCCGACCACGGAAAGCCGGAGTAGCCCAGGGCCCAGGGCCGCGCACAACGATCGAGATGAGGATACAATCGCAGGACACGGTCGCAGGGGTTGTATTGGACCAGCAGCCGATCGATTTGCGACCAGCACTTTCCGTGCGAGTTGTCCGGCAGCAGCCAGAAGTCGTGCAAGGCCGCGGCCATCAACACAACGCGGGCCTGGTGTTCACCCGCCGCCGTGCCCTCCGGCAACTTCAACCCGACGAGCGTGCCGCCGCCGAGCAGATGCAACGCACCGGTGATAATTCGTGCGCCGTAGCTGAAGCCGAACAGGCCGACGCGAGCTGGGGGATCCGACGCGGCCAGGAACTGTGCCAGATAGTAGGCCTCGTAGTCACTACGGGCCGCCTTCGCCAGCACGTCGCGCCGCAGACCGCGGATCGAATCGGCAGGCCAGGACCAAATCAAGAACCGCAGCGGTGGCGGATTCCCCATGACGTTGACCAGCGAGTGATACGCAGTTAAGCCCCGTTGCTGGGCCGTCGCCCAATCCTCGCGGTTGCCGTGGACATAGATGACGGCGGGACGCTGGGACGCGTCGTCGGTCAGCAGTTGATCAGGCTTGGCCTCCGACCAGCCTGTCGAATCGTCGTAACGCTGCACCTGGAAATTCGGGGCCTGCCCATCACTCGACGAGGGACACCCCAAATGCCGGGTACTGATCAGCCAGACCGAATCCTCTGTTCGCACAGGACTTGTGCAAGCCGGAACTGCGGCCCGCGGAGCAGCATCGCGGCCCGCGGTAGCCGCGGCCCCCAGCTGGGCCCCACGACTGAAGAACAGGAGCAACAATACAAGGAGCGTGGTTCGTTTGGTCATGGTCCTGACTTTCGTTGAGAGATTGCGTTTCAAGAAAGATACATCACGGAGAAAAAACGCAACGGGTCGGTTTGCCTATCCGTAGCAACAACGTAGATTTGACCGGCCCAAACGTCGGCCTGGAAGTCACCAGCTAACAGCGAAGGAGATATCGATCATGAAGAAAATGCTCTTTTTGGTGGTGGTAGTCGCTCTGACTTCCGCCTGGACCGGCTGTAACCGTGGTTGGGGCGGATGCCTCCTCTGCAAGGACAACAACACGGGGGATTACGCGGTTTCTGACGCTTGCGGGTGCGATCAGCCAGCGACTTGTGGCAACGAAGGCTACACTTCGCGGTCGCCGGGCATGGAATACGCCCAACCGCAGATTCCGACGCCGACCCCTGAAAACATGCCGATGCCCGGCCCTGCGACCAACGTCACGCCTTCCCGCTAGTTCCCCTCACAGAACTCCAATGTAGGTCAGGCTTTCCAGCCCGATTCTGCACGCTCGGCGCGGGTCTTCCGACCCCGCCGAAACCTTCGACCGAAGATTTCGTGACAGGCGTCCGACGTCAGGCTGGAAGGCCTGACCTACATTCACCGCACCGCCGTAACTGCCGCGTCCGCACCACAGAGGTTCGCGCCGGGAGGGCGTGGCGTCCACCGATCCAAGCACGGGCCGTCGCCCGTCGGGTTCGGCCGGAACGTCGCCCTCCCGTCTTCGTTTCTTGAGCCAAAAGTTGTGGGAAGAACCGCCTGCCGTCTGGCCGATACCAAGAGTAAGGACCGGCGCATCAGTAACTGCCGGTTCTCAAAGTGGTCATCACGACGGAGCGTGGCGACTACGATACTTCCGACACTTATTGATGCGCCGATCCTAACAATACTCCCACGCTGGCGGTCTTCGCTGTCTGGCCCGTCGCCTTCAACAGGAATTCACTCATGCGATCATCCTGCTTTATCTTGGCTCTAATCGTGTGCTTGGCTCCGACTTCGTTCTGTCGGGGCCAATTCGGTCCCGCGAACGGCCCGAAGCTCCCCTTGGATAAGCAATTGACGCAGCGTTGGCAAGTGGGCGCTGTGATTCGCGCCATCGGCGGCCCCTGCAAGGGATTGACGGGCACCATCTCGGTGCCTGCCGCCTGGCCGGAACAAGAGGTGAAGATCGTCGACGAACAGATCTCGCCGTTGGTACGCGGGGTCAGTTATCGGGAGCAGGACGGTTTGCGCCAAATGGTGTTCAACATTCCGCAAATTCCGTCGGGGCAAACAGCGACAGCCTTGGTGACGTTCGAGGTGACCAAGAGTTCGATCTTGGCGCCGGAGAATCCTGAGCGTTTTGTCGTACCGCAGAACCTGCCGCAAAAGGTGCGTCCCTACCTGGGACCGAGTCCCATGATCGATTGTCGGCACAATTCCATCCGGGACAAGGCAAAACAATTGGTGGCGGACAAGGAGACCGCTTGGGCGCAGGTGGAGGCCATTTACGACTGGGTTCGCGAGAACGTCAAGTATCAGGACGGCAAGACAAAAGGCGCTCTGGAAGCGTTGCGGGAAGGCAAAGGCGACAAACACGACCTGACCTCGCTGTTCATCGCCCTGTGCCGCGCGCACAAAGTGCCTGCTCGCACTGTGTGGATCCCGGATCACGTTTACGCCGAGTTCTATCTGGAGGACCCGGACGGCAAGGGTGCCTGGTTCCCCTGCCAGGTCGCCGGTACTCGCGATTTCGGATGCCTGTCGGACCTGCGTCCGGTGCTCCAAAAGGGCGAGAATTTCAAGATACCGGAGAAAAAGGAATCGCAGCGTTTCGTCGCCGAGTTCCTGACGGGGCAGGGCGGCAAGAACGCCGGGCAGCCACAGGTCGAATTTGTCCGGAAGTTACTGCCGGCGAATTAGGCGGCCCAGGACGACCGAGAGGCCCCAGGGTTGGCCTTGATCATAAGGTTGCCAAGGCCTTGATCGTAACGTTGCGCACGGCTGGCGGTGCTGGCAATGATCCGGGTGGCTGGTGGCTGAGCCTAAGCGAAGCCCCAGTCCCCGGTTTCTGGGGCATCACTGCACTCTGCCCCAGCCACCCTGACCTCCTGCTGCT
>JAPLNJ010000976.1 GCA_026692885.1 Planctomycetota bacterium | reverse complement strand
GCCGAGTCCTGTTGGTGGAGGATGAACCCAGTCTGCAACGGGTGATTGGGCATCTGCTGCGCAAGCTGAAGTTGGAGGTCGAAGTAGCGGGTGACGGGCAGTTGGCTTGTCAAATGGTGGAACGGTCCCGGTCGGAAGGCCGGCCCTACGCCATGATCCTGATGGACCTTCAGTTGCCAGATCTGGATGGCTTGGCAGCCACGCGTTGGCTGCGCGCGCAGGGCTGGACAGGACCGATTGTCGCCCTGACCGCCCACGCCATGGTGGGCGACCGGGAACGCAGCCTGGCCGCCGGCTGTGACGACTACTTGTCCAAACCGATCACCTCGTCCGAACTTCGCGAGATGCTCCGGCCGTATTTGGGGCAGGGGCAGAGTTGAACCACGGATGACACCTCGGCAAGAACATGGTTCGGTCGATCCGGCTCTGGGGATCGGCGACCAAGGTGTTCGAGGAAAACACGAGGCTCTCGATTGGCGAGAAGAAGACCTATGGAAGCGAACAACCCGAAGTTGCTGGCCAGCCGCGACAGCACCTCGCAGTGCCAGGTCGAGCAGGACAACCGCACGCTGTTCCGCGAGATGCTGGAAGGCTTCGCGTTGCACGAAATCATCTGCGACGGACAGGGAAATCCAATCGACTACCGATTTCTGGCCGTTAACCCAGCCTTCGAGCGAATGACCGGTCTGCAGGCGGCCGATATCGTAGGTCGGACCGTCCTGGATGTGTTGCCCGGCACCGAGCGATACTGGATCGAGACGTACGGCAAGGTGGCCCTCACCGGCGAACCGGCCTTGTTCGAGCACTACGCCGACGAACTGCAGAGGCATTTTGAGGTGCGTGCCTTCCGGCCCTCGCCCCACCAGTTCGTCTGCACCTTCATCGACATCACCGATCGCAAGTGGGCGGAGAAGGAACTGCAATTCAGAAATGTCATTCTGGCCACACAGCAGGAAGCCTCGATCGACGGAATCCTTGTGGTGGATGAAAATGCCCGCATCCTCTCGCATAACCGCCGATTTATTGAGATGTGGAACATCCCGGCAAAGCTTGTCGAGGACAGAATCGATGAGCCGGTCCTACAGTTCGTGACGGCCCAGCTGGCGAATCCCCGGTCATTTCTCCAGCGAGTTCAATACCTCTATGAGCACAGACAAGAATCTAGCCGGGATGAGCTAGTCCTGGCGGACGGCCGAGTCTTTGACCGTTACTCGTCGCCGATGTTCGGACCGGAGAAGCGATACTACGGCCGCGTCTGGTATTTCCGTGACATGACCGATCGCAAGCAGGCGGAGGAGGCGCTGCGCGAAAGCGAACACCGCTTGCGGACACTGGCCGACAGTCTGCCCGCAGCCGTCCTCTATCAGGTTGTCGGCGATCCGACAGGCCACCGCCGGTTCACCTACATCAGCGAGGCGGTCTGCCGCGTGAATGAAGTGAGCGTCGAGGCGGTGCTGGCCGATGCCAACGTCTTGTATTCACAGATCCTGCCCGAGTATCTGCCCGGCCTGCTGGCCGCCGAGGAAGCAGCCGCCCGGGAAGGCAGAACTTTCCAGTATGAGTTTCAGGCCCGCCTGCCCAGCGGCAGAACCTCCTGGTTCGAATTGTCCGCGTACACCCACATGCTGCCCGGCGGCCGTGGCATGAGTGAAGGCGTGCAGCTGGACATCACCGAGCGCAAGCGGGCGGAAGAGAACCTACGGGCGGCCAACACGAGACTCGCTCAGGCCGTGGCTCGTGCCGAAGCGATGAGCGTTCGGGCGGAGTCGGCCACCCGCGCCAAGAGCGAGTTTCTGGCCAACATGAGTCACGAGATCCGCACGCCCATGACGGCTATTCTCGGCTATGCGGATCTCCTCCTGGAGGAACACGTCGGCCACGCTGCGCAAGAACACGTGGCCGTGATCAAACGCAACGGCGAACAGCTCCTGGGACTGATCAACGACATCCTGGACCTCTCGAAGGTGGAAGCCGGGAAGCTGCAGATCGAGCCGATCCGCTGTTCGCCCGGCGAACTGGTGGCCGAGGTGGTCTCGTTCATGCAGGTCCGGACTGCCGAGAAGCAACTGAATCTGCAAACCGAGCTGATCGGTCCCCTGCCCGCCACCGTACTAACCGACCCCCACCGGCTGCGCCAGGTGCTGATCAATCTGCTTGGCAATGCGATCAAGTTTACCGACCACGGCGAAATCCGGCTAACCGTTCGGCTCGTCAGCGATGGTGGTCCTCCGCTTCTCCGCTTCGACGTGACGGATACGGGCATTGGCATGAACGCCGAGCAAATCGGCCATGGCTGTCGCCGTCTGGTCCCGCCGAGATGCTGACGAAAGCGAGTTGTTGGAAGTTTGGCATGTCCACAAACAACGCTGCCTTCCGATTGCAGATGAGCGACTGGGTGGCCGTGAAAAGACGGGCTGGGATGAGCTAACGAACCATCTGTTGTTTCTCACGCATAATTGCGGATTCACGGCAAAGGACTTCGCTGCCGAGGCTGAAGCATCCGACAAGTTTGGTGATTTCTCACTTGAGTAATTCATAGAGCTTCATACAACGAGATAGGACTCGCTTAACGGGCAACGACTACCTACATCCTGACGTGGAATCCACGACGTTGGCACTGGGACGAAGCCGACTTCAACGGCAAGATCGAGCGAACGCGGCAAGGGGAACTGGTCCCAGACCGTTGGAGTTGCGGCAACACCAGACGGATTGTGGCTGGTGACAGACTGTCTGTTCCTGCTTCGTCAGGGCGGGGATCGCGGAATGGTCGGTTCATCGCCCACGGTCCTGCAACTTCCAAAGCGGCTGCTCACGCACGACGTCACCGACTTCAGTGACAAAGGAGTTCCAGCCCTGGGGTCAAGCTGCTTGAAGCGAAACAGCGACGAGTCGCGGTGCTTCGGTACGTGGAGCACAGCAAGCCCCCGCCCTACCGCAAGCAAAGCTGCCTTGACGGCTACGGCCTCCCAACCAATAATCGGCACTTTCCCAGAATCCTGACCGAACTGCTGTCTAAGGGGAGAACGAAGAGATGGGAACACGATCGCGCACCGCATTCGTCATGAAGCTGAAGACTCGCCGTTGCAGCAAGTGCGGTGCGGCGTTGAACGAGCAAGCCAAACACTGCAAACGTTGCTCCGCCCTGACGCCGCGCCCGACGAAAAAGAAGAAGAAAAAGCTGAAGAAGAACAAAAACAAGAAGAAGAACAAAAAGTGACGGAAAGCAGTGGCGGTCAGCCAGTCCTGCTGTGCCTTTGTGATCTGGGTGATGATCGTGGCCTGCCTGTCGGTGTTCTGCTTCAGAATCAGGTTTGTGGTAACGCCGCCAACCTGTAACGGCCTGCTTTGCTGCCAGTAGAGTTCGATGAACCTGCTGGCAATGTCTGCCCAGCGGCCTCGCCGTCGTTGACGCCGATGTTGAACCCGTCAGGGTGCAGTTCTGCCAGCAGGGTGCGGCGAAGGTCGGCCACCAGCCGCCAAACTGCGGCCTGCTCGTCATCGCTCAGGTCAAAAATGCTGGCGACGTGCCGCTTAGGAATGACCAATATCCAATATGTGGCCGTCCGCGACGGGAAATGCGTCGGCAATCGCCACGGCGGCAGTATTCTCCACCCGCACACGGCTGGCGTTCAGGTCGCAGAACGGGCACGGGTTGTCGAGGGCTGAAGTGGTCATGGCTCCCAGGATTTGACTACGGGCGTTCCCCACCTGCAAGATCAGGGGGCAGTGTGGCTTGTGGAAGCGCCAGCCGTCGAGGAAAATGGCGGCGTCCCTATGGCCTGCTTCTGACGTGGTTGGCCCTGAGTTAGATTCATGACCGCAGGAGATTGCTTCTGGATTCCACACGCGGACACGAAATCTGCCATGCCCATGCCCACCACCACCTTCCCCCTGAGCAGGATTCAACCGCTCCGCAAGGATGCCGTCAAGGCGTCCCATAGCGACGTCTAACCGTCGCACGGCTGGTCAAAAAACATCGTTGACCTGGCCACTACTGACACCTGATCTGTCGTCGCGAACTGCTGCCAAACTTCAGACAAGGAAGGAAAGATGCAATCCAAAATTGACCTGCCCAAGGCGTTTTCGGTACGTGACGAGCATGAGTTCTTGCCCATCCAGCACCTGCTCGCGAGGCTGAATCCCCAGCTGACGGTCACGCAGATGGCAACGGGAGTCCACATTGACGGCGGTTCCACCGTTCACTGGGGCGTTGTCCACATGAAAGGTCAGCCACCAACCAAGAAGGAAATGGAAGCCGCCTTGCGAGAAGCAGGCTTCGACTTCGTACACAACGTCTTGGTTCAGGCGAGGCCACTGGGAAGCGTCAGTTCGGCTGATACCACCAAAGACGGGTGATTCAGGGCGTGGGTGGAAGGTCTCAATGAATTGTCGTCGGAGCTTCGGGGAATGGAACCCGCTATCGGGAGTTGAAGAACTGGCCGTTGGACTTCGCATCGGTTCAACAAGAGGAGTTTGCAGGCAAATAGCTAAGCGTAGCACCAAGATGTCCGAGATCATGGAGCAAATGTCACAGACCCTGCTGCATGACCCTGATTCGTCGTCCTGGGAAGCAGACCATGTTGCCCTTTTCCTGGCCAACGCCGCGTGGAACGAGTGCGTCGGGCTGGAACACGCCAGGGAAAGCTACCGCAGTGTATGGGAAGCCATCGAAGCCGACAAACCCGACCTGCGGAATGAACAGAAGTCCGACGACATTGACGCCATGATTGACGAACTCGTGGCGTACAAGAAGAAGCAGTACCCCAACGACCTGCGGCGGATTCTGACCTGCGGCAGCACCCCGCATGGAACGCTACTTGTTGAATGGCTGGCCCCTGCCGAGCCTGGGGTGGATTCACGCTGGGAAATGGAGCTTTACGGGCTGGTGCGGACGGGCGAAACAAAGAAGGCCATTCGTCACCTACAGCAGGCTGGCGTATCGCGTGCCGAGGCGATGAAGCGGGTGGCGTCCATTGCCGCCAAGTTCGGGATGGTGTAATGCTCGGCTCTCCCAGGCATCACCCCCCCTGCGCTGAAAGAGGAATGAGATGGCAGCGGAGCGTCGAAAACTGAAGCTGGGAAAAGGGGTGGGGGCGTTCGTGAAACGACGCTTGTTGTGGCTGCCGCAGCAGGACGTGGCAGGGGAGGCCGATTTTTTTCCATTGGCCGACATCCTTGAAGGTCGTGATGTTTGGCTGGGAATGGCCGTCAGCCACGAAGATGGTTCGATCCTGGCACAAGAGATTATCGAGCAACCGCCCAGCGTCAACGACCTTGCCACGTTACTGGCGAATTCGATGAAATCGCCCCACGGTCGCCCCAAAACCACCTATCTGCGGGATAATCCTGATTGGCAGGAACTATTCCCACACCTAAAGCAATTGAAGATCGAAGTCGTCGTCATAGAGAGTTTCACGAAGCGAACAAACCCGTCATGCTGTTCCACATTCAGGAGCGGCGGATTTATGCCTACCCCTATCAGGAGTACAAGGAGGACCTGAGCCAGCGGTCACAGGCCATGCTGGAGAAGGAGTACGAAGAAGCCCTGGCCGCGAACAAAATCGTCGTGTTCGTGAGGGATGAAGCCACAAGACGGCTGGTGTCTTTTTCGCTGGATTATGAGTGAGGCAAGAATCACTGATGGCCCAATCCAAAAAACTACCGATGTCCCGCGAGTAGTTCCGCGATGCGCTCTGCCGACCTAATCCATCAACTGAGCCAAAGCATCAATCGCCTGCTTGGCTTCCTTGATGCTGCCAAATTGGGACGCCAGTTTTTTCGCCTTTTGCAGCAGGGCGACTGAGATTGCATCTTTGGGCAAGGCGGGAGCGGCGGCAGCAGCTTCGGTGGCTGGCACCACGATCAACGCCAGCGATCCCGTGGTCGTCACGGCACCATGACGGCGTCGGGCGTAGTGGGCCAGCACACCTACCACACCCACCACCGTCAGCGACAGCAGCGGGGTCGATACAGGATCAGCCGCATGGCCCCGCTCGCGGCAATCCACGGCTAAGCGGCATCGAGAACAGGCTTCGCGGGTCGCCGTTTGTCCCGCGATCCGTTGTTGGCGGGGCACGGGGATGCTGACCAGGGTGGACCACGGAGAGAACTTCGTGGACGACGACCCGCCCACGGCTGGGACGGGACGAGGAGTCGAGGGACGGGCAAGATCGCGGCGACCTGACGCGGGTGTGACTTAGTGGCACCGCACCCACCACGGCCACCACGGGTCACATTTTTCAGGATGAACCCACCACAGCTTGGCGGGCGTGATTTGGCGAATGGTGGCCGAGGGCCAGTTAGCCAGCACACCCACCACAGCCACCACGCCTCATAAATCGCCACTTTGGTCTTTGGCGCTGTATGGCGGCTGGGGATTGAGCCGCGATCAACGCAGTGCTGTATACCCCTACTAAGAATGGAAAATGGCGGGGCGGCATGTCAAATGAGGAAGCTCGTCGCCAAATGCCCGATACGGGTACGAATCCAAAATCGTACCCGCCGAAGAGTATCTGGAAACTTTTCTGCAAATCGTATCCGCAACAAGAAGAAAAAGCCTTGCGTAACGTGTTGTCACGCAAGGCTTTATGAGAGCGGGCGAAGGGATTCGAACCCTCGACTTCCAGCTTGGGAAGCTAGCACTCTAGCCGCTGAGTTACGCCCGCCATGCTGCCGACTGAGTTTAGCAAGTCATTACGCGATGGCAAGCACGCGGGCGAAAAATCCTGTCCAAGGTCGATCTTGACCGGATTGTCCGAACGGCGTAGTTTGCTGTCTATTCGCGTGGAAGGAACCCACCAAAGCATTGCTGCCTTGCTTGGTTTGGCAGTCCTGTAAATTCCGCAAGGAAGTGACCCATGAGTGCCCCAGTATCGGACAACGCGAGAGGTGTCACCGGCTCCGTTTCTGTACCTCTACTCGACGTGAACCGCGGGAATCTCCTCCTGCGCGACAAGATCCTGGAGGCCGTGACCGCTGTCTGCGACTCGGGACGGTTCTTGCATGGACCGGATGTGCGGCAGATTGAAGAGTCGATGGCAGCCGTCTGTGGCACGCGGTTCGCCGTCAGCTGCGCGTCAGGTAGCGATGCGTTGCTCCTGGCGCTGATGGCCCTGGATATCGGCCCCGGCGACGAGGTGATCACACCCAGTTTTACGTTTTTCGCCACCGCCAGCTGCATTTGGCGACTCGGTGCCCGAATCGTCTTTGTGGACATCGACCCGGTCACGTTCAATCTGGATCCCCAAAAAGTTGAAGCGGCCATCACGCCGGCCACCAAGGCGATTATCCCTGTCCACCTATTTGGCCAATGTGCCGACATGGACGCGATCTGCGCGATCGCCGCGCAGCACAAGCTGCACGTGGTCGAAGACGTGGCCCAAGCCATCGGCGCAGAATACGCCGGGCGGCCGGCCGGCTCGCTGGGCGACGTGGGATGCTGCAGCTTCTATCCGACCAAGAATCTCGGCGGCTTCGGCGATGGCGGGATGTTGTCCACGAACGACGAGGCCCTGACAGGCAAGCTCCGCTTGTTGGCCGCGCACGGCATGCAACCGCGGTACTACCACAGCGTGGTGGGAATCAACAGCCGGTTGGATACGATTCAGGCGGCCGTGCTAAATGTCAAACTCTCCCAGTTGGGCCAATGGACCAACGCCCGGCGAGCTAACGCCGCGCGCTATGTGGAGCGTCTCACCGCGGAAGGCTTGGACCAGCATTTGACTTTGCCTC
>JAPLNJ010000975.1 GCA_026692885.1 Planctomycetota bacterium | reverse complement strand
TTGGCCGTCGGCTGCGAAGTGAGTTTGACCGTGAAGGTGGCGGTCCCGCCGGCTTCCGTCGTCACCAACCCGCTGGTCGGTGTCACGGTGATCCCAGCCGTGTCGTTGTCTTTATTTGTGACCGAGTCATACGCCGCGTTCAGTCCGTTGTACTTGCTGTCGCTGCTGACCGCCGACGCCGTGACGATGGTGTAGGCCACGTTCCCGTCCACCACCGCGTCGTTGACCCCCGTGACCGTCACCGTCTGGGCCACGTTCCAGTTCGCCGCCGTGAACGTCAGGCTGGCCGGCGAAACTGTGCCTTCCGCCGTGTTGCTCGAGGACAGGCTCACGGTCACATTGGCCGTCGGCTGCGAGGTGAGTTTGACCGTGAATGGGGCCGTTCCACCCGCTTCCGTCGTCACCAACCCGCTGGTCGGAGTCACGGTGATCCCAGCCGTGTCGTTGTCTGTGATCGTGACCGTGTGACTCGCCGCCGAGCTGTTGATCACGCCGGGGCCCGACACGGTTTGCAGAGACAAGATCGCGGTTTCACTGCCTTCCGCGATGCTATCGTCGATCGGCGTCAGCGTGACCGTTTTCGTTGTGCCGTTCGTTGTGCCGCGAGCGAAGGTCACCGTGGTCGCGGAGAACGTCGCGTAGTCGGTCCCATTGGTGGCCGTTCCGCCGGTAACCGCCACTTGCACCGAGACGTCGGAGTCGAGGGACAAACCACCGGTCGACAGCTGCACGGGGATGGTGAGGGCTCCGCCGTTTTCCGCCACGGTGCTCGTCGACGCGGTAAAGGCGAGCGTGCCGGTCGTCTCCTGGAAGACCCACAATTCGCGGCCTTTCACACCGTCATCGGCACAAAAAAACAACTTGCCGTTAGACGGAGTGAGATACGAGGGATACGCGCCTGTGGTTCCCGACCAGATGTCTTGTATCAGCACCGTGCCGCTGCTGGTGCCGTCGCTGCGCCACAATTCATAGCCGTGGGTGTCATCAAACGCCCGGAAGTAGACTTGGCCATTAAAGCCCTTAAGACTGCGCGGGTAGGAATTCGACGAGCCCGAGCGGATGTCTTTGACCAGGACGGTGCCGGCAGCCGTCCCATCACTTTTCCACAACTCGTAGCCGGTCGAACCGTCATTCGCGCGAAACAGTAGCGTGCCGTTCAGGTTCGTCAGGTAGGCGGGATACGAATTGGCCGAGCCGGAGCGGATGTCTTTGACCAACGTCGTGCCGGTTGTTGTGCCGTCGCTCTTCCAGAGTTCGTAGCCGGTCGTGCCGTCGGTGGCGCGGAAGAACAAGGTGCTGTTGACTGCCGTCAGCTGACTTGGCTTCGAGTCGGACGATCCGGAACGGATATCCTTGACCGGCACGGTGGTCGCCGCCGTTCCGTTGCTCTTCCACAGTTCGTAGCCGTTGGTGCCATTGGTGGCGCAGAAGAACAATGTGCCGTTGACGTTCGTCAAGGAGCTCGGATACGAACCGTACGCGCCCGTCCGGACATCTTTCACCAGCGTTGTACCGCTGCTGGTTCCATCGCTCTTCCACAATTCATAGCCATTGGTGGCGTCGTACGCGGTAAAGAATAACGTGCCGTTGACGTTCAGCAGGTTGTGCGGATAAGACCCCGACGAGCCCGAGCGGACGTCCTTGACGATCATGGTGCCCGCCGCCGTCCCATCCGTCACCCATAACTCCGAGCCTTGCGTGCCGTCATTGGCCACGAAGAACAACTTACCGTTGACATCCGTCAGGTAGCGGGGATACGCACCGTAGTACCCGGACCGAATATCCTTGACTTGCACGGTCCCGGCGGTGGTTCCATCGCTGGTCCACAGTTCGGGCCCCGTCAGACCGTTGTTGGCTCGAAAGAAGAGCTTACCATTCGAGGTCGTCAAGTAGGTCGGGGACGAGCCATATCCGCCGACGCGGATGTCTTTCACCAATTGGGTTCCGGCTTGGGTCCCGTCGGTCTTCCAGAGTTCCGCGCCGATCCCGCCGCTGTTGGCATTGAAGAACGTCGTCCCGTTGACGTCCGTCAGAGCGTGCGGATACGACCCGGAGATGTCGCGAATGTCCTTGATCAGGATCGTCCCCGTTGATGTGCCGTCGCTCTTCCACAACTCATACCCTGTCGTGCCGTCGTTGGCGCGGAAGAACAAGGTGCCGCCAATGTTCTTGATGTAGAAGGGGTACGAACCGTACGAACCTGACAGGATGTCCTTGACCAGGGTCGTGCCGGTGGAGGTGCCATCGCTTCTCCAGAGTTCGTAGCCGTGGCTGCCGTCGTGGGCGCTGAAGAACAAGGTCCCGTTCAGATTCACGGGACTGGAGAGATACGAACCCGTGGAGCCGCCACGGATGTCCTTGACCAGGGTCGTGCCGCCGCTGGTGCCGTCACTCTTCCAGAGCTCGTAGCCGTTGGTGCTGTCGAAAGCCGTGAAGAATAAAGTACTGCTGACGTTGACTAAGGCGTGCGGGTAGGAACCCGCCGTGCCGGTGCGAATATCCTTGACCAACGTCGTGCCCGCCACCGTGCCGTTGCTCTTCCAGAGTTCATAGCCATTACTGCCGTCGTTAGCGCGAAAGAACAGCGTGCCATTGACGTCCGTCAGATAGCGGGGATACGAATTGGACGCCCCCGAGCGAATATCCTTGACCAGGGTTGTGCCTGCCGCCGTGCCGTTGCTCTTCCACAATTCATACCCGTTGCTGCCGTCGTTGGCGCTGAAGAACAACGTGCCGCTGGAGACCGCAAAGTTGCTGGGATCGGAACCCGCGGTGCCGTCGCGAATGTCCTTGACCACGACGGTGCCGGTCGCCGTGCCGTCGCTTTTCCACAATTCGTAGCCGTTGGTCGCATCGAGAGCCGTGAAAAATAGCGTGCCGTTGACGTTGGTCAGATTGTGCGGATACGAACCGGAAGAGCCTGAGCGGATGTCCTTGACCAGCGCAGTTCCCGTAGTCGTGCCGTCGCTGACCCAGAGTTCGTCGCCGTTCGTGCCGTCGGTAGCGACGAAGAACAGCTTGCTGCCGACGGCGGTCAGGCTGCGCGGTATCGAGCCCGTCGTGCCCGAACGGATGTCTTTGACCAGCAAGGTTCCCGTCTCGGTGCCGTTGCTCTTCCACAGTTCGTAGCCGTTCGTACTGTCGCGGGCACGAAAGAAGAGCGTCCCGCCGACATCGGTCAGGTACCGCGGATACGAACCGTAGACGCCGCTATCGATATCCTTGACGCGCACGGTCCCAGCCTGAGTCCCGTCGGTCCGCCACAATTCCTCCCCCGCGGCTCGATCCGAGGCCACGAAAAACGTCGTTCCGCCAGACAACGTAATGCTATGCGGGTCCGCGTTGCCCAGAGGCGCCAAATCGGCCACTAGATTCGCGGCCAGAAGGCTTCGATCCTCCAGTCGTTCCATACGCAACGATCGAAAACGCAATGTCTTAGGGCGTCGTCGCTGGCGATCGATGAGTCGGGAATGGGCGCCACGGGTCATCTGCGTTTGCCTCTGTCTCGAAAGAGCTCGAATCCGGGCCGATACGCTGCAAAGCGAGTGCTCTATTGACTAAACGCATCTCGGCGTGAAGTTTCTACAGTCTGGAAGACAGTTTCTGTGACCGCCTGGCCGGGCGCGACGGTCCGAGTGTGCAGTCGCGTAGCACTTGCGTTCCCACGCGGAGAGGCTGTGAAAAAATCGTAGGGTGGGCCAAGGCGAGCGGAAGGAAATAACTTAATAACTTACCCAACCCGATGTAGGATGGTCTTCCCGTAAGACGGCCCTCCGAGGCCGTCCACTGCGTCCCGCAGGTTGGTTTACCAGACGGCCTCGGAGGGCCGTCCTACGGGTAAGTTATTTCCTGCCGCTCGCCCAAGTACTCGCGGCCCACCAGCGAAAGAAGGGCCATTTTCTTAGAATTGGTGGGCCGCGAGTACTTGGCCCACCCTACCGTGAATCGTGTTTGCACATCTTTTCACAGCCTCGGAGCGTGGAAACGAGAGAGGCGTGAAGATGTTCACAGCAGTGGGGACGGTGCCATCCCCAACCGCGTGCGGTATGTGCTACGATGGGAATCGTTTCGTGGGCTGGTGTGGAGCGTGTGCTGCCAGCCCCGGCTTCCTCTGCGGGAAAAGGAGATCGTCATGATGGTTGCTCGTGGTATTGCCAGGTGGACTGCTCTGAGCTTCTGGACTCTCGCCACTGCCTTGTCCGGCGCCGAAATGGTCAACGAGTCGGCGCGCGACCTGCCTATCGCAGCTCAGGCCGACGTCGTGGTTATCGGCGGCAGCACTGGGGCGGTGGCCGCCGCAGTCGCCGCGGCCAACCAGGGAGCCAAGGTGTTCTTGGCCGCTCCGCATCCGTACCTGGGCGAGGACCTGACCGCCACGCTGCAACTGTGGCTGGAACCCGGGGAGACGCCGACCGCACCGTTGGCCCAGAAGATCTTTGCGGATTCCCAGGAAACGGGGGCCGACCCGAACCGGCTGCCGTTCACCTACCAAACCGATATCCCCAGCGAGGCCGTCCATCGCGACACCGATCCCCCCAGCAAGTTAACGGATGGGCAATGGGCAGACGCGGCCCAGCAAAGCGTCCAGTACAACGGGGACGTGACCATTACCGCCGATCTTAGCAAGACGCAGGCTGTCCGCGAGGTGCGCGTCATGGCCTTTCGCCGTGAAGCCAAGACGACGGCGGGCAGCGGCTTTGACGTCGAAAGCATCTGTGTGTCGCGGAGCAGCGACAAGCAGCAGTGGCAGGAGGTCGCGACGATTCGCAACGACCAGCCTCAAAGCGAGGGGGTGACGCTGGCAGTGCCCGTGGAAGCCGAAGCACGCTACATCCGCATCTTGGTCAAGAAGCCGGAATCCCTGCCGCGTCTGTTGCTGGGCGAAATCGAGATCGTCGGGCCGCAGACCAAACCGACGCCACCGCCGACGACGATTCGACCACCCCGCCCCCTGCACGTCAAGAAAGTCCTGGACGATGCGTTGCTCGAAGCGGGGGTGCAGTATCTGTATAGCTGCTACGCCACGGATGTGCTGCGAGATGCCGCCGGCCAGCCGTGTGGCGTCGTGATCGCCAACCGTGCAGGACGGCAGGCGGTCGTGGCCAAGACGATCATCGACGCCACGCCGCGGGCCGTCGTCGCGCGCCTGGCAGACGCCAAGTTTCGAGCTTACCCGGCGGGCAACCAGACCTGGAAGCGTGTCGTCATCGGCGGCGAACCGCAGACTGGCGACGGGCTGGTCAGCCGGATCCCGGCCCCGCCTTTCCTGGGTGGCAAATTCAATCCGGCGCACACGTCGAGCGGCACGTTCCAGATCATCGAGTACTCGCTGACGTTGCCGGCCACCGACGCCGGCTACGCCGCCACCATGCGCGTCGACCAGCAGGCTCGGACACTCACCTACCATCCGGAGCAGCAGTATACTTCGGACGTTTTGTTCCAGATTCCGTCCGACACGCTGCAGGCCCGCCGCGCATCGTCCGGGCCATGGAACGGCGTCGACAAGCTGCCGTTGGATGTGTGTCGGCCAGCTGACGTCGGCCGGCTGTTCATCGTCGGCGGCTGTGCCGACATCTCCCGCGAGCAGGCTAAAGAACTGCTCCGCCCGCTGGCGCTGATCGATTTGGGCGAGCGTATCGGGAAGGCGGCAGCGGCCGAAGCCAAAGACTTGCCAGCCCCCGACGGCGTGCGACTGCGCGGGCTGGCACCTGCGAAATCGGTGGTCATGGGCGACGTGCGAGAATCGCTGAGCGGCGTACGACCAGCGCAGAAGTCGCCAACTGTGCCGCAGGATGCGCGCGCGGTGCCGGTCTTGGGGACGTACGACGTGGTGGTGATCGGCGGCGGCACGGGCGGCGCTCCGGCCGGCATCGGCGCCGCGCGGCGGGGAGCGAAAACGCTGGTCGTCGAGTACTTGTGCGGACTGGGCGGGGTGGGCACCGAGGGAGCCATCTCCACTTACTATTGGGGCAACCGGGTGGGATTCACCGCCACAGTGGGCGGTGGCAACAAATGGATCATTGAAGAGAAGATGGAATGGTACCGGCAGGAGTTGCTCAAGGCCGGGGCCGAAATCTGGTTTGGCACAATCGGCTGCGGCGCGTTGGTGCACGACGGTCGTGTCGTGGGCGCTGTGGTGGCGACGCCGTACGGCCGGGGGGTCGTATTGGCCAAGACAGTGATCGACGCCACCGGCAACTCCGACGTGGCGGCGGCCGCGGGTGCGGCGTGTATGTACACGGATGCGTCAGAGTTCGGCATGCAAGGCACCGGTTTGCCCGGCCGCAAACTGGGCGAATCTTATAACAACACCGACTTTGAAATCGTCGACGAGACGGACATGGTCGACGTCTGGCAGACGTTCGTCTACGCCAAGGAGAAGTATCCCAAGGCTTTTGACCAAGGGCGGCTGATCGACACGCGCGAGCGGCGGCGGATTGTGGGCGACACGACCGTCACCTTGACCGACCAAATCAACGAACGTACCTATCCCGACTCGGTCGTGCAGGCTTGGAGTAACTTTGACTCGCATGGCTACACGATCGACCCCTACCTGCTGCTGGAGCATCCCGGTCACAAGGGCGTGGCGGTCTACGTGCCTTATCGGGCCATGCTGCCCAAGGGCCTGGAAGGATTAGTCGTGACAGGATTGAGCGTCAGTGCTCATCGCGACGCACTGCCTTTGATCCGTATGCAGCCCGACATCCAGAACGGCGGCTACGCGGCGGGCGTGGCCGCAGCGATGGCAGCCGCAGCCGGAGTCACGGTGCGGAACATTGACGTGAAGCAGCTACAGCTGCACTTGGTGGACATGGGAAATTTGTCAGCGACCGTCTTGGAGGACAAGGATTCCTATCCCCTGTCGGAGGAACGCTTTGCCGAGGCGGTGGAGAACCTGAAGCAGGGCCGCGGGGCGGCCGTGATCATGACCGATCCGGCCCGGGCGCTGCCGCTGTTGGAAAAAGCCTACGACAAGGCCCGTGGGAAGGACCAAGTGACCTATGCCAAGGCGTTGGCCGTGCTGGGCAGCAAACGCGGCCTGGAGCCGCTGACCGCCGAGGTGCGCCAGCAAGACAATTGGGATGTGGGCTGGAACTATCGCGGCATGGGGCAGTTCGGCGCGGCACTGAGTCCGTTGGATAACCTGATCGTGGCTCTGGGCCGCAGTCGCGACCGGAAGTCGGTTCCCGCGATTCTGGAGAAGCTGGAACTGCTGCAGGCGGACCTCGCGTTCTCGCATCATCGGGCCGTCGGTCTGGCCCTGGAACTGCTCGGCGATCCGGCGGCCGCCCAACCGCTCGCAGAGTTGTTGGCCAAACCCGGCATGTCGGGGCACGTGCACACCGACATCGCCGCCGCCAAGACGCGGGAAGTGCCAGGCGGTACGAACGCCGAGCAGACGCGGCGGGAATCGTTACGAGAACTGCTGCTGGCGCGCGCCCTGTACCGTTGTGGCGACTACGACGGGATCGGGGAGAAGATTCTCCGCGAGTACACCCGCGATCTTCGCGGGCACTTGGCCCGGCACGCCCAGGCGATTCTGCAGGAAGGGCAGCGTCCCTGAGCGGTTAGCGGCTGGAAAAAAACAAGTCCGTAGTTTGACCGTAGGACGGATTGGCACTTCGGCCCGATGTTTCGGGGCCGAAGTGCCAATCCGTCCTACCACCGATTCGCCAGGTTATTTCCTTACAGCCGCTTACTTGAGTGTGGTCGTCTGTCCGTCACTACGGTGACACGCGTTTTGGAACACGGTGCGGTCCACCGTGTAGGCGACCATGCGGACCGAACCGTCGCACATCACGAAAATAGCTCCGGCGGCATGTTGTGACCCAAACAGGACTTCGCATTGGTCCCAGCCGTCGCGGTCCGGTTCGGGGGGGTCATTGCCCCAGCGAATGATGTCCCAATCCCAACCGGAAGTGTGCCCCTCGTTATCGTCGCACTGGAAGGTTCCGATGGCCCACTTGTCCAACCGTTTCTCACCGGCCAGAATCGTGTTGGCACTCCCGTCCGTGATGGAGGCCAAGGAGATCTTCGGTCCGCGCTGTCGCCGCACGATAACGCCGCCGTTGAGTCCCTGCCCCCAATCCCAGCCACTGCTGGTATAAAGGCCACCGTTGCCCGCGTAGTCGTTGACCGCGCGGGTCCCTCCGATGACCATCGGGGCGCGGCGGGTGCGACAGAAGTAGCCGGGTATCGGCGTGGCCTGCACGACCGCGTCGTCCGGATGATTCCAGAGAGCCTCTTGCTCGGTGTAGGGCAGGATCTGATACAGCCAGCCCCAATTCTGTTCCGGGGCGAGGCAGGGAGTCGATAGCGTCGGGCTGGCACTTCCGCCCGAACCGGTCCGCGCCACGTTATAGGCTTCTCCGCCGTCGGCAAAGTAGCCGAGTGCGGCGTGGTGGCTCTGAAACCCTAAGCCGATCTGCTTCAGATTGTTGTTGCACTCGGTGCGCCGCGCGGATTCCCGCGCGGCCTGGATCGCAGGCAACAAGAGTGCGACCAAGATGCCGATGATGGCAATGACGACGAGCAACTCAACCAGCGTAAACGCACCGCGTTTCGAAGAACGGAGCCTCATGAGAGTCACCTTTCCAGAAATGAGAACCAACCGTCAGCCAATACGAAATTCCCGGCTTAGGAGATCTACGGCTTATGGCCTGCGGGGAATCGTGCCGCCGCAAAACCATGATTTTCCATCGTCATGACGCCCATCGCGGTGAACACCATGCGCGTGCCGCCCTGGCCTTGCTTCTCATAACCGATAACCAGGGGCTTAAGGTCCATCCCGGCGCGCGGATCGGTGCCCCAAATGATCACGAATGGCTCGTGGTCCCTGATCGAGCGAAACAAGGTGTCCGCGTCCTTGTTCGCGGGCAGAAAGGGCTTGAGATCATCCGGGCCACTTGGCGGTCGGTTGTTCTTCACCGTGGCCTGCTGATAGGCGTTGGCGATGGTGCTCAGGTTTTCTCCGACTTGGCCTTCGGCTTTGTCGCTCTTCCTGGCGGCACATCCCCACCCGAGGATGGGCAGCAGCGACAGGATCACCGTCCACAGAGTCACCGTCCACAGGATTACCGTCCATGAGAACGCCTGGCTCGTGCCACGACCGAGTCTGTTCTGACGATTCATGTCGCCGCAACTCCTGGTCTCGAGATTGCCCATTTGCAGAGAAAAAGGGAACCTGTCCAACCCGCGTCATCGTGCCGAGTCTACAGGTTTGGACGCATAAGTCAACGCAAATCGTGGATTTCTGGGTCTGACGCCGCGATTTGGCAACTCCGAGGAATCGTGAGTTGTGAGCGGCAAGGCGCTAGCCGCCGGTGGCGTTCGGAACCGGCGGCTAGCGCCTTGCCGCTCACGCATCGCGTCCCTAACTCGGGGCGAAAACCTGGGATCACGATCAGGGCGTTGTCCCGCGCTGTCATGTGCGTCCCTGCGGGGCAGGACGCGAAACAGGCCCTCGCCCTTGCCCTCGTACTAATTCCCCATGTCAACCCCTGCTTCGGCTCGGCAGAAGTCTCGCCCTCCCGTTCCAGGCGACCTCCGGTTCTTTGGGCGACACCCGATTGACGAATGGGGCGGTGACCGTGTAGCTTCTTTCCTGATCCGTTTCTGTCCTCGATGAAGGCTTATCTATGAACCACATTGAACTGCAAGATCCGGAAATCTGGGCCGCCATCCAAGGCGAATTGAACCGCCAGCAGGACGGCCTGGAAATGATTGCCAGCGAAAACTACACCAGCCCTGCGGTCATGCAGGCCGTGGGCAGTGTGTTGACCAATAAGTACGCCGAGGGCTATCCCGGGCGGCGATACTACGGCGGCTGCCAACACGTCGACGTGGTCGAGCAGGTGGCTCGCGAGCGAGCCAAGCAATTGTTCGGAGCGGAATTCGCCAACGTGCAACCGCATTCCGGTTCCCAGGCAAACCAAGCCGTGTACTTTACCGTGCTCAAGCCTGGCGACACGGTGCTGGGCTTGGACTTGGCCCACGGCGGCCACTTGACGCACGGGATGAAGCTGAATATCTCCGGCCAGCTTTACAACTACCTGCACTACGGCGTGACCCGCGACACGCACCGCATCGATTTTGACCAAGTGGCGGCGTTGGCTCGGGAGCACAAGCCGAAGCTGATCGTGGCTGGAGCCAGCGCCTATCCCCGCGAGATCCCGCACGACCGGTTTGCGGAGATCGCCCGATCGGTCGGCGCCAAGCTGTTTGTCGACATGGCGCACTACGCCGGATTGGTCGCTGCGGGTTTGCACCACAACCCGGTGCCGGTGGCCGACTTCGTCACCACAACCACGCACAAGACGTTGCGGGGACCCCGCGCAGGTCTGATTCTGTGCAAGCAGGAATACGGCACGGACGTGAATCGGAGCGTGTTTCCCGGTTTGCAGGGCGGTCCGCTGATGCATGTGGTGGCAGGCAAGGCCATCTGCTTTGGCGAGGCGTTGCGTCCCGAGTTCAAGATCTACGCGCGCCAGATTCTGGACAACGCCAAGACTCTGGCTGAAGTGCTGGCCGGCGGCGGCCTGTCGTTGGTCAGCGGGGGTACGGACAATCACTTGATTCTGGTCGATGTGACTCCCTTGGGGATCAGCGGCAAGGTGGCCGAAGAAACGCTCGAAAAGTGCGGGATCACGGTCAATAAGAACATGATTCCCTTCGACCAGCGCAAACCGCTCGATCCGTCCGGCATCCGCATCGGCACGCCGGCGCTGACCACTCGCGGCATGGAAGTCGGCGAGATGCGCGTCATCGGTGGCTGGATGCTGGAAGCCCTCAAATCGCCGGAGGACACCGCCGTGCAGACGCGGATTCGCGGGCAGGTCCGCGAGCTATGCACGCATTTCCCCGCGCCGGCGGTGTAAGACGTAGTTCTGGCAAGGTAACATCCGTGCTCGTGCTCAGCCGCTGGCGGCCGTGCTCGTGCTCGTAATCGAAAGGCCGCACCGATGACGGAAACGATCTTCGATCACGATCGACTCGACGTCTACCGACTGGCGGTCGAGTACACGGCGGAATCGTTTCGCGTCGCCCAAGGATTGGCAGGACTCCATCGACATGCTCGCGATCAATGGCTGCGGGCCGCGCAGTCCATTCCGTTGAACATCGCCGAGGGGAACGGCAAACGCAGCCTGAATGATCGGGCGCGATTTCTGGACATCGCCCGTGGATCGGCCCTGGAATGTGCTGCGATCCAGGATGTTCTCGCCGCCACGGGCGGGCTGGATGCGGAATCAAGTCGGGGCATGAAACGAACGCTCCATCGGATTGTTTCCATGCTGACGCGAATGGCGATGAAGTTCGGCGGCGTCGCGGAAACGCTGGCTGGGTATCGCGTCGAGAGCGATTACGAGCACGAGCACCGCTTCGCTGAGCACGAGCACGAGGCGGCAACGGAGCCAGAACCATCGGATGCAGATGAGGGCGGTAATGCGTCTTGCGGTGTGGCCGCGTCTTTGACCCGCCCCATCTGATCCGTGTCGTTCGGGGCGAGAATATAGCCCTTGCCCTCGGAGGTCGGGACATGTCTCAGTACGACGTAATCTACCCCGCAATTGAGCAGATCATTGACGAGGAATTCGCTCGGACGCACGACTACGTCAGCAGGGATCGAATCGCCTCGGCATTGCTGCGGAACCCCGCCGCGAGACAGTTCATCGAGACATCCCTAGGACTAGCCCCATGTCCCGCGGACCAGGCGTGGGAAAAGGCCGGAAACTACGTTGACTGGTTCAACGCGGACATTACCGACAACGATCCGCACACGGCGAAATGGAACGATGGGTACTACGTCAGGGTGCATACCAGCAGCGAGCACCGTTACTCGGGCAAAACCAGGCCGATCTATGCGCTAATGCCCAATGCCGCCGATCTTGCCGAAGACGTGAAACACATTCTTGATGATGCAGGCCTGACAGAGACTGAGAAGACGAGGCTTGCGCAGTGTCGGCTCGGGCAGGGAGCCTTTCGGGCTGCACTAATAGAGTACTGGCACCGTTGCGCGCTAACGGGATGCAGTGAACTGCGGGTACTGCGAGCATCGCACATTAAGCCTTGGCGCGCCTGCTCGAATCCAGAGCGGCTGGACCCATTTAATGGCCTTTTGCTGATCGCCAATTTGGACGTGGCATTTGATACCGGTCTGATTACGTTTGACGAATTCGGCAGCATGCTGATTTCGCCGTCGCTGTCGCATGCCAACACAACTATGCTCGGCATCAACATTGGCATGAAAGTGACAATGACTGATCGGCACACGGGCTACATGGCCTATCATCGTGAACACGTATTCAAGACAGGAATTGGGTTAGATGGCGACCTGCCTGCCGTGCCCTGAGCGGTGACCGCGTTGCGATAAAACAGGGGGTTGACCAGAGCGGGCGATGGCTGAGGTTTTCGACAATGGATGACCGCCACCGCCCGCCTGGTCACCCCTGTCGTTCCAAGTTCGCAGCAGCGTTGGAAATTGGCGTAGCTGAATTCGTGAAAATTCAGATGTTTTCGCCAAACCCGTGAACTCTCACGAGTTCAGCTACCTTCCGAACCTGGAACTACTGTCATGGACTGGGGCTGCCAGATTTGTTTATTCGCACGGCAAGCAGGGCCAAAGCACGGATGAAGACCGAACTAGAACGACATTCGCACCCTGCTCTCTCGCCGCGACTTAGGCGACCCGCTTACGTCGCTTCTCGACCGCTTGACGCGGCTTCAATTCCTCGCGTAGCACCAGCACCTCGCGCGGGGCCTCAATCCCGATTTTCACCTTGTCTCCGGAAATCCCTACGATCGTGATCACGATCGATTCTCCGATTCGAATGCGTTCGTCTTCTTTCCGTGACAGCACGAGCATCGGTCCATCCTCCCCGGGCTTGAATAATCTGTGATGAAAGACAATGAATTCCTGGTCAGTTCGGAAAACTGGGGGCTCGCGCCAATTGAATCCGTTGCACGCGTTCGCCGGTGGAGCTGTAAAACAAGATGGTGTTGCGACTGGTCTCCCAAATCGCCACCAGCCTGACACTTCGGGGACCGTGCAGGCAGAAGAAGATCCCGCACGGTGCACCACTCTTTTCGAGAACACGCTCCGTCAATCGAAACGCTCCGACCTCCAGTTCATTTTGATCACACAGTCGCTTCTGTACGAAATCTCGCAAATCGGTCAGGCTCGATACCTGTAGAGAGTGTTCCGGCATCGCGCGGGAAGCTCCTTGTTGATATCCGTGAGTTGGGCTGAGGAACCTGAGTTGGCAACTTGGGAAAGCTGCTGGCAGAAGATACTATCGGCAAACTGGGGTAGATAGTTTGGTTTGAGAAGAATTTCTGTCCCGGTGTTTTGGTGTGCCTGACACATGTCTTGGCGGGACGGTCAAATGGCCTGTTGTTGCCGGGTTGGCGTCTTCAGAGAAAACGGAAAGGCCGCTGCGAAAACGTGTCCAGCAGGGGCCGGTCGGTTAGGTCTTAGGGGCGCCGACGGGGCCGATGCGGCCCCCGCAGACTTGTTGTAAACTGCGGAGCGGAGGATAATCCAGAACATGTCCCCACGAAAAAATTTGGTGCCTTTCCAAGAACTTGTCCGGATCGCGGATGCAGGGCGTCGCAAGGCGAAGACTATCGTGCATTGTCATGGAGTGTTCGATCTCCTGCACATTGGTCACATCCGTTATCTTCAGTCCGCGAGAGAACTAGGCGACCTGTTGGTCGTGACCGTGACTCCGGACGAGTACGTCAACAAGGGCCCGCACCGGCCGGTGTTCGAGGAGAAATTGCGTGCTCAAGCGCTGGCGGCCTTGGATTGTGTCGACTATGTCAGTATCAACCGCTGGCCGACCGCCGCCGAAACGCTGCGGCAACTGAAACCGCATATCTACGTCAAGGGCGCCGAATACCGGGACCGCAAGACACCAGAGTTGGTGGACGAGGAAGCGGAAGCTGTGGCCCTGGGAATTCGGGTCGAGTTCATCGCCGACGTCACGTCGAGTTCGTCCGCGCTGATCAACAGCTATTTCTCGCCGTTTGCCGACGAAGTCGATCAATATTTGCTAAAGTTTCGCCGCACGCATCGTGCCGGGGAGATCTTAGACCGTTTGGAACGTGGGCCAGTCGACCAAATCTCCGAACGTAGTGGGGCGGTATGTTTCGAGCGAGCGTTTCCTGGGTGGCGCGCTGGCGGTGGCCAATCATCTGGCGGGTTTCTGCCGCGAGGTGCGGTTGCTTTCGTTGCTGGGCGCCGAGGAGACGGCAGAGGACTGGATTCGGGGCCTGCTGCGGCCGAATGTGCAGGCTACCTTTCTGGTCAAGCAAAACGCGCCGACGATCGTCAAGCGTCAATACCGCGAAGCCTACTTCGCCACCACCTTGTTCGAAGTCGACCGGCTGAACGAAGATCCGCTGACGGAAGTCGAAGCCCGGCAGTTGGACGAAGTGCTGCAGCAGACGGTGCCTGGAACGGATCTGGTCGTGGTGGCAGACTACGGGCACAACTGGTTGGGTGGCTCCGCCGTACGCACCCTGTGCGGCCAGGCGACCTTTCTCGCGGTCAGTACTCCGGCCAATGCGGCGAACCTGGGCTACCACACGATCTCGAAGTATCCCCGAGCCAGTTACATCGCGTTGGCGGAACAGGAACTGCGGTTGGATCGTCGCAGCCGAGGTGGGTGCCTGACCGAGATGCTGGCCTCGCTGGCCAGGGATCTGCAAACCGCGTTGGCCGCAGTCACCATCGGCAATAAGGGCTGCTTGTGCTATAGTGCGACGGCGGGCTGCGTCGAATCGCCCGCGCTGGCGACGCGGGTCGTCGATCGGTTTGGAGCGGGAGAAGCGTTTCTGGCGATCTCGTCGCTATGTGCCGTGCTCAAATTCCCGGCGGAGGAACTGGCCTTTCTGGGAAATGTCGCCGGCGCTGAAGCGGTCGCAGTCGTGGGTAATTCACGTTTCCTGGAGCAGGTACTGCTCCGCAGACATGTCGAATCGTTGTTCAAGTGACGTTGACGGCGAGTGCATGTTGGTGGTCAGCCTTTCCAGGCTGACGTCAGGCTGGACAGCCTGACCACCGTTAGTTGCGGCCACAGGCCGTGTTGGGCAATCAGCACATGGATTCCAATCAAGCAGGCATCGAGCGAGTCTTGGTCACCGGCGGAGCCGGTTATGTGGGAGCTGTGCTAGTCCCCAAACTGCTCCGGCGCGGATACCGCGTGCGCGTGCTGGACCTGTTTCTGTTCGGCGAGCAGGTGTTGGATGAGGTCCGGTCGCACCCGCAGCTGGAGACGATTCGCGGTGATCTGCGCGACCCCGCCGTCGTGCGTCAGAGCCTGAGGGGGTGCGATGCCGTGATTCACCTCGCCTGCATCTCCAACGATCCGAGTTTCGAACTGGATCCGGCCTTGGGCAAGTCGATCAACTACGACGCGTTTCGGCCATTGGTCGAAAACTCGCGCGCCAGCGGGGTGCGGCGTTTCATCTATGCCTCGTCCTCCAGTGTTTACGGCATCAAACAGGAAGAACGGGTGACCGAGACCCTGACGCTGGAACCGCTGACGGACTACTCGAAGTACAAAGCCCTCTGCGAATCCGTCTTGCGCGAATACCAAGCGAGTGATTTCACGACCGTCATCCTGCGGCCGGCCACCGTCTGCGGCTATTCGCCCCGTCTGCGGCTCGACTTGACGGTCAACATCCTGACGCATCAGGCCTACACCCGCGGCCGTATCCGAGTCTTCGGTGGTTCGCAGTACCGGCCTAATCTGCACATCGAGGACATGACGGACCTGTACGTGCGGCTGTTGGAATTGCCTGACGAGCGGATGGCAGGCAAGATCTGGAACGTGGGCGGCGAGAACTTGACGGTACAGGAGCTCGCCGACCGCATTCGCGATGTGCTCGGTGATCGGCCGATCGAGGTCGTCCGAGAGCCGACCGCGGACTTGCGGTCGTACCGGATCTGTGCGGACTTGATCCACCGCGACATTGGCTACCTGCCGCAGTTCACGATCGCCGACGCTGCCCGCGATTTGGTGGCAGCCTTCCAAGCGGGCCGCGTCCCTGATTCCCTGACCGACCCGCGCTACTACAACATCCAGACGATGCAGCTTAACCGACTGCAGTAAGCTAGGGGTCGGGTGTTCAAAAATTCATTTTTTGCGGAGTTGAGTCGCCCCCAGATGGTAAAGTCCGTGACCGCGAAAAATGAATTTCTGAACACCCGACCCCCAGCATCGCGAGCGCCAAAACCCGTGGAAACACCCATTCAGGAACTGGAAGCCATCGCGCGGCGCATCCGTGGCCGGCTGGTGGAGATGTCGCACGCGGCCCGCGCCCCGCATCTGGGTTCGTCGCTGTCCTGCGTCGACATCCTCGCGGCGGCCTACTGGGGACCCGTGCGCGTCGATCCGCAGCGTGCGGCGGATCCGTGGCGAGATCGCTTCATTCTTAGCAAGGGCCACGCCGCTGCGGCCCTGTACGCCGTGTTAGCCGAGCGAGGATTCTTCCCGCAGGACTGGCTGGACAGTTTCGGCCAGCCGGGGAGTCGCTTGCCTGAGCAGATGAGTCCGAAGTGCGTGCCGGGTGTGGAAGTGGCGACCGGTTCGCTGGGGCACGGCTTGTCGCTCGGGGCCGGCATGGCCTTGGCGGGACGCATTCAACGCCGCGACTACCGTGTGTGGGTGGTGTTGGGTGACGGCGAATGCAACGAAGGCTCCGTCTGGGAAGCGGCCATGTTTGCGGCGGCACGCCAGCTGACGAATCTGTTCGCCGTGGTCGACTATAACCGCTGGCAGGCCACCGGTCGCAGCGAAGAAGTCCTCGCGCTCCAGCCCCTGGCGGACAAATGGGCCGCGTTCGGCTGGCGGGTCACCGAAGTCGACGGACATGACGTGGACGCATTGCGTCGAGCATTGACTCAGCGGGCGCAGGCAGCGGAAGGTCCAGCGTGTATCATCGCCCACACGGTGAAGGGCCGTGGGGTATCCTTCATGGAAGACGACAACAACTGGCACTACCGCATTCCCACGGCCGAAGAAGTCGAGGCGGTCCGGGCGGAGTTGGGGTTGGTTGGTAGGTCAGGCTTTCCAGCCTGACGGTACGGGAAACATGTGTCAGGCTGGAAAGCCTAACCTACCCGGAAAGATGCGTCAGGCTGGAAACCCTGACCTACTTTATGCGAAACGCCTTTGCTCAGGAACTGGTGCAGCGGGCCGCGGCCGACGAGCGCGTCGTGCTGTTGATGGGCGATATCGGCAACCACCTGTTCGATGTCTTCAAGACGCGTTTTCCCGACCGGTTTTACAACTGCGGCGTGGCGGAAGCCAATATGATGAGTGTGGCGGCCGGGATGGCGCTCTGCGGCTTGCGCCCCGTGGTCTACACGATCGTACCCTTTGTGACTACCCGCTGCCTGGAGCAGATTCGGGTCGACGTCTGCTATCACCGCGCCCCGGTGACGATCGTCGGCGTGGGCGGCGGACTGTCCTATGCGTCCCTGGGCGCAACACATCATTCGTGCGAGGATATCGCCTTCTTGCGGGTCTTGCCCCACATGCAGGTCGTGTGCCCCGGCGATGCGCAGGAAGTCCGGTTGGGCCTGCGGCGAGCCCTGGAGCAGGACGATCCGGTTTATCTCCGCATCGGCAAGAAGGGTGAGCCGGTGATCCACGCAACGGAGCCTGCCTTCGAAATCGGCAAAGGCCTGGTGCTCCGTTCAGGACACCAGATCACCGTCTTGAGTACCGGCAACTTGCTGCCCACTGCTGTCGCGGTGGCGGAACGCTTGGAGCTGCAGGGCCGCTCGGTGCGTTTGATCAGCCTGCACACCGTCAAGCCGTTGGATGAGGATCTGCTGCGGGTGTCGTGTGCCACGAGCCAGGTCGTGGTGACGCTGGAAGAGCACAGCCTGTTAGGCGGCTTGGGCGGCGCGGTGGCCGAGTGGCTGGCGGATCACGGGCCCTTTCCCGCGAAGTTGCTGCGAATCGGTACCGCCGACCATTTCCTCCACGAGACTGGCGGGCAAACCCATGCGCGGCGATGTGAGGGGCTGGATGTGGA
>JAPLNJ010000974.1 GCA_026692885.1 Planctomycetota bacterium | reverse complement strand
CTGAGGCTAAACCCGAGGCTAAACCCGAGGCTAAACCCGAGGCTAAACCCGAGGCTAAACCCGAGGCTAAACCCGAGGCTAAACCCGAGGCTAAACCCGAGGCTAAACCCGAGGCTAAACCCGAGGCTAAGCCCGAGGCTAAACCCGAGGCTAAACCCGAGGCTAAACCCGAGGCCAAGCCCGAGGCTAAACCCGAGGCCAAGCCCGAAGCCAAGCCGGCCGAGGCCAGCAAGGAGGCGACCGAGGCCGAGATTGCCAAAGAGCGGGAACGCATTACCAAAGAGAATCAGAAGAAGATCGAGGATCGCAACGAGAAGCTCAAGAAGGCCAAGGAAAAAGTGGCCGAGTTGAACATGCGGTTTGCTGACTGGTACTACGTAGTGTCGGACAAAGAGTACAAGAAGATTCACCTGGACCGCGGCGAAGTGATCAAGAAGAGCGATAAGGCCAAGGACGAAGGGGCTGACCCCGACTCCTTCCGCAAGCTCCAGCAAGATGGCCTGAAGAAGTAGCGGCCAGATCCAACCCGTTCACCACCGAAACCCGGCTCCTTTCTGGAAGCCGGGTTTCTTCGTTTTCAGAGCTACTTATATCGCTCGCGGATGACGTTGACCCGCTTAGGATCGGCGCATCAATACTGTCGGGTTTTCAAAGTAGTCATCACGCTCCGCCGTGATGACATGTCGTCACGGCGGAGCGTGACGACTACTATGTTTGCGACACTTATTGATGCGCCGATCCTTAACTCCAAGCAAAGCTCTGTTCCAGCCCCTGGTCCCAGCCGTCCCAGAGATAGGCGTTCACCTTTTCGTCCGCAATCAAGCGGAAGGCGTAACGCACCTGTTCTTCGTAGAACTCGCAGAAAGCGCCGGTGTGCTGCATGCCGCCGTGCATCTCATGGGCCTCGGCCGGGCAAGGCGAGCCGCAGAAATGCCGGATCGCACAGCGGCGGCACGGGTCGATGTCCTCGACCTTGCGCCCTGTGACAAGTTGGAACGGTTCGCTCTGCAGCACCGTGGGGATCTCGTCCTCGAACAGGTTCCCGCCGCGGAATCGCTCGAGTCCGATGAACTCGCTGCAGGGGTACAAGTCGCCGTTGGGAGTCACCGCGAAGAAGCAACGCCCGCCGCCGCACGGCGAAATGTCGCACATCAGACGGCGTGCTGTGGGGGCCACGATCGCCAACAGGATGTTGGCAAAGTTACCCACAATCAGCTTCCGCCCGGTTTGTTGATAAAGCTCGTAGGTGCGCTCCAGCGCCTGCAGGAAATACTTGGCCGCGGGCACGTCAGCGGGCTTCACGCTCCGGGAGGCCGGCAGCGTGCAGCGGAGGATATTCATCAGGCAGGTGGGCACTTCGTGCTCGTGGAAGAAATCGACCAGTTTAATCAGTTGCCGCAGGTTCTGATTGGATATCGTGCAGATCACGCTCCAGCCCGGATATCCCTGCAGTCGCCCCAGTGCTTGGACCACCTGCTCGTAGACGCCTTCGCCGATCCAGTTCTTACGTGTCCGATCGGCTACCGGCGCCGTAGGGGCGTCGAGCGAAATGCCGATGCTCACGTCGTGCTCGCGCAAAAACGCGATGGCCTCGTCGTCCAGCAGCGTGGCGTTGGTCTGGATGCCGAAGCGGAAGTCGTCGCGGTACTTGGCGATGCCGGCAAAGACCGCCTCGCGGTTCAACAGCGGCTCGGCGCCGTGGAAAATGACTTGGGGCAGCGAGCCCTTGGGCACCGTCGTACGGAAGTAACGGCGGAGCGTTTTCAGGGCCTCCAGCAGTCGCTCGCGGGACATGTGCTGACCCGAGCGACGCATGGTTTCGGGAATGTAGCAGTAGGTGCAGTTCAGATTGCACCGCTCGGTAGGATTGAAGTACACGGCCGACGGCTTCAACCCGAACCGCAACGTCTGCATTTCCTCCGCGAACTGAGCCGCCTGCTTGCGGAAGGCTTTCGCAAGTCCATTGTCCAACACCAGTTCGGCCAGTTGTTCACGCCGGACCAGCGACCAGAAGGCCGTATCCGGCTCGACGACCGCCACGTAGTCTGGGTGGCCGATGTCGATCGTTTGGAAGGCCGGGCCGTTGCCCGTGCCGACATGGCGGCCCCGCGAGGGGGCCGCCGTGCCGGCGAGTCGTAAACTCTGGGAAGACGCCATCACTTGGCTTTCTTGTCCATGAGGATGTAGTGGGACAGCCCGGTGCCCTTGGCTTGGCACTTCTTGCGGTAGGCGATCACGTCTTTCTTCGGGGGTTGCTGCATGTTCTTCCCTTTCTTGGAAACGGCGCCGGACAAACAAAAAAGGATTCCGACGAACAGGCGCCTGTTCGTCGGAATCCTTTACCATCAGATTCCACAATACTTTCGATCTTGGCAGGTCTTCTGGCTTGCGGGTCGTCGACGCTTCACGGCCTTCCCGCCGCGATTGTGTCGCGGCAGTGGCTGATACTCCTGCCGGAGGTGAAACGTCTCGCCGCTTACAGCTGCGGGACAGCCACGGACTCGCACCGTGTTCCGGAATGCCAAAACCGACGTCACTGTACCAGCGCTGGGGAAAAGGTCAAGGCGTTCCCAGGCATGTTCGAGAATTGACGGGGCCCTTGGAAACTGGATAATTGCCACTAACACAGGTTCGTTATAACCTGAAAGATATGTAATATATTAACCCGAAAAATTATAGTGCGTTGCGGAGGATTGTTGATGACACCGGACTTCGATTGGACCGGATGGTCTGCTTGGACGTTGCTCGATGCTCTCGACCTGAAGTCCGTCGGCACGGGTCCTGGGGCGTATGTGATCGCCGCAGACCGACAGATCACGCGGGCCATCGGCGTGGATCTCGAAGGTTTTTTGGATGTCGGCGAGTCCGGTTCTTTGCGCAAACGCCTTCGGGACTTCCACAGATGCGCGCGGTTGCGTGGCGAGGAGGGGCACATGGCGGGGTGGCGTTATGCCTTCGTCCGCTTTGAGCGACAGTTCCCGCTCCGGTCGTTGCGAGTGCGGTGGGTCAACACCGAGACGAAAGCCGCTGCACACTGCGCAGAGGGACGGATCCTGCTCGCCTATCTTCAACGCCATTACGAGTTGCCGCCGCTCAACTACAAGTTCAACTGGGCCGGAGTCAAGGAGTCGGGGTGGCACGTCTTTGACGATCCGCCCGCGAGTGAGCAACCAAATCGGTGGGAAAATAGCTAAAGTCTTCCTGACTCGCTTTTCATCGTGGAAACGAATACGTTTTCGTTTTCGCCTGCCCACAGTACACTTGGTTGAAGGTGAATTGAGCGTTCGTTACCCTGCGACGCGGACTGGAATCAAGCATGAGCACCGTCATTCCGCCAGCAGAACAGCGAGTTATTATCGACGACGTCCGTTGGGAAACGTACGCGAGGCTCTGTGATGAGACGGGTGATCGTCACTCGCGTATGGCCTACGATCAAGGGACACTCGAAATCATGTCGCCATCACTACCGCATGAGAACGACAAGAGATTGATCGGCCGAATGATCGAGGCCTACACGGAGGAATTGGGCATCGACATCCGCAGTGTGTCATCGACCACGTTCAAGCGGGAGGATTTGCAGCGTGGGTTCGAAGCCGACGAGAGTTACTACGTCCAAAACGAGGAAACCGTCCGCGACAAACATGAAATCGACTTGACCATCGATCCGCCGCCCGACCTGGTCATCGAGGTCGATATCAGCCGCTCGGCAATGAGCAAATTCGGGATCTATCGTGCGCTGGGGATCCCGGAGATTTGGCGCCACCATGGCGATCGGCTGCAGGTATTTCTCCTGGGCCGGAAGGATTACAAGCCGTCCACCACCAGCCGTGCGTTTCCCGACCTGCCGATCCCCGAAATCCTGCGGTTCCTCAAGCTTCAGCGATCGATGTCCGAGACCCAACTGATTCGCGCCTTCCGTCAGCGGGTACGAGAGCACTTTGGTGTCTGAGCTACGGGCAGGCGAAGGCGAGAAGAGGAGACGCATCCTTTTTTCGAGCAATTCTGGGGCAAGGGAATGTGGGGCAAGGGAATGCCGACCGCCGGAACAGGTCAGCATTCGTTCTTTTTATTCCCTTGCCCCCCTGTCCCTTGCCCTAAAGCCGCACGCAGACGGGCCGTGACTAGCGAGTCAGTCTTCTGCCGTTCCCTAGCTCTTCGCTCCGTGGGTCTTGCCGCCAAACAGCTTGTGCCTGCTTGACAGGGGTCTGTCGTCAGCCGTATGCTGCCTAGGTTCCATAGTCGGAACTGGGAAGCTGGTGAGAATCCAGCACGGCCCCGCCACTGTGATCGGTGACGAAAGCCGCAGATTCGGCCACTGTCCTCCGGGATGGGAAGGCCGCGGCCGGTAGGTTGATCCGAGAGTCAGGATACCACAACGCATTTCGGTGCGTTCCTTCGGGGGAAGGCTGCGGTCTGGTTGCGCGCACTCAAGCCTGCCCTTGTCGAAGGGCAGGCTTTTTTTGTTGGTTTCGTGGGAGGGCGAGGCTGTGGGAGGGCGAGGCTCCTGCCGAGCCGTGGCGGTCCAACGGCTCGGCAGGAGCCTCGCCCTCCCCAAGGTTGCCCTCGCCCAGGACGTCGCCCCAGGCTGAAGACGCATGACACAAGCAGCCGATAACCACCGCGGCAAAGTCTATCTTGTCGGCGCCGGCCCCGGCGATCCGGGTCTGATTACGGTGCGCGCCACGCAGTGTCTGGCCCAGGCCGACCTGGTGTTGTACGACTACCTGGTCAACCCCGTCCTGCTGGATTACGCCCCCGCGTCGGCCGAGAGGGTGTGCTTGGGCCATCCCCACCATCCCAGCCGAGCGATGTCCCAAGCCGAAGTGAGCGAACGGATGGTCACCGCCGGGCTGGCGGGTAAGACGGTGGTGCGGTTGAAATCCGGCGATCCCAGCCTGTTCGGCCGCGGTGCCGAAGAAACCCAGTGCCTGGTGGCGGCCGGGCTCGAATACGAGGTGGTTCCGGGTGTAACCGCCGCGCTGGCCGCCGCGAGCCATGCCGGTATCCCGATCACGCATCGCGACTTGTGCTCGGCCGTGGCGTTGATTACCGGCCACCAGCGATCGGACAAGCTTGGGACGGAATTGGACTACGAATCCCTGGGGCGGTTTCCTGGTACGCTCGTGTTCTACATGGGCCTGGGCACCGCGCGCCAGTGGAGCACGGCCATCGTACGCGGCGGTAAGTCTCCCCAGACGCCCGTGGCCATCGTGCGGCGCGCGAGTTGGCCGGACCAGGAGACCGTTTGCTGTACCCTGGAGCAGGTGGCGGATGTGATCGAGCAACAGCAGATCCGGGCCCCCGCGGTGATCATCGTCGGCGAGGTGGTGGGCCTGGCGGCGCAGAACGCGACGGACAGCACGGAGTCGACATGATCCGACGTCTTTTACTAGTGCGGCACGGCCGGATCGAAGCAGGCCATCAGGGGCAGTTCATCGGATCCACAGATTCGGTACTGGATGCCGTGGGCGAGTCGCAGGTGCGGGCGCTGACAGGCCGTGTACATCGATTGCGTCCGGAGGTCTGCTACTGCAGTCCGCTGCAACGCTGTCGACAAACGGCGTCGGCGATGGTCCCGGACTTGCCCCTCAGCTGCGAGAAGCGTTTGCGGGAGATCGATTTTGGCCAATGGGAGCGACGGACCTTCGAGGACGTGGCACGCGACCATCCGGCTCAGGTTGCACAGTGGGCCGAGTTCGCACCGGAATTCACGTTTCCTGGCGGTGAGAATCTGGCCCATTTCGTCCAGCGCGTGCGAGCCGCGGCGGAGTTGCTGTGCCACACCGACGCACAGACCGTGCTGGCTGTCACGCACGGGGGCGTGATTCGTCTGATGCTCTGCCATCTGCTCGGCCTGGATCTGCGGAAGTATGTGGTCTTCGACGTGGGTTACGCTTCGTTGGCGGTGATCGACTTGTTCGAAGACGGCGGGGTGCTGACGGCGCTGGAGCGAGTGGAATAGGGAGTGGTGACCGTGGCCAAGATGGTGTTAGTGACCGGCGGCTGCCGTAGCGGCA
>JAPLNJ010000973.1 GCA_026692885.1 Planctomycetota bacterium | reverse complement strand
GCGATGCTGTTCCTGCTGTGGGTCATCGTGCTCAATCACAAGATCCAGCACGGTCCCGAAACGGCCGAAGACGTCCACCATCCGGTGGGATCACAACTGCTCGACGCGGTTGCGGAACGCATGAGTCGCCACGGATCGCTGACGGAAGCGAAAGAGGCTTAGGCGGAGGCAGGAAGATGGAATCGCAGGTGATTTGGTTCGTGCTGTTGGGCGTATTGCTGGTGGGCTACGCCATTCTGGACGGCTTCGATTTCGGCGTTGGCATCCTGCATCTCATGGGACGCAACGACACCGAACGGCGGATCCTGATCAACAGCATCGGCCCGCTCTGGGACGGGAACGAGGTCTGGTTAGTCACCTTTGGCGGGGCCCTGTTCGCCGCATTTCCCGAAGCCTACGCGACCGTCTTCTCCGGCTTCTATGCCGCCTTCATGTTGGTGTTGTTTGCCTTGATCTTCCGCGCGATCTCCCTGGAGTTTCACGGAAAGATCAACGCACCGCTCTGGCGCCGACTCTGGGACGTAGCTTTCTTCAGTTCCAGCCTGTTGGCCCCGCTGCTGTTTGGCGTCGCCGTTGGGGCGGCCATGCTCGGCATACCCTTGGACGAAGGCGGCGTGTTCGCCGGAAAATTCTTGGACCTGCTGCAACCCTACACGCTGGTCGTGGGGCTCATGACCGTGGCCATGTTCACGATGCACGGAGCCATTTTCCTGTACCTCAAGACCGATGGCGAACTGCAAACGCGCATCCACGCCTGGATGTGGCATGGCTTCGGCTTCTTTCTGGTCACGTACATGCTGGCGACGATCATGACGCTGGTCACGGTGCCGCGGGCGGTGGAGAACTTCCGACAGTACCCCTGGGCCTGGGGCATCGTGCTGCTGAACATCTTGGCGATTGCGAACATTCCCCGAGCGATCCATCAGCGGCGCCCAGGTTACGCGTTCGTCTCCTCGTGCGCGACCATTGCCGCCTTGGTCTTCCTGTTCGGGATGGGGCTCTTCCCGAATCTGGTCACCTCGAACCCCAGCCCCGCCAATAGCTTGACGATCTACAACGCCGCGTCTTCGCCGAAGACCCTCGGCATCATGTTGATCATCGCGGCCATCGGCATGCCCTTTGTGTTGGCCTACACGGGCATCGTGTATTGGACATTCCGCGGCAAGGTGAGCTTGGATCGCCACAGCTATTAGAACGCACGGATTGGCGTCGCGTTGCCGGATTGCATCTCGTAGTTCACAGAGCTGATTGCGCCCGGTGTCCTCGAAGCTACGACTACACCGGCCGTAAACTCGGCGCAAGTGCTTTATACACCTTGCTTTGGGAGTCAAGAAAGCGAAGCGTGAAGCCGTTGGGATCGTCGACGCAGACCGCCATGGGGGGGCCAATAGCTAAAAAAAACGGCTACGCCGCCCAAGGGAGCGGCGCAGACGCGGCCGTGATGCTGATCGACGATGATCCACCTGGCACGGCGGGAGGTCAGTGGCGTCGCCGGGAACGCGATCGGCCGACGTGGTAGGCGACAAGAAACAGACAACATCTGCCGACACTCAGCCAATGTCGAGCAGCGCCGGGTCCACGATCACGTTCGGCACCTCGGCCGATACCTATGCCGTGGTCACCAGGAGAACATGCCAGGTTTATGACGTTTTTTTAGCGATGTCCATTTCTGACGTGATCGTTGTGCAAGCCGATGTGAAGGTGCTTTATTCGCAGCCAATTCCGGACGAGGAAACGTGACGGACCACGGTACCTGCGTCAGACAAGAGGGTGAGTGGACGTCCGCAAGAGAGTCGGCCGTGGCCGCCGGGGGAAGAACGGGGGCTCGCCCGCATGCGAGGTACGCGACGGTGGTATGCGAGGGGGCCTCTCGAAAGCCACGCCCTGACTCGCGTCACCGATCAGGCACGCAGTCCAGATCGAAGCCGCCGATGCCTTGGCACGCGAGGAACAGCGGCTTCACCGGGACCCGGACGAGTGGCTGGGCGGACTGGAGGCCGAGGAGGACGTCGTGCCACTGGGAGAGGACTCGTCCACGTCCAGCCTTGAAGGCGACAGTGAGATACCGTTCTGATCGCGATTCTCCAGGGAACCTCGACATGCTCCGGGCGTCCGGAAGATGTGACTTTCTGGCTTGTCGACGGGCTGGGATGGCCCCACATTGTTCTTGCCGCGAGACCATTCGATACCTCGGCGGATGGCCGTCGTCTTGCCGCAGCCTGGCGGGGCGGTCAGGACACCGAGCGAAGACGGCCCAGATGCTTGTGTGCCGCCGTCGCAGGGCGTAAGGTGGTCCTGGCGCGGTACGACTACAGAAACGCCTAGATGGCAATATGTCATGAGAACACACCTGCTCAGCATGGCGAGGATGCTCGCCGCCACGATCCTTGGGTCCAGCGCGTCCCCGGCTGCCGAACCGTCGCGTCCAGCGGCGGAGCAGAAGACACTCAACGTCCTGTTCATCGGCAACAGCTTTACCGCCTCCCACAACTTGGCGCAGGTCGTCAAGGCGATGGCCGAGGCGGGCGACCCGAACCTCCGCTTCGACGTGACGATGGTGCTCTACGGCGGGCGACGCCTGGTGGACCACTGGCGGTTGGGTACACCGAATTTCGTGCGGATTTCAGAGCTGACGGCCGGGGAGGAGCAAGCCACGGTCAAATCGCTGGACGAGATGGTCGCCAAGGACCCCAACGACAAGTACGCCGTCTCCGCGCTGGCCCGCCACCGCGATCTGAGCAAATTCCTGGAAAGCCGACGCAAGAAGTGGGACCTTGTCGTGCTTCAGTCTTACCGCGACGACTTGGAGGGGGACAAGTCGCTGTACGTTGAGTACGCGCCGAAGTATGCCGAACTGATCAAGGCCCAGGGCGGGCGTGTGGTCCTGTACGAGACGACGCCCACCACTCAGAACAGCAAGCCCCTGACTGCGCCGCCCGATGCAGCCCGGGTAACCGAGAAATCCAAGACCATCGCGGCCTTGGCCAAGCAGATCGACGCCACCGTCGTGCCGATGTCGATGGTAGCCCTGCACTGCCAGACGGTCCGGCCGGACCTGACGCTGCGGTACGTCAACGATGGCCATTTGAACCAGACGATGGGCTATCTTACCGCATGCACGTTCTATGCCGCCCTGTTCAACCGCAGCCCCGAGGGCCTGCCCATCGACACCGTCAACGACAACCGCACCAAGGACGGCAAACCAGCCCTAGGACTCAATAGGTCGGCCGTCCCAGGCCGATCAGGCCGGTCTGGGAAAACCATCCACCATCGAGTTGGGAAATCATTTCCCGCCGTTCGCCGTGGTCACGGCTGCCGCTTCCAGCGGGTGCCATCAGGACTGTCGATCAGGTGTACACCCAGGGACCGCAGCTGTTCCCTAATCGTATCGGCCTGCGCAAAATCCTGGGCCTGCCGGGCTTGGTTTCGCGCTTCGATCAGCCGTTCCACTTGCGGATCGGCTGCTTGGCACTCTTCGGGTTCACCGTCGATCACGCCCAGAATTTGGTTTGTCTGACGCACGAAATCCAGCACGCGACGCACTTGGTCGCCGTCTAGTTCCCCGCGATTCAAGTGTCCGTTGATCAGACGCACCAGGGCAAACAGCCGCCCCATCGCCGTCGGCATGTTGAGATCATGATCCAGGGACTCCTGCCAACCGGTGTGGGCTTCGTACAACGCCTGATCCAAGTCCGGGCAGTGCCGGCCCGGTGGGAAATCGCGTAGCCGCTGGACGAAGTCGTTCAGCCGGGACACGCATTGCCTGGCACTTTCCAATTCGCGCGGAGAATAATTGAGGACCGTGCGATAGTGCGTGGCCAGCAACCAGAACCGCACGGTCGGCCCATCGAAGCCCTGCGCCAGCACCTCTTCCAAGGTCAGGTCGTTGCCGGCGGCGCGACTGACCTTCTTCCCCTCCGCCATCACGACTTCCGAGTGCATCCAGAGTTTGGCGAGGGGTTTGCCGCTCAGCCCCGCGGCGATGGCGATCTCGTTATCGCCGTGCGGAAAGGTCAGATCCGTGCTGGCCGTATGGATGTCGAACGGCTGGCCCAAGTACCGGACGGCCATGCACGAGCACTCGATGTGCCAGCCGGGCCGCGCCTTGCCCCAGGGTGTAGGCCAGAAGATGCCGGCTTTGAGCTCTGCCAGCGTCGGGCGTTTGAACAGGGCGAAGTCTCCGGGGTGATCTTTGTCGTAGTAGTCATAGACCGTCGGCGTCTCGCTCCGCACCTGCTCCAGTTCGACCCGCGACAATCGTCCGTAGTCCGGGAAACTGTTGATTCTGTAGTAGACCGAACGCAGCTTCTCGTAGGCCAGGCCTTTTTCCAGGAGGCCGCGAGTCTGCTCCACCATGTCGCTGACATGCTCGCTGGCCCGCGGATAGTGGTGCGCCCGCAGCACGCGCAGGATATCCAAAGCCTGAAAGAAACGCTGTTCCCAGCGAGCCGTGAAGTCCTTGAGTTTCTCTCCCGATTTCAGACATTCGTTGACGGTGCGATCGTCGATATCTCCCAGGTTCACGGCATGCTTGACTTCGTAACCCCGACCTTCGAGATGACGCCGGAGCACGTCGGAGAACACGAGCCTGCGGCACAGTCCCAGGTCCGGCGGCCCATCCAGGCTGGGACCACAGGAGTAGAGGGTGACTTTGCCGGGTCGGACGGGTTCCAGTTGCTCCACTTGACCTGTCAGGGTGTTGTAGAAACGCAGCGGTTCCGGAACGGTCTCCGACACGAACAGCGACGTGGACAGATAACGCTCGCCGCCGTCGGGCAGCAGGGCCACGACGGTGCCTTGGCCCAAAGCCTGGGCCTCGTCGACGGCCACCTTCATCGCCGCGCCGGCGCTCATGCCCACAAAGATCCCCTCTTCCCGAGCCAGTCGGCGGGCCATTTCGTAGGCCGCCTCATCCGCCACGTTCACCAGGGCATAGGGTTCTGCCGGCTGGAAGATACCGGGCGGGTAGCTTTCCTTCATGTTCTTCAAGCCCTGGATCTTGTGTCCCTTGAACGGTTCGACGCCCACGACGCGAATGGCCGGGTTCAATTGCTTGAGCGCGCGCGTCGTGCCCATCAAGGTCCCGGTCGTCCCCATGGTCAGCACGACCACGTCCACTTGGCCGCCCGTGGCCGCCCAGATCTCCTGGCCCGTACCTTCGTAGTGGGCTTGCCAATTGGCGTCGTTGTTGAATTGGTCCACCAGAACGTACTTGTCCGGCTCTTCCCGCGCCAAGCGATACGCCTCTTCGATGGCCCCGTCCGTACCCTGGTATCCCGGCGTCAGCAGCAGCTTGGCCCCATAGGCTTTCAGGATCCGTTTGCGTTCCTCGCTGGCGGATTCACTCATGGTCACCAGCAGCCGGTAGCCCTTGACGGCACAGACTACGGCCAAACCGATGGCCGTATTGCCGCTGCTGGCCTCCAACACCGTTTTCTCCGGCGTCAATTCGCCCGTCGCCTCGGCGTGTTCGATCATCCGCAAGGCGATCCGGTCTTTCACGGACCCGCCCGGATTCAGTGATTCCAGCTTCACCAGGAGTTCGACGCCGGGGACCGGGTTCATCCGGTTGATGCGGACGAGCGGGGTATTCCCCACCAATTCGAGCACGCTGTTAACTTTGCGCAGTGACATCAGCAATGACCTTTCCACCGAGCGGGCTGGTGATTGAATCGGCGACGGTACGAGGTATAGGGTGGGCTGTGCCCACCCACGACGGCCGCTTGTGGTCGGCACAGCCCACCCTCGTCAACAGGGTGCGAATACACATCCGTGCGTAAACTGTTCCATCGCCACCTCAAGGACCTTGACATTTGCGTCGTCCAGCCAAGCGACGCCGCGTTCATCCAGCCACACGTGGCTCGTCATTACTGTTGCCATACCGCTTCCTTCGGGAAATCTGAGGACTTCGCGCGGAGTTAGTGGCTGTAAAAAAATAACCTGGCAGATCGGTGGTAGGACGGATTGGCACTTCGGCCCCGAAACATCGGGCCGAAGTGCGAATCCGTCCTACGATCAAACTACGGACTTGTTCTTTTCCAGCCGCTTATTCTACCACGGCCCCCAGTCAAGGACAGGTGTCAAGCCCACTGCGGTGAACATCTTGGCAGCCAGCCAAAGGCTGGAAATACAAGCACGACGCGCAAGCAAGTGAGTCCGGGGTGGACCGGCAAGCGAAATCCAGACTCACTCGCTTACGCGTCGTGCTTGTAAAATACCGGCCTCCGGCCCGTTTAGAGATGTTCACAGCAGTGGGTGTCAAGCCTCAGCTGGAAACGAAAAACAGAGTGGACCAAAAGGGGGACGTCCTGGTTCTTGCGAAAAGCAGAATGTCCACTATTGCCTCAACGGCGATGAGAAATAGAGATAGCGTTCGAATCATGTTGGGCCTCACGGGTTACCTGTCAGCATCTCTAACGGTCGGCCTCGACAAACTCGACGTCATCGACCATCATCGCCGGGGTGAAGTTTGGGGCGTTGATCGAGGCGCGGATGATGATCACCGCGTACTCGGCCTTCGGCGGGGCGGTGTAGGGCGTGGGCAGGGCGTGGGTGCCCGAGTTCATCGCCATGGCCCAGTCGCGGTCGTCGTAGACCGACAGGATGCCGGTGTGGCTGCCATTGGGGCCCAGCCAGTCAATCGACACGTGCAGGGCGGTATAGCCGCGGTCCCTGCTCGGCACCTTGATCTCGTCACCCTTGGTGCCCTCAGTGCGATACCAGAATCGCAGGCTGTACTTCTTGCCACCCTCGACCGGCACTCGCTGGGCGACCACGCCACCGCCGCCGCTCTTGCCGCCGTTGGCGGCCTTAAGGAAGTCGCGGTAGTCGGGGGCCATGAACACATCGGGCGGATACACCAGCGGAACCGTTTGGCGGAAGACCAGGCCGCGCTGCCCGCTGTGCGCGCCAAGCGGCGAAGTGGTCACCTTCATACCGTTGGTTTGCTCGGTCACTGCCCAGCCATCTGTGACTTTTGCGGCAAAACCGTTCTCGAAGCCGCCGTCACGGATCAAGTTTTTGCCCAGCGGGAATCGCACCTCGCCCCACTCACCAGGCTGCAGGGTCGCTTCTGTGGTGAGGTCGGCGGTCATCTCGGTCTGGGTGTTATAGTGGTAACTGCGTTTAACCCGATCGCGTCCGGCGGGGTCGGAGGAAATCACCCCGAGGTCACCGCGTAGGGTGTCGATGCCGCTGGCGGCCAGGCCGAGTGCGGCCAGCGGCACTGCCGCCTCGATGGTGTAGGCGTCGGCGCCGCGCGTCACCGCCACCTTGGCCTGATCGAGCAGATCGATGCGGTCCAGGCGCGCAGCCATCAACTGTACCGGGTCAGTTGTGCCCGGAACCACCGGCCGGGATAGCACGGCCACCGGCTTGTCCTGGAACACGCTCAACAGCAGGCGGAGGTCGCCGCCGGCCGGAGCGGTGCGGTTGCGAGCGCCGGCCGAATCGGTGGCCAGCAGCAGGTCGACGCAGTCGCCGCTGATAAACAAGGTTTGCCAATTGGTGCCCAGGTTCTTCAGCGGCGAATCGTCCTCGACCTTCCAGGCCAGATAGAGGTTCGCCCCGTCGCGTGCGAGAACCGCCGTTGCACTGCGGCCATTGCCCAGCGGGATGACGGTGCCGTAGCCAAGGTCCCAATCGGCAAGGTCGCCATCGATGGCCGGCGCGGTCTCGCGCCATTGCACGGCTATCGGCGGCTTGCGCAGCGTCGCGACCGGCGCGCTGTCGTCCGCGTTGACCGTGGCCGCCAGCGCGGTGTCGGCCGGGGTGATGGTCAGCTTGCCCTGGAAGCGTCCGGCCTTCTCCAGGCCGGTGACCTTGAGGATGTGCTGGCCCTGGTTGGCGCCGTTGACCAGATAGGGCGTGCCGTTTGGCGTCTGATACCAGAATCGCCAGGATTCGTCCCACAGCCCGGCCGGCCCGGCTTTGGAATCCTCCTGCACGGTGCCGATGTACAGGCCGTCGGCACTGATCAGGTAGGCGCGGAAGTTGCCGTGCCAAGCCCAGGTGCCGTAGGTCGGGCCGATGCCGGGCAGGTCCAGTTCGCCGGAGACGTTGGAAAGCACCGGGTCCTTGATGGCCGGCTTGACCTTGCCGGCGATCCGCCACAGAACCTTGGCCGTGTGGTCGAAGCAGGTAAGGGCGTCGGCGGTGGTGTTTTCGCCGCCGGCAACCAGGACATTGCCGTGCGCATCGCCGTACAAGCCGTTGGCGCCGCGGGTGATGGCGAAGGCGGCGGCCTGGCGGATGTCATAGAGCGGGATGCCGGCAGCGGTCCATCCTTCGACCGCGAGACGAAACAGCGGAAAGCCGCCGCTGCCGCCGACCATGCACGAGCCGCCGAGAAGGAGGTTCAGTTCCGCGTCGCAGCCCAAGCCCCAGCCGATCAAGAACTCGGGCTGCTTGCCCGGCTCGTAGACTTCGCCGCGGAAGACGGTTTTCTGCCAGGTCATCTCCTCGGGCTGGACCAGACCGTCGTTGTTGCGGTCCGACCAGGCGAAGTTCTCACCGATATGGCCGCGGAAGCACTCCGGGCGGAAGTTCTTGACGATGTGCGCGCCCACGTCGCTGTCCCACACCGAGGCGCCGGTGCCATCGTCGGTTGCCCAGCGGTGCAGGGTGCCGGCGGCCGCCACCGGGCGCCACGACTGGCCGTCGCGCATCTGAATGGTGACCAGGTCGTAGCCCGAGGCGACCATGGCGTACTGCCGGCCTGCGCGCGCGAAGGTGCGCACGGCGTGGATCATGCCGTTGGCGCCGCAGAAGGCGAACGGCTGCTCGTGGCTCATCCGCCGCAGTTCGCTGGCCTCGGGCACCCAGGTCTTCTTTGCCCAGTCGAGCTTGAAGCGGCAGCCTATGGTGTGCAACACGGTCTGGTCGCCCGGCTCGAACCAGAACGGTGAGCCGCCGCCATACGGCGTGGGGCCGATGTAATCGCGGATAAGAACGCCGTTGGCGGCATCCCAGACGCTTACCCGGCGGGGCGTGGTATCGTCCTCAGCCACCCACAGTTTGCCGTCGGCGGTCACGGCGACACCGCGCGGCAGGAGCATGCCGTCCGTCTCCCACTTCCCCAGCACCGCCCGGCCGCCCGGCTTGCCGATCGAACGCAGGAGTCTTCCAGCGGGGGAAAACACCTTGACCTGAAACGAGTCGCGCCAGTCGCTGACGTAGATGTTGCCGGCCTTGTCGGCGGCCACCCCGAAGGGCGCGGCCAGTCCGGCGGTCACCACCGGGGTGACGATCTTCTTGGCCGGATCGATGCGCACCACCTGCTTGCCGCTGACCGCCAGCAGGCTGCCGTCCGGCCGAGCCAGGAGGCTGACCGGCTTCTGGACTGGGAGGTCACGTTCGGGCCGGGCCTCACCGGTCTCGGCGTCGAAGGCCCGCAGCAGGCCCTGGGTATGGAAACTGATCCACACCGTGTCGGCGGTCGCCGCCACGCCCATCGCCTCGGCGACCTCACCGTACTGGCAGTCGCCGTAGCGCGGCAGGCCGCCGTAGGTGTCGGGATCGAAGGTCTTGTTGTTGAAGAACTCCCACAGTCCGACCATGTTCTCCTCATAGGGCCAGGCCGCGACCTTGAGCATCGGTTGGCGGATAGTGAACCGGGCCGGTGCGCCAGTTCGCTTGTCGTAGCAGCGCAGGAGGACGCGGTTGTCGGCATTCTTGCCCGAGAAGCGGTGCTGGTTGTCGTTCTTCTCCGGGCCGCAGCTTACCAAATAGAGATAGTTCCCAGCCACCGCCAGCGACACGCAGCGCGGGTTGTCGGGCCCGCTGCCACCACCCCAGCGGCGCTGGCCGGTGCCATCGACGGCGACGATCCTGAAGCCTTTCTCATGGCACGGCGAGGCCAGATACACCCAGTCGCCGTCGGTGGTCGCGGCCTGGGGGTTGGACTCGTCGCCCAGCCAATCGCCTTTGCCGTCGGTGGTCGACCATGGCGGCGTGCCGGGATTTCCGACGCTTAACTGGTGCTCGAGCCCGAGCGGATCATGATAAATCGCCTTGCTCGCATATTCGCCGGGCGGAATCAGTTTTCCGTCCTGGTCACGACCATCCCAGGATTCGGTATTGGGTCCGGCCCGGCGGAACTCGGAACGTGTCAGCCAGCGAAGCAAGCTGCCGTCGGAGCCGTAGATGCCGATCGTCACCTCGGCGTCGCGCGGCATGGTGTACGCGAAGGCCAGCGGGCTGCGCCGTTCGAACTTGAGCATGCCGGAAAGTGTGAATCGCGGATCAAGGCCCGACCACCATGGCTGGAACGTCGCGCGCATCGTTTCTCCGGCGCGCGGGGCAGGACCAGGGAAGAGTTCCCGCCAGGGGATCGCCAGTTCCATGGTGTACTCGCCGGGACCGAAGCCGATGGCGGCCTTCGCGCCGTGGGCCAGCAGCAGCGGATGGGCTAGGTTCTTGCCGTCGACGGTCAAAGCAGGTTTGCCACGGGCGCTATCGTACCAGGCGCATAGGTTGGTCAGAACATTGTAGGTGAAGTGCGTGGTCACACGCCGCAGGTCCTCGCTCAACCTGGCCAGGGCGGCGGCGGGTAGCGCGCGCCACGCCAGATCCATCATGATCGGCAGCGGTCTGCCCGTGGGCGGGGCGCCGCTACGGACGAGGGCTCGCCAGGGAATACGCAACTCCTGGACATAACCTCTGGGGCCAATCGCTAACGCCGCGGCGCCGTGCTCGGCAGCAATGTCGCGCCAGCCAACCTCGCCTTCGCGGCGCACCAGCAGCGCAACCTTGCTTCCATCAACGGAAGGATAGCTGGCCACATGGGTCACCAAGCCGCCGCTCATGAGATGGAATTCGATTCCATCGCCACCCCGCTGCCAGTCCGTTGCGTCGCTGGGCGACGTCGTGTTCGACGGAGGCGTCGGCGCCAACCATTCGACCAAGGCATAAAGCGATTCGGCATCGCATGTGAACCGCACCGTCGCCGCGAGGTCCGGACGATCCTCGGCCATGGTGGCCGAATCGAAAGCATGTACAGGCAGAAACTGTTTCCCCTCGATTTCACGCCAGTCGTCAATCTTCCCGTCGATCATCATCGCGCGATTGGCAGGCTGACAGGCGGGGAAGTCGACCTCGACCAACGTTCCTCCCGACGCCGGCGGAGGAATAAGGATCATGGCAGCGGTCAGAACCGCGGCGAGCGCTGACGGGACGGAGCGTTGGACTGCAGGCATCATGTACCTCAAGTGTTGTTGAAATGCAACTCGCTTAGTTTGCCCTCCCAGGTGATCCGCAGTCCGCGCGAGAACGGAATCGGCAAGTAGTCGGCGCACTCCTGGCGGAAGGCGTTCTGCGGTTTCAGTTCCAAGCCGGCCGTTTTCAGGTAGTGGCTCGAACGCTCGGCGAGGAACTCGCCCGCCGACCCTTGCCAGATCGTGACGCCCTCGCCGGAGCCGCCCGCGGCTGGGTCGAGGTCCACTCGCAGCATGCCGCCCATCCCCGCGGTCCAGCCGCGCACGATGGCTCCGGGGCCAGTCACCTCGGCCAGAAGGTACAGTCCAGGCTGGCCGTCGCGCGGCTCCCGCAAGACTTTTTGAAAGGCCGCAATGGGCTCACGCCCAAACCCATCAGCGTTGGAGAACCAGCCCGGCGATTCGCTGGTGGTCGAGCGGCGGTCGTAACTGGAAAACTGCACCGTGCGGTAGGCCGGTTCGGGCCAGCGAGCCAATCGGCCCAAATCGCTCATTTCCTCCAGCAGTGTTCCGATCGTGATCTCCGGCCGCTCTGCCTCTGCGGCAAGAACACTATTGGCAAGCAAGCAGACAAACGAGCAGGTGAGTGTGCGCAGCATGCGTGGCCTCCAATCGTCGTGGGTGCAAGCGAACGGCCATCCTAGCATTCCTACCCGGTATTTCCCAGTTGCCGTGAGCTAGGAACTTAAGCTCCAACATGCAAGACAGTGAAACAGACCTTGAGCGAACTTACCCCCCTGCTGCTGGCTTTCCTGCACGCCGCCGACTAACCACTCCAGCCCAAGCCGGCATCCCATCAATTCATACGTATTACGAGACTCGCCGATAATGGACCGAATACGGGGCGAGACAGCAGCGCCCCGGAACGCAGCCGTTAGGCGAGCGGCAGGAAATAACTTACCCAACTCAATGTAGGATGGTCTTCCAAGACCGTCCCGATCGGCCTGGAAAGGCCGACCTACGGGTAAGTCATTTCCTGCCGCTCGCCTTAGTTGATACATGACCGGCCGCTGCCTAACTTGGCAGGAAACCGACTGCGCCGACCATGGGACGACCGTTGATGTACGACCAGCCATCGGTTCGATTCGCGGCAAGGCTGACTGGACCGGTGTGGCACGGGGTTCACGGCGACGGTCTCACTTCCGCTCGAAAGCTCGTGAAGTGAGTGACGCCTCCCCTTACAGATTGTCCCACTTTGTTGGATGGATGGGGGGTTGGGGTAAGAAACTGATCTCCAGCGACTTGGGGTTTTCGGGCAGAGTATGGGTGCAAAGAACTGCCCCCCAAATCCGGAGACCGACAAGGATGGTAATGCAAACAGATGCCGCTGGCAATCCAGCGGGACATTGGCGTCCCACACCATGGGATAAGGATTCTGAGGACTGGAAAAAGATCGACGCGCAACTCGAACCGGAACACATGGCACGCAAGATCGACGCGATGGTAGCGATGCTGAATCTGTCTCAGCTGGCTGCAGGCTATGCGGGTGTGGGTCGCGTGCGCAGCGCCCGGACGTGATGCTCAAGATGGTCTTGTACGAGATATCGCAGGGACGGCTTTCTCCGGCGCAGTGGTATCGCGACACACGCGAGAACCAGCCGTTGCAATGGCTGGCCTTTGGGAGTCGTCCCGGCCGGTCGCGGTTTTATCACTTCGAGCAGCGTCTGGACGAGGTGGTGGATGATCTGAACCGTCAAGGGCTGGCCTTGGGCATCGAGTTGCAAGTGACCACGGCCACGCGCGCGGCGTTGGACGGTTCGCTGATGGCGGCCAACACCTCGCGCCGTCAGTTGCTGAAGGAGACGACGCTGCAGCGGCGTACAGCCCAGTTGACCGCCGCCATTGAGGACGATGACTATGGGATGACCCGGGCGGTGGTACAGCCGTGCCGGCCAGTCTACACCCATCCGGCGTGGATGGCGGCCACGATCAGCGGTCGACGGCAACAAAGGACGCGTTACCAGCGGGCTTGTGAGGCGATGCAAAAGTTGCAGGCCCGCAATCAGGCACGACCGCCGAGCAAACGGAAACCGCGGGAGTAGATTCGGCTGAGCGTGGCCGATCCAGAGGCGCCCCTGGGTCTGGATAAGGAGAAGGTCTATCGGCCGCTGTACAACGTGCAGCTCTTTCAGGATCTGGAATCTCCGCTGATTTTGGCCTACGAGGTGTTTGCCCAGACGAACGACAACGGGACCGTGCAACCCATGTTGGATCGCTACGTGCAACTGACGGGCGTGCTGCCGAAGCAGGTGCTGGCGGATGCCCGCTATGCCACGGCCTTGGAGGTCGCCGTGTTTGCGGCCGCCGAAGTCGAGTTGTATGCCCCCTTTCGCGAGAA
>JAPLNJ010000972.1 GCA_026692885.1 Planctomycetota bacterium | reverse complement strand
CTCGACGCGACCTGATTGAGGAACCGGAAGTCGGCATTTATCCCTGCGTCCAGCGCGCGGTCCGGCGCGCCTTCCTCTGCGGCCAGGATCCGATCATGGGCCGGAGCTTCGGTCACCGCAAAGCCTGGGTTCTACAGCGTTTAGAGTTCCTAGCCGGGCAGTTTGGCATCGAAGTCCTGTTTTTCTCCGTTATGAGTAACACCTGCATGTCGTGCTCCGCAATCGGCCCGACGTGGTCCAGGATTGCGCTGACGAGGATGTCACGCGCCGCTGGTGGTTTCTCTTCGCGAGACGCAGGGCTGCGGCCGGTCAGCCGGCGGAGCCGACCGCGGCCGACTTGCAGATGCTGACGGCCGACGGGGAACGGTTGGCCGAACGCCGTCGGCGGCTGTCGAGCCTGGGACCTCGCAGGGGTCAGACTTGTTTTTCGGTTTTGGAGGTCCCTAGCAACTCGGCCTGCTGGATTTGGCAACGATCGGCGGCGGAGTCCGCTTCCCGCTGCTTTGCCCGGCGCACCAGGTTGGCTGATCTGTCCGGGTGCCGCAGTCCAAAACGCCTCGACAATTCCGTTAAGCTCACCCCCGTCCAGCGGCGACAAAGCAAGGCCGCCCTGTCTCGCCCGGCCGCGGCAGAGCGAAAATCGACGTACTCCTCCGGGGCCACCGGATGTGCCGTAGCCACGACCTGAAGAATCGGTTCGAAATCCCCTGCAACTTGACCGGCTACCGGCGACGCGGCCGGAAACAGAAATGCTGCCGCCGCGCGTGCCGCTCGGTAGCCAGCTTCGCCTGCTGGCAGTCAGTCTTTCATACAGCGCGGCCGCGGTGCTGGTCACGTTCCTACTGTGTTGGCCGCCGGGACTAGTCTGGCTCGAACCCTAAGACTTGCTTTTTGCAGGCCCGGTCGTCGCCATCGGACTCGGCATCGGGATCGCGACTGGTCAAGTCCGTTGGCTATTGCAACCGCTGTTCCTCGCCGGGGTGGCTTTCCTCTGCCTGAATCCCGACATCCCGTGGAGTCTGCAAGTCGTCTTGGCGTCGATCATGGTCGGAGTGTTGGTCTACTCGTTCGGGCGCCACTGGAGCGTCGTCTGTACGGGAACACCTCTTCCTCGTTCGAACGCAGATCCACTTCGCCTGGACTGGCAACGGCAACTCTTCGTCATGGCTGGCATCGCCGCCCTCCTGACCGGAGCCGTACTCTGGTCAGGGGCTTTGATTCTCAAGTTCGCAGTGCTCACGCTGCCGTTAGCGGCGGCCGCGGTGCGGCGTCCGGAAGGTCTTCGTTCCTCCCGATGGAGAGTCGTTTTCGACAGTCTCGTTTCGTGGTTCACCTTTGACCCCCGGCCGCTTCCCGGCTTGTTGCGGAGTCCTGTCGGTCCGGCCAGTCACCGTGTTAGCCTCGCCGCTCTCGTCGCCGTGCTTGCTGCTGTGATGTTGGTCCGCTGGGCGGATTCCCCGCTCCCCCGCCTACACCAATGGACCCTGGCCGAGCACCAATCGGTCGCTCAGCAATTGGACGCGCGGGGTGCAAGCAGCTTCGAACATTCACGTTACGGCGGCGTCATCTGGGGCCCCGCGTTCATCGCCCTCATCTTGCTCCCGGTCACGCTGCCGTGGGCGATAGCCATCTCGTTGACGATCCCGGTACTCCTGGAGGCCGCGGCGCAGCGAGAGCAGGCCAACTCCGCCAATAACGTCGAAACAATGCTTGCCGATCTGCGGCGTTCACCCGACCTCACGGAACGTAACAGCATCTACTTAGGACGAGTCGTCGAGGATGGCAGCCCCGTGCTGGTTCCCCGGATCGTATTTCGGGAGCATGCCCACGGACTGGGTGACAGCGGATCGGGAAAGACCGCCCTGTTCCTCTGCCCCCTCATTGAACAGCTCGTAATGAGCGGCGATTGCAGCGTCATTGTACTGGATCTGAAAGCCGATTCGCTCGAATTACTAGCGACCCTTCAAGCCTCGGCCGAGGCCGTTCGCCGGGAACGTGGGGTGTCGCTGAGGCTCAAGTCCTTCTCCAACCAGGCCGACCGAGCGACGTTCGCGTTCAACCCGATGACTCAGCCGTTCTGGAAAAAATTCGACCTGCTCACGCGAACGGACATTCTTTGCGGTGCGAACGGGCTGACGTACGGCACCGACTATGGCCAGGGGTATTACAGTTCCGCCAACGCGGCGATTCTGTATCACGCCCTCAAGACGTTTCCGCACGTGGCCACGTTCACCGAACTGGCTGACTGCATCGGGAACGTGATCACCACGGCGAAGAAACGCGAACTGCACCCCGAAATCCGCAAGGCGGGTGTCCATGTCCATGAGGTCATCAAGCGGCTGGCGGCCTGTGAACCCCTCAACGTCACCGCCTCCACCGGGCATGCACCAGACGTTGTCGAACAGGCCATCGACCTGACGCAGGTCTTTCAACAGCCGCAGCTGCTCTATTTCCATCTGTCGGCCACGTTGTCGCCGAGCGGCGCACCGGAGATGGCCCGGCTGGTGAACTACATGTTGCTGGCCGCGGCCACGCAAACCGAGCGGCGGCACCCGGTGTTCCTGGTCATCGACGAATTCCAACGGATGGTGGCCAGCAATCTCGAATACATGATGCAATTGGCGCGCAGCATGGGCGTCGGTGTGATCCTCGCGAACCAGAGCATGCAGGATCTGAAGAAATCGTCGACGAACCTGATCCCGGCCATCGAGGCCAACTGCCGGTTACGCCAATGGTTCTCCGTCTCATCGAGCGACGATCAACAGCGGGTCATCAACGGCAGCGGTTTGACGGTCGATCGAGTATTGGGCTGCTCGGCAAAGAGTAGTATCACTGGCCTCGGGCCGGTTTCGTACTCCGAGACGGAGCAAGTGGTACCACGCTTCACGCTCAATGACGTTCTGCTCACCAGCGATCACCCCTTCCGCAGCTTCCTCCGCATCAGTCGCGGCGCCGGCTACGCTCAGTATGGCGGCCTGCCGGTCATCATTGAATCGAACTACCACATCTCCGCAGAAGAGTACCAGCGGCGCAAATCGCTGCCCTGGCCCACCGGCCCAGGCACTTTTGTCCCGCGGCAAGCGGTTGGCCAAGACACGGGCGCGGGTTCCCAGTCGACTCCGTCAGGGCCGCAGTGGACCGAGGAAGTCATCGGCGAGGACAGAGCACCTCTGTCCCCAGCCGACACCGGAGCGATTGATGCCCTCTTCCAACAGTTTGGACAGTCGATGCCGAAGCTTGAACCGTCGCCGCCGAACGATCCACCCGCAAAGCCGATCGAGCAGCCTCGCCGACGGAGGAAGCGGACATGACCCTCACCCTCACGGCACGGGATCACGACCTGTTGGAGACGCTGACTGGACGCGTACGCCTGTTCCCCCTGCACCTCGCCGCGAAAGTCTGGTGGCCGGAAGCTCGAAACCAAGGCACGGCGAGGCGCCGGTTGGAACTGTTGGCCAAGGCTGGTTGGATCGAATGTCACATCATCAACGCGCATCCGCTGCTTCCTGTGCGCCGGCCCCTGTTCACATGGGAGCCTGGCCAGGAGGACCCGGATGCGGAACGTATCGCCTGCGAGTCGCGGGCCCGCTGGTCGCAGCCGGCCCGGCCCACGAGTGTCTGCGTGGCTTCGCCCATGGCCGCCTGCCTGCTCGGCAGCACGGCACGCCGACTCCCTCCGCCGGAGCACCGGGACCACGATCTGCGGTTGGCAGCGGTCTACGTTCACTACCGCGTCGCTCTTCCACGCCTGGCGAAGTTGTGGATCGGCGAGCACGCCTTGCCCAAGGCCGGATACCGGATCAAGGACCCGGATGCGTTTCTCTGCGATGCGAACGGGCGAGTGTTGCGGGTGATCGAATCCGCTGGCCGCAATAGTGCGTCCCAGATCGACCGCTTTCACGAGCATTGCGTCGAGCTCGACCTCCCTTACGAACTGTGGTGACTTTATGCCGCACGATATACCCCAAACAGAGTTTGTCCCCGCCGAGTTGACCGAGGCCGTCTTGAATCACGTAGCCCGATATCGGCTGACTGTCTTCGCCGCGCTCGAACGCTTGCCCGTGTTCTCGGCAAGGGGACCGCGACAGATCAAGGACGTGCTGCGGGATTGCCAGCGGCAATCGCTGGTCGGCTCCGCCCCGCTGTACCACGGCGCCAAGTATTGGTACTTGGATGCCGTCGGCGCGGAGCGTTGCGGATTGGCCGAGCAGCGAATCGGCCCCCTGTCGGAACCGGCCAAGCTGCGGGCCTTGGCCCTGTTGCGGTTCTGCTGCCTATCCGACAAGCCCCGTCATCGACTCACGGCGGATGACCTCACACGGAATTTTCCAAGTCTTCAGCGGCCAGGCTTGCCCAGCGGCTACTACTTTGACCCCGCAGGATCAGGCCGTCTCGGTCTCGCTCGGGTTGACGCCGCCCGCCGCGGCCGTTGGGACCGGGTTCTCCAATCGCTCCGCACAGACATCGACGACCATGTCCGCCAGCCCGGGTTCAGGCAGCTCATCGAGGCGGGACGCTTCGAGATCACGGTCTTAACCGTTTTTCGCCAAAAGGCACGACGGATCTACGAGGCATTGGCTCAGGTGCGAGACACTCGCAGCGTTCTGCTGCAGGTGGTGGCGCTGCCGGAGCTGCTGCCTCTGATTGGCTCCAGCCACTGAAAGAAGGAGGTGCTTCGACCACTCGTATTTTTTGACTCCCTTTCCATGGGTCTCAACGCTCCTGGCCCTGGAGCACGGAAAAACAACGGGTAACAGACCTTAGCAAACCGTAGGTGGAACTGACGTTCAGGGGAACGCAGCTCACCGAGTCACTGGAGAAATCCAGTCTGAATGTTTATCGCTCGCGCACGCGTACCAGATGTGCCCGGCGGTAGGTTTGCCCCAGAGGTTTTCGGTCTGGTTTTCGGACTGTCTCCGGACAGCCCACACTTAAGTGGCAGCGGTGCTGAACACCGATGCCGTGTAACAACGAGGTTCGACGGGCAACAGAAACAGCCGCCGGACCCAATTCAACAGGAGTGCTTATGGCACAAAAACACAAACCGGTCCACGAAATCCGCCTGGGACGCATCCGAGCCGCGATTTGGGCCAATCAGACCGAACATCGGGATGTTTGGTTCAATGTCACGGTCACGCGTCTCTACAAGGATGGCGATCAATGGAAGGACTCCGCGACGTTTCGTCGCGATGACCTCCCTATTGTCGCCAAGGTCGTCGACATGGCGTACGCCTGGATCTGGGAGCACGAAGTGCCAGCTGACCCGGCCGAGGCGGTCGAGTAACGGATGAATAACCTGCCGACCGGATGCAATCCGGTCGGCCCTTCATGGAGGATCAAGCCATGACGCTGATAATCGCCCAAGGGAAGTTCTGGACAGGAAGAATCGTGATCACTTCCGGAGCGCAGTCCGAGTTGTCGCAAGACGAAGTCTTGGAAGGCCTTGCTCGCCACGTGGCGGGCGACTGGGGTGATGTGGACGAGGATGACCGGAAGGAGAACGAATTCTCGCTTGAACACGGGTTTCGTCTCCTATCCAGCTATGCAACTCCGCGCGGAACGAAGTTCTGGATCATCACTGAACACGATCGTTCCGTCACGACCATCCTGCTGCCGGAAGAGTACTGACCGGCAACCGGTTTTACTGCAGGTTTTACACCTGGTTTTCTGCCGGCTGGTTCGCCAGCCGGCCTTTCTCCCCTCGTGTCTCGCCGCGACGCATCCACGTCGCGGAGGGACATGCAACGGCTGCGGATGTCCCTTGCTTATAACTCAGCAGCCATTACGAGGAGAAAGACACATGCACACAAACAACACAAAACCCATCGGGAGTCAACCACCACTTCCCACAACGGAACTGTGGGATGCCTTAATAGTCATCTTCAAGCACTACTTTCTTGAGGAGCTTGGACGTTTCCGGTTCTATCCGGACGGCATGCGCCCACCTGCCAAAGTAGTCGAAGCAGTCCGGCTCTTGGACTGCTGGTTGGATGTCGCACGCAGTGAAGGCTGGCTCGACGGCGTCGACCTAGAGGGTTGATCCCACCGGCATGGAGAGCGACCGCTCTCCATGCCTCCTTATTGTTCGCTCAACATCCCGTTGAACGTTTCCTCACCGGATCCCTTGCAGTACACGCACAAACCAAGAATCGAAAAACACAATGCCACGCAATATGCCACCGACTACGTCGAAGCCTTACGCCATGCTGGGCGCTGGCCAGCTCGTTTCTGCGGTCTGGAAGGCCGGCGATGAACGAGCGGGGTGGTCCTATCGGTTCAACGTCTATCGCATGAACGGCCGCGATGGCCACGTTGAGCAACTCCTCCGGCCCACCGACGTGCAGGATCTCGTAAAGCTCTGCCAGGTCTTGGCGGCGACTCTCGCCGATGACGGCTGTATCCCGACCCGCCAGCGCCGTGCGCTCGCAAATCTCGCCGCCAAGCTTGACGGCATCACCCGAACGGAGACATGAACCATGCCAGGAAAGCCAATACACGAACTCCGCCGCGGCCTGATCAAGGTCCGCATCTGGCGAAAACGCACTCGCTCCGGACTGCGACACACCATCGCGGTGACTCGGCTGTTCCGCAACGGCGATGTCTGGAAGGAATCGAGCCGCTTCGGCCGCGATGAAATCCCGTTGCTCCGGCTGGCTCTCGACGAAGCCCACACCTGGATCTTCCGTAACTCTCAGCCAACCAAATCATGACTACCCATCGTTTCCATTCTGGGCGTGCGCGACGCGACGATGACCAGGTGCACACTCAGACCCAAAGCCGCTCAGCCACGTCCTGGCGAGCAGCCAACGCCCATTCCGTCCCGGCCCCATCACCACACTCTGCGCGCGTCTCAAAGAACCGAATTCTTTCAAGGGATTATCTGATTCTCTCCGACAAGTTTTGCAGTTCATTCCGAAACGTGCTAGGGTCCGGGCGAGACGTCGGTTATCGGCGTTTCTTCTCATCCCACGCTCTTTTCCACGATTGCACGGGTAGACGTTTCAACCGCCGACTTTCAGCCGCGACGTTCTGTCCTGGCTCGAAGCCGGTGGCGTGCATCGGTTTTTTTCCAGGTTATTAGCAGGAGGAATCCTATGTCTACGACGCTCTCTACGACACTGTCTCCATCGCAGGAATTGCCTGCCCAGTTGGTGCCAGACTTGAGCTCCAACGCCATCACTGTCCTGGAGGACCGTTATCTCATGCGGGATCACGAAGGACGAATCGCGGAGACGCCGACCGACCTGTTTCGCCGCGTCGCCAGGGCCATCATCGCTCCCGAGGAAAGCTGGGGGGCTACTGCCGAGCAGTGCGAGCGGATCGAGCAGGAGTTCTACCAGCTCATGGCAAGTAGAACATTTCTTCCGAATTCGCCCACGCTGATGAACGCAGGCCGACGCCTGGGCATGCTTTCGGCCTGTTTCGTGCTCCCGCTCGGGGATTCAATCCCGGAGATCATGGAAGCCGCACGGCAAATGGCTCTCGTACAACGTGCCGGCGGCGGTACAGGCGTGGACTTGTCCGGGTTACGCCCGAAAGGCTCGATTGTTCGCTCGTCCGGTGGGACGACCGACGGTCCGCTGTCCTTCTTGCGGATGCTGTCCGGTGTGACGGATGCCATCCAGCAGGGAGCATTTCGCCGTGGGGCCAACATGGGCATCATGCGAGTGGACCACCCGGACATTCTGGCATTCATCGGCATCAAGTCCGATCCCACGCAACTCACCAACTACAACCTGTCCGTGGCCATGACCGACGACTTCATGGCTGCTCTGAACGGGGACCCGCACAAGGTCCACGCCGTGGTCAACCCGCACACCGGTCAGTCAGGCGCAATGTCGAAGGACACCGGCACGGCGGATTACCATACGCCGCCAGCAACCATAAACGGCCGCCACTTCACCGTTCGTGAGGTTTGGGGTCGGATCGTGCAGTGCGCCTGGGGGCTGGGTGATCCCGGTCTTGTCTTCATCGACGAGGTCAACCGACACAACCCAACGCCCCAGCTTGGAAGCATTCAGGCGACGAATCCCTGTGGTGAACAACCACTCTTGCCGTATGAGGCCTGCAACCTCGGTTCGATCAACCTGGCCGCCTTATGCGACCCTCGTTCAGGCGGTTCCCCTGCAGACCGAGTCGATTGGGAACGTCTCAGGCAGACGGTCGTTCTTGCCGTTCGCTTTCTCGACAACGTCGTGGAGGTGAACAAGTATCCGACCGAGGAGATTCACGACGCTTCTCTCGCCACGAGGAAGATTGGCCTGGGCGTGATGGGGTTTGCGGATCTCCTCTTTGAGCTTGGAATCCCCTACGACTCGGACGAGGCGATAACCCTCGCGGAACGTTTGGGTTCCTTCATCAGGGAAACCGGCTGGGCCGCCAGCCAGCAACTGGCTGAGTCTCGCGGATCGTTCCCCAGCTGGAAAGGTAGCGTGTGGGACACGCAGCATGGCGGGAAGCCCATGAGAAACGCCCAGGTCACGACCATCGCCCCAACGGGGACGATCTCGATCATCGCCGGCTGCTCGTCCGGCATTGAGCCGCTGTTCTCGCTGGCCTTCACGAGGCACGTCCTCGGTGGCAAGAAGTTGGTCGAGGTGAACCCGATCTTCCAACGCGTCTTGCGTCAGCAGTTCAAGGACGAACAGAAGGCGGACCGGATTCTCCAAGACGCGGCTGCACGCGGGTCGATCCAGGATCTCGACGATCTGCCCCAGCAGCTCAAGTCCGTGTTTCGTACCGCCCGCGACGTCAGCCCCGAATGGCACGTTCGCATGCAGGCCGCCTGGCAGCGTCATACGGATGCCGCGGTCAGCAAGACCATCAACCTTCCCGCGGACGCCTCAGTCCAGGACGTCGAGAAGGCGTACATTCTTGCCTACAAGCTGAAGTGCAAGGGCATCACAGTCTACCGCGACGGCGCCCGACCGCTCCAGCCGATGGCACTCTCCAGCGGGGCGGCAGGGACGCGCGAGACACCGCCGGAGGCGAGTCCAGTTCGACCCTTGAAGCTCCCCGAGGTGATCCCTTCCGTGCGGCTCCGTCAGCCGACGCCATTCGGAAACATGCACCTCCATATCAGCGTCGATCCGGAGACCGGACGCGAGCGCGAAGTCTTCGCCCAACTGGGAAAAGGTGGCGACCTTGCCAACTCCGACTTGGAAGCGATCTGTCGGCTGATTTCCCTGCTCCTCCGTTGCGACGGCGACATCAGGACCGTCATCGACCAACTTGACGGAATCGGGTCCAGCTTGTCCGTGCCGTCCAAGGATGGACGGATCAAGTCCTTGGGCGATGGACTCGCGCAAGCCCTTCGGAAGTACCTGACCGCGAAGGAACGCGAGGGCCTGCCGGCGCTACTTTCCGGTCGCGTGAAATCACTTCGACCACCGGAGCGACCCGCCGTCGCTTCGCAGGACCGCCAACAGGAAGCCATCTTCAAGATCAAGTGTCCCGAGTGCGATTCGTCTGGAACGCTCGCCTTTGAGGAAGGCTGCCTGAAGTGCCACGCTTGTGGCTATTCGATGTGTTGATTCTCCGCCTGGCGGCTCAACGAGCAGCCAGGCCGGTTTCCTAAGCACCTTTATTTCGGAGGAATCCCATGACCAAGCCGCAGACAGCCCGTCAGCAGCTTGAACAGTTCCTCTCGGCCCTGTTTCTACGGGAGGAATTGATCGAACTACGGTTCATTGAGAGCTGGCTATCGCAGAGCAAGAAACGTAGCCGCGTTGTGCGATCCGCGGAATGGCTGCGGCCCGACGAAGTCATCGCCAGGCATGGCGATCTCACCACATTCGCGAGACGCGAGCGGGCCAACATCTACTTCGGGGTTTGCCCGCGGGCCAAGGTGGGCGACGCCGACGATCAGAGCATCCAGACGGTTCGTTGCGTCTGGTGCGACATCGACCGAGTCACTGCCGAGGAGGTGCGCAGACGTTGGAGCGAGGCCGGAATCCCCCGCCCCTCGATTGTCATCAGCAGCGGTTCGGGAATCCACGGTTACTGGCTGTTGCAGCAAGACCTGACCTCCCACGCAGAGCGATCGCGGTTGGGGGCCATGCTCTCGAACTTCTACCGCAGCTTTGGTGGGGACCACGTCCAGAATTTGTCGCGGGTACTGCGTCCGCCGGGGACTCTCAACTACAAGGATGCCCGCAGTGGCCGACGGCCGTTGCCCTGCACGCTCTGTGCCTGCGATCCGGAACTGCGCTATCCATTGGACGCTTTCGCCCCATGGATGGCGGCAGTCGAAAACGGAACGCCGCCGCAGGTGGCCGGACCGTGTCCACAGCCAGCGGTCGAGCCCGGGGCCGTCCAAGCCGAGGCGGCAGCGCTCATCAGCCGGCTCGACCGCCCGTGTCGGGATCGAAGCCGGCGGGACTTCGCCATCGTCTGTGACTTGCTGCGGCTTGGTCTGTCAAAAGAGCAGATTTGGTCCCTTGTTTCCGGCGTCAGCAAGTTCGAATCTGCTGGCCGGCCCTACTTCGACGTGACTGTCACCAACGCAGAACGCACCGTGCTCGTCGGTCAAACCGACCACCGCCAACTGCGAGCAGCTACGTGACGATTTGTTTTGCCCCATCGAGGCCGATCGGTTTATTGCACGCCGCCGGCCTCCACCTTGAGACTGACTCCTGACCACAGAGAACCCACAAGCGTGCCTCGCCGACAACTCGAACGCCAATGTTCCGCCATCCGACAGTTCAAGCTGTCCAACCGTCTCAGATGCCTCGCGTTCCCGCCAAGCGTCGTGGACGGTTACCAGCCACCTTTCCGGAGAAGCATTTCCAACGCATCGTTATCCATTTATTCGAAAACAAGGATTCCATGATGGCCACCAGGAATGTGATCGACAGCGCCACCTGTAATTGGTGCGAGAAGGAGTGTTGCGAGGGGCAGACGGACAACGGCCCGGTCATCCGGCTGTGCTGGAATGACCTCAAGAGGACCGTGAAGATGCAGACGCTCACCGCCAGAAGCGAAGTGGCGGAGAAGGTGTGACATGTTGACGGTGTCGCAAGTGGCAGAACGGCTCGGTGTGTCGACCGCCCTGGTCTACCAACTGGTAGCGCAAGGGCGGTTGGCGTGTTACCGCATCGGTCTCGGCCGGGGTGCTATCCGCTGCGCCGAGTCTGACGTCGATGCTTACCTTGCGACTTGCCGCGTCGAGCCGGAGGCACGGATACGTCCGGCTCCTTTTCCTGTTCTGAAGCACCTACGGCCTTGAGCAAGTGCTCCGGATTCGCGTTCAGATGGCTGTAGGTCGTGGCGAGCATCATCGGTGAAGAGTGCCCCATCAATTCGGCCACCACCAAGCTATCGAGCTTCCGCTCGGTCAGCATCCGGTGGCCGAACGAGTGCCGAAAGTTGTACTGACAGTATCGTGTGCCGAGCTTTCCCTCCAATCGCTCGAAGGTCATCTTGACGCACGAGGCGGTCCAAGGACGGCCTCGCACGTTTCGAAACAATTTCCCCTCCGGGTACTGCTCAACCAGTCGCTTCACTACTTCTTCAGCCCGCGGTGTCATGTAGACGATGCGAGGCTTCTTTTTCCCTTTCGATTCCAAAGGCGGAAGAACCCACCGATGCAGGTCGAACTGGACATGCCGGGCCTCAACAGCTTTCGTCTCCTGCGGCCTGCATCCTGTCTCCCACGAGACGACAAGCAGGTCGCGAAACTGCTGATTCACGTGTTCCAGCATCCCGTTGAATTCGCCCTCCGAAATCAACGTTTCCCGTTTGCTCGCCTCCGGCTTCTCGATGCCTGCCAAGGGGTTCCGGTCGATATGCCCCATCTTCATCGCCCAGTTCATGCCTCGTACGAGCGCCGTGATGGCTCCCCGTTGTGTGGTCGCGTTCCAAGTGGTCTTTCCCTCTGCCCACTGCTGAACGTGGAACGGCTTCAGTTCCGAAATGCGGAGACGGGGAAATGTGGAATGGAAGGACTGACAGAAGTCCTTGTACCCACGGTAGGTCTTGGGACTTCGATGGGCTTCGGTCCACGACAGGAACTGATCGAGCACCGCCGAAACGGCATCCGATTGGACCTGCGTCCGCTTCCCCGACATCAGCTCGTGAAACTTCGCTGTGGCGGCCTTCTTGTCCTCCCCAAGGCGATGCCGAACCCGATTGATGGTGACATACCACTCCCCCCGATCTTCCCAGTACCAAGGTTTCGGTTGTCGAGCCATGATTGTCTCCGATTCTGTATCAATTCTGTACCATAAGCCCACTAACAGTAGAAATACTCAGGGAAATAGCGTCAAGTGCATTCCACTCTTAATCAGAGGGTTGTTGGTTCAAGTCCAACTGGGGGCACTTCCTAAAGCCTTTTGTAACAACGAGTTACGAAAGGCTTTTTTCGTAGGTTTTCTCTTGCTCTTGATATCCGTCACGACAGCTCTGCAGACTCCGACTGCCTCGCCTGCCCAGTCGCTTCCAGCGTGTGGGCAGATGAGGCGAAACGCCGCCTCCTTGGCAATCGCTCCATCGTCGACGTCCCGACGTCCTACCGCTTCCTGAACAGGTCGATCCAATACAGGAGGCCTAACAGATACAGCCCGGTGCAGGCCCACAGGCAGGACAGGATCAAGCCGAACTGTTCCCGCCAGGATCGCTTCAGCGGACGACGACCTCGCCGACCGAACCAACCGCCCGTCAGAATCGCCGCCGTCATGTAGAGTCCCATAAGTGGCGTACCCCAGAGCCAACATACGGAACTCCAGGGCGCGCCACCGGCCGACTGCGGCAGCGACACTTGGTAACACAGGATGGGCGGCCAAAGCAACCAGGTAGCGATGCCTTGGGAGAGCCTCAGACGTTTGGCACGGCCCTGATGACGTTCTCGCCGAACCTCAAGCTCGACGGCCGAACCATCATTGATTGGCAAGGGGGCCGATGCGGCGCGCGTGGAGGTGACCGTGCCCAATGCCGAAGTCAAAATCCAGCCGGAGGAGATCCATGAAGACGTCCGCACTCCGCATTTGCCGGTCCCGCTGCGGATCGACTTGACCGAGCCGGTGAAGCAGGCGACGATCACGGTCACGATTCGACCGGCGGAGTGAACGGGCCAGGACTGAACTAGCCACGGATGAAACACCGATGGAACACAGACGGAACGAGACCGGCAAACTGACCCTGATCAACACCAACCGGATGCAGCCGCCGATCGCGCCGATCGGGTTGGACTATGTCGCGGGGGCTGCGCGGGATGCGGGCTGCGACGTCCAGTTGGTCGACCTGTGCCGCGCCCACGACCACCCCGACGCGGCGCTGGACGAGCACTTGGCTCAGCGTCAGCCGGAGTTGGTCGGCCTGACGTTTCGCAACGTGGATGATTGTTTCTGGCCCAGCGGCCAGTCGTTCCTGCCTACGCTGGCCCATGACGTGGCGGCGGTCCGGCGGCGGACGGACGCTCCCATCGTGCTCGGCGGCGTCGGCTATTCGGTCTTCCCGAAACAGATCGTCCAATCTGTTGGCGCCGACTTCGGTATCCACGGCGACGGGGAACAGGCCGTGGTCGCCCTGCTGCGCGAACTGCGCGGAAGCCGGCACTGGGACCGCGTGCCGGGCCTGGTCTATCGGCAGGCTGGAGCCTGGCACGCAAATCCGCCTGCTTGGCCGCAGGACCTGAGGGTGCCGACGGGCCGGGACTGCGTCGACAACCGGTTCTATTTTGCCCGGGGCGGACAAGTCGGCCTGGAGACCAAACGCGGCTGTCGGCGTCAATGCACGTATTGTGTCGACCCGTTGGCCAAGGGCCGCTCGTATCGGCTGCGGTCGCCGGTCGAAGTGGCCGACGAGGTGCAAGCCTTACGCTCGCAGGGGATCAACGTCCTGCACCTGTGCGACGCCGAGTTCAATCTGCCGCCGGAGCACGCGGCGGCCGTTTGTGACGAGTTGATTCGCCGGCACCTGGGGGAGGTAGTGCGCTGGTATGCGTATCTGGCGGTCCTGCCCTTCCCCGAAGACTTGGCCGATCGCATGCAGCGAGCGGGTTGCGTCGGCATCAACTTCACCAGCGACTCGTCGCATCCCGCCATGCTCCGCACGTACGGCCAGTCACACGACAAGGAAGACCTAGCCCGGGTCGTACGGCTATGCCGCCAGCGCCGGATCGCGGTCATGCTGGACATGCTGCTGGGCGGTCCGGGGGAAACGCCGGAAACGGTGGCGCGAACCATCGCGGACTTCAAACAAGTCGATCCGGACTGCGCCGGCGCGGCGCTCGGCTTGCGCATCTACCCCGGGACGCCGATCGCCGAATGCGTGTCGGCCGAAGAACCGTGGGAGACGAACCCCAGTATCCGGCGGCATTACGCGGGGCCGGTCGATCTGTTGCAGCCGACGTTCTATGTATCGGCGGCCCTCGGCGACCATCCGGCCCGGTTCGTCCGCGACTTAATCGCGGGCGACCCGCGGTTCTTTCCGCCACAAGACGAGGTGCCCGTCGCCACGGCCGACTCGGGCGACCACAACTACAATGACAACCGCGCGTTGGTCGAGGCGATTGCCGCCGGGGCGCGCGGCGCCTACTGGGATATCCTGCGGCGTTTGCGGTAGGTTCACCCGGATTGCGCACCAAACTTAACCCCAAGCGTAAGTCCTGGAGTTGAACATTTCGCGAGTTGCCCCGGCAGTGACTCCGCCATTCCCTTGCGCCCCTGCTCGCCATCGTCAACCGCGTGTGTGTCACTGGCTGTGCCAGTGCCCGTTTGGATCTCCACAGTCCGCTGCATCGCCAGGACTGGAGCGTGTCGTCCGCCAAGAATCGGGAAGTTGAAGGCCGTAATGACGCTGATTGGTCCCAGAGGATGCCACTGTTGGGCCGGCCGGTGCCCCGGCCGCTCGCTGGCAATGATCACACCGTAGATCTGCCGACTCAACCCGACGGCAAAACCGCACATGTGAATCATCTCCTGGACTTGGGAAGAAGGGCCGGACACGCAATAATGCAATAATGGAACTCGCAGCCAACCACCCAGTCTGCCCCTGCGGGAACGACGACTGGATGTCACGTACCGAAGAGTCGCCTGGCCTGAAGTCAACACTCTGGCCGCGCGGCCGCCCCAAAGTCGTCCCGGAGAAATGAAACCGACCGCCGATTCGCCAGACACTCCAATTTGTGTTCCTGTCCCCTTAAGTTCCAAGGACCGCTACCGTGAAAACACATGCCCCCCCGAGATTCTATGGCACCCTTGTGCGGGCAACTCGATTCCTGGACCACACGATTCGCACTCTGGACTGGAAGATCCAGAGTCCGTACCACGGCGTTTTTCACCGGTGGTTAGCGAACCCGCCGCTGGCCGGTCATTCCGCCGTTTCGATTCTTGGATTCGTCCTGTTGGCGTTGGTGGTCGACATTCCGGTCCGGGCGCCCGACATGTGGTGGTCCTGGGGCGTCGGGGTGTTGGCTGTGGTCGTGTCGATCACGATGGTATGGGGTCTGGCGACGGTGGGGAGATGCTACTGGTCGTTGTTCGCTTGTCAGACGGCGATCTTATGGCTGAAACTGATCGCCGTGACGGTTGCTCTTTCGGTGAAGCTGTCGGTGTTCCCAGCAGTCGACCGCGTGAACATCGTGCTGGTCGGTGTCTGTCTGTTGTGGACGGTGGCCCTTGTCTTTGCCTCGTCTCTTGCTCGATTTTCTCTCCAACCCATTTCGCAGGGCAAGAGACAAGCGATTCAGGAGCGCGTGCAGCACACCGACCTGTTCTCACAACCTCATTTCCCAGAGGACACAGGCTGGCAACGGCAGAGTCTCCTGAGGATCACGCTCGGTTTCAGTACGCTCTTGAAAGACGCCGGAGTTGCACTATTCCCGTCCGCCTTCTTCGTCCTGCTTTGTCGGCACAGGCCCAAGGTGGATGGTGAGATCAGCTGGTGGCTCGTTCCAGCTGCTTTCGTCGTCATCCTCGTGTTCGTTCTTTATCTGGCCCGCTCCTCGCAGCGACTGGAAACGACCTTCAACGTCTTTCGCCATCTGTTCGGGTGCGGCACGCCGGCCCTGGTGTCGTACAGCGTCATCGCACTGGCTATCGCGAAGCAGTTCGAAAACAACTACGTCATGACGGTTGCCGACGGAAGTCCCGAGTTGATCTGGAAGTGGGTGGTGGCGGCCTACCTGGTGTTCTGGGGCTTCGACTACTGGCTCAACCGGATCTTGAACGACGAGTTATTGCTGTTGCTCGCGAAGGATCGGCTTGGCGAGTATCGGGTAAAGTACCCGTGTCGATCTTGGGTGCGCATTCATCACGTCGAGGAGAAGGACCGAACGATCCAATTGCACGGTGGGCGACGTTTTGCGGTGGTGGGGACTGCGATGCAAGAGCCTCGCGAGTGGTCGAAGCTTCGCGGCATCGTTCGCTGGGTCCGTTTGCGGCGCGGGCGCTGGACGGCCTTGCAGTTCCTGATGGACGGCGTCCTGCGCTTGTGCGCAGGCAAGGTTCGCTGGCAGTTTTACGACCGTGACGAGCTATTTGTCGCCGTCGTTCAGGACGCCAATCTGACATCGCGGGCGCTGGTGGCGGCCGAGGACGCACGGGGGCGCATGGATCCCGCCACCGCGTTGGCGCGACGCGCCGTCGCACGCGATCCATCACGGCCCGCCCACGATCCGACCCAGTTCGACCGCGTGCAACGAAGACTCACCAGCGAGCCCGGACGTCTGACTCGCGAGGACGCCCGCCTCCTCGGGGAAGTGCGCCTCGCGAGTGCCACGTATTTTGCGTTCTTCAACGTCGTGCTCACGTTGGCCTTCACGTTTGTAGGCTGGCGAGCCGGAGTGGCAAGTTCCTTCCGCCTCAATGCGTCTCAGACACCGCGCATTCCGTTCCTCGCGGCGACGGACCCCCGTGGAGAGCTGTATGACGTGCGCGGCAAGTTGTTCGGCGACCAGAAACCGGAGGGCGGCTACCCCCAAATCATGCCCGGCCGCATCCTGGCCATCGCGTCGTCGGGAGGCGGAACGCGCGCCGCCCTGAATACGCTTGAGGTGCTGGAAGGCTTGCGTCGCATCGACGCCCTGAAGGACGTGAAACTGGTCAGCGGCGTCTCCGGCGGCGCCGTCGCGCTCGCCTACTACGCCGCCCATGCCGAGTCGCTCAACGTGAGTGAAACGGTTGGTGAGGGGCCTTCGCAATCCGGCCCGAAAGAGCAGGCCGATCCCTGGCAACGATTCCACGAGGCCATGGCCTACGACTACATCACGCAAGTTCTCGCAGGTTCGACCGACCTCGAGGTGCTGGTTCGCGGCACGCCGATCGGTGAACTCTTGGGCAGAAGCTTACGCGAACAATTCAACGCTGCCGCCGACCCGAAGCGACACGATTGGACGAGCCGCCCTGCCGCGGCGGAGGTGGAAAAGTACCATCCGCTAGTGATCTTGAATTCCACCCTGGCCGGGATCCATGAGTCGCCGACGGGCGTGTCGAACCCAGGGTCCGCGGAAAATGAATCCGGAAGACGACCCTACCTGGCGCCCCATGAGCCCGTGAAGAGCGCCCAGGCTTACCAAGCGGGGAGCCGGCTTGTTTTCACGAATTTCCGCGACGATAAATACTTCGACCGCAAGGTGCCGGATCTTGCGATTCCGGCACCTGCATGCCTCGCGGCGATTGAATTGCCCCCGCCCAGCGATGACTATCTGCGATTCGTGACCATCGCCGAACCCGGAATCGAACTGGCGACCGCCGCCTCGTTGTGCGCGAATTTTCCGCCCGTGTTTCAGAACGCCTACCTGCAATTTCAGGACAAGTCCGCCTGGGTCACCGACGGGGGCGCCATGGACAATCGCGGCTTGATTTCGATCCTGCTCCTTCTCGAGCGCATCATTGAAAAGGAGTCTGCGGAACGGGAGACGGGAGGTTTGCCGCGAGTCGAGAAGTGGCCGGAAATTGACGTGATCGTCGCCGACGCGTCGTATCTGGCGTTCGACTATGCCAATGACCGGGGAGTCACGGCCGCCCTGTCCGCCAAGGCACAACTCGCCAACGAACTCATCCGGCGGCTGACACAACAGGTGACGAATTCCTACAAGAATCTGCAACAAAAGTCCGCTGTGGGCGAGCCCAGCCCGCTGAAGATCCTGTACCTGCCGATGCCCAGTCCCTTGCGCAGTTTCGGCGGCATGGGCACTCACTGGATGGTCCAATCCAGCGTGACGATCAAGCCGCCGCGTGTGCGACAGAACTGGCGGCCCGTGAGCGGCGACGCCTCGCCCCCGGGTAGCTACGATCCGGCCACGCTCAACCACGCACAAGTCCGGCAACTCATTCACGACCTGTATTGCAGGCCGGCAAGCTATCAGCCGCAGGGCGTCGAGCTGCAAAAGGTCTATGGCTGGTGCCAGGAGGATCCGTTCAGTGACTTCCACGAACGCTGGTCCGCCCTAAGGCGGTATCTCAAACGGGACGCCGCCGTCCCCTGACCGTTTGTCGAAGGGCGTCGTCTCGCACGACTCGGCCTCGACCGCTCGGTTGCCCGCACGTTCTAGCGGGCATCCCTTTCCTCGCGCCCCCTTCCGACCAGTTTCGCGCGAATCTTCTCAGAAAACGGTTGAGTTGATGAGACGACGGCAGAAGATCGGCACTCAGGCCGGGAGGTCACCTGCAGAAGAACACTGAACGAAGAGGGCTGGGCCACATACGAATGAAGCCTCAGGCTCGCCATGCTGCCGCGACGTCGGCGGCGAGGTCCGACCCGATATCATCCGGGGAGGCCGACCAAGCATCGATCGCCCCGATGTCTTGGTCTGACGCCAAGCGATTCGATGGTCTGACCCTGATTGCGTCCAAACGCCCGGAGATACCCGGAATGGTCGCCAAGGCGAGTTTCGGGCGTGGGACCGTCGATGCCTCCTCAGGTGAGTACGGGGATGGAGTGGACACTGCGGACGTCCGGGCCGTCAACCGGGTGCCGTATCCGGCTGGGACCACTCCCTCGTCGGCCCGCGGCGCCGGCCACCCAGTCGCAAGAGCCGGCCTGCCCACAGACTCGGCCGCCTCACCTTCCGCTGATCCCGACGGATGGGAGTTGATGTAGATGATGACCGTCAAGACATCCAGGGGCGTGACCTGCTGATCGCCCGTGCCGTCGGCCACATCGTAGTACGGAGGCGGGGACGTGGGCGCGGCAGGCAGCGAGGTACTGACCGGATGCGAGTTGATGTAGTTGATCACGATCAACACGTCCAACGGCGTGACTCCATTCTGGCCATCGACGTCGCACGGGTTGGCGAAGTTATGCCAAGGATTCGCGACCACCTGGGTGGTCGCAGACGCGGACGGGCTGCTTTGGCGGTGGCCGACGTTGTCGGTCGCCAGGCTGGAAAACGCGTAGTTGTGGCCATTCTGACCTGGAAAAGTGGCCGAAGTGTTCGCAGTGCCGGTCAGCCACGGCTGGAACTCGCCGCCGTTATCGGAGACGCAGATGGTGTACGTGGCGATCCCCGATCCGCCGGAGTCGTCGGCGCCCGACCAAGTCACAAGGAAGCTCGGCGAGGTCTCCGTGGCGGGCAGGGCGGCGACGCTGCTGGTCGGCGGACTGGCGTCGATCGTATTGGGGAACTGCGGCGTGGCCAGCGGTGCATTGGTATCGAAGACGACCGATGCTTGCGGATTGATCGTGGTTCCCGTGGTCAGACCGGCCTTGGGCTGCAGCGTGTACTGGACGTAGCCCTCACCGATGCCGCTGCTGTTGTCGGGCGGGAGAAAACCGTCGAAGACTCCCGTCGGCGCCTGGCCGCTGGACGGATCGAGCGAAACGCAGGTGGCGGTCAACAGGCCGGTCTGGACATTGAAGTCGAGCGAGGCTTGCACGTTCAAGGTCGAGCCGTCGGAGTTCTGGTAACTGACGGTGGTCTGGTATTGGGTCAGCCCGGCGGGCACGGCGACCTTGACCGGACCGAAGCCGAACGAACCAAACTCGAACGTCGACCAGTCCAGGTTGGAGTCGAGCTGTTCGGTGACGATCACCTCTTGGGCGGCGATGCTGCCAGTGTTTTCGAACTCGACGGTGTAGGGCCAGACGCCGCTGTCCTGGATGAAGTTCTGCGTGCCGTAGCCGGCGGGGCCGATGAGGGCGTTGGGATCGTGAGATGTAAGGTTCTTTATGTACCATTCAAATATGTGTGGACTTAACTGAATCCCAAGCGGAATATTGATGCCTCCTGCATTCAAGACATCGGCAGTGTCCGACGCGCAGCTCTTCGTGTAGAGATTATAAGTCGGAAAGCCGACCTGATTGGCCGTGTCAATGACCTCTTTCCTGTGGTTGATCGCCGCACTCATCTGCTCTGCCTGCTGCGACGATACGCCAAATGTATAGCTGGAGGTCGCTCCGTTGTTGGCGGCGGACTTCGAATAGTCTCCGCGCACCGTCAATCCGACCACCGCTCCAACAGTGTTCATGAATAGGGAGCTGAGGGCGCCGGCGATGGAGTTCGTATCGCCCTGGGGCCTGATTTCCAGGTAATTGCCGTTTACCTCAATGGCAGTGTGCCCCGTGCCGCCATTGGCATTCCAGAAATAGACCTTCGCAGAGTCATTGCCGGACGGATCGACAAAGTTCGTTGGAGCGTTGTTGGCATAGCGACGAAGGTTGCTGTCTCCGCCGCCGAGGCTGATGGGATCGTTGCTCAGGAACTGTCCGGTCGTTACGGAGTATTGCCTTGCCCGCATATTGAACAAGTTTGTGCCGCTCTGTATTACGCCGGTTTCACCGGAGAAGGTGAACGGATTGGGCAACGTTGCCGAGGCGATCGTTGTTTCTCCGAATGGCAGATAGCTGTAGTGGTTAACATAGACACCGCCAGAACCCGAGATGCCGACCGTATTACCCATCTGGTCGAAGTCGTAATATCCAATACCGCTCGGTCCCGTTTGGTTAGCCAGCACGCCCAGCCCGAAATTGTAATGGGCAATCAGCGCCCCGTCGCCTGTATAGGATGACACCACGTTCGCCAGACCCGCCGGATCGACCAGGTAGTTGGTTTGGTCTGCGCCGTTGCCCGAAGTGATCCCCACCATGAAGCCGAGCGGGCTGTACTGGAAACTGGTGGCAGCCCCATCGGGCGCCGTGATTGCCAACAGTTGGTTCAGGTCGTTGTAGTTGTAAATCGTCGTGCCGCTGTTATCGGTGATGGTGTGCAGGTTGCCGTTGGCGTCATAAGAGTAGGCCGCTGGGCCGACCTGGGTGATTTCGTTGACGGCATTGCTCGTGTAGGTCGTCGCCGTCCCGTTGACGTTGACCTGGGTCCGGTCGCCTGTGGAGTTGTACGCGTAGCTGATGCTTTGTCCGCCTGGCAGGCCAATGCCAATGAGTTGGCCGATGGCATCGCCGTTTTGCATGACAGCCGCGGCCAGATTGCCGAGCGGGTCGAAGGCAAACGTTTGTTTTGTACTGTCTGGGTAGGAGATACTG